>JAIXYV010000011.1 GCA_027490055.1 Bacteroidota bacterium | reverse complement strand
TACAATTATTTAGAATCATTTTAAATAAATTTTGTGCTGCAATATTAGAGGATTCAAATTATTCGACCAAATCAATTTAGAATTATTCTAAATAAAATAGAAGGAACTTATAATGACATTGTTATAAGGAATAAGCATTGAAATAATTGACTTAATCGTATATCAACCATGATGTAAGTCAGATTAATTTAACAGAAAAATAACAAATAAAGATTAATGATGTTGGTCAATTGCGAGGAAGAATGGACCAATTTTACTTTTTTCTCGGCACAGAAGCCAGCGCTTTGCAGACGTTTTTGGCGATAATGGCTCTACCTGTTTGATCGTAATGTTCGGTAGTCCAATTTTTTTCACCGAAGTGTTTACCAGGCACAGCTTCGAGGTTATCAATAACGACAGCCCCTTGATTGGTATAACGATTAACCAGTAAATCTCTGTTGTATCTCATCAGCATTGAGAGTTCTTTACCAACCAGAGAATCGGCCCATTGCGTATTTTCAGATAAGAGATTAAAATACACTTTGATGTTTTTAGATTTACAAACATTAACAATTTCGTCGAAGTCGCGTATACGAGGATTGTTCAGCGTATCGATAGAAAAAGCATAGGCTTTAACATAATGGTGAGCGAGACCTTGTTTTTCTTCGTTAGTAGAGCCATCGGGATTGAGGTAAGCGATAGAATTTTTCCAGGCATTAACGGTGGTGTAGGCTAGTGGAAAATTAGCTTTTATACTATCTTTTTCAAAAGCCTCCAGCATTTTTTCATCTTGTAATTCGGCACTAGGATTTTCGTAATAACCCAGTGTTGCGCACAATCTGTTATAGAGAGGAGGTGTGGTATAATAAAAGCAGCGCGTTCTTAGCAGAGCACCTTCCTGAGTTGAAAAGATCCAGGGCTTATCAAAAGAGCGCAGGTTCATAGTAACCACGATGTGTTTGACTCTGCTATTGGGATTGATATGTTTGATTACAGGCAGGAACATTCCTGCATGATAGGCAGGCACTTGAATACCGCTTAAACGGGCACCAATTAAACTATCATTAATCATATCGCTGATGGTGCGTTTATCCGCATCTTCGGGCGCCACCCAATAATTAGATGATTCACCAAAATAAAGCACATCGTTGTGATTTTGGTATTCTATCAAGTTATACAGCATTGGTCCCTGATCTTTTAGTTCAGGTATCCAGAACACCTTATTATATAGCCATGAAGACACAAAAACTGTTACCGTAATGGCTAAAACACGAGGGGCGATATGTTTAAACGACCATTGCATCAGAATTTAAAATAGATAAAGGCCTGGTATTCGGAGCCACTTAAAGTGAGGATACAAAACAAGAGAAAACAGTATAGTGCCCAGCGTTGAACAGCCGAGTAGGTGTTACAATACTCATCGAAGCGCTGGTTTTTTCGCATCAGTTCGAGGACACCGAAGATCAGTAAGAGCATAAAAATAAATGGCTGAGTATCCAGCAATCTATCGCCATCATTAACACCAATCACACCATTTATAACATCCAGGGCTTGCGACATATCATTTGCTCTAAAGAATATCCAGGCAAAAGCCACAGCCAGAAAAGTTATGAGAATTTTAAACGGACTGTTTTTAATTTTAAGAGGCGTAAATCGTTCTATCAAATAATAGCCACCATGCAAAGCACCCCAAATAATAAAGGTATAGTTGGCACCGTGCCAGAGTCCGCTTAATAAAAACACTGCCAGAATATTAAATATCCATTTGGCCTGCCCTACTCTATTACCACCCAAAGGGATATAGACATAATCGCGGAACCAGGTACTTAGAGAGATATGCCATCTTTGCCAGAAATCATTGATACCATTAGCCAGATAGGGACGATTGAAATTATCCATCAGGTTAACGCCAAACAATTTAGCGACACCTTGGGCTATCAGGGAGTATCCAAAGAAGTCGGCGTAAATTTGAAATGCAAAAGCCAGCACCCCAATAAGGTTCCAGTACCACACCCATTTACCTGGTTGATCGAACACAGAGCTAACGGTATAAGACAGGTTATCGGCAATTACCATTTTCACAAAAAACCCGTAAAGTATTAATCTGAAACCAGCTTGCAGATTGCTGTACAGAATACTTTGTTTTTGTTTGAGTTGATCATTAAGATGTGTGAATCGTTCTATTGGTCCGGCTACCAGCTGCGGGAAATACGACACAAACAGAGCAAACTGTCCCAGATGTTTTTCAGCAGAGGCTCTTTTGTAGTATACATCTAATGTATAGCTCAATGTTTGAAAAGTATAAAAAGAAATACCGACTGGTAAAGAGCGACCGAGGAAATCGATGAAGTCTTTTAGAGATTGATGGTCGTGCGCCAGAGCTTGAACAGGCTCAGTATTTCCAACAAAAAAGTAAAAGTATTTGAAGAAAAAAAGTATTCCTAAATTGATGAACAGACTTAAGGCAAGCCATCGTTTTCTTACGGAAGGCACATCAGAGGCTTCAATTTTCAGAGCAGTAAAATAGTCGAAGATGGTAGAAAAAGCTATAAGAATAAGAAATTCCCATTTCCACCAACCATAGAAGACATAAGAAGCGATGAGGGCAAAAAGCCATCGCCATTTGTGGGGCAAACTAAAAAAGCCGGCAAAAACCAGGGGTAAAAAGAGAAAGAATATCCAGGAATTGAACAGCACTTTTTAGATAAAAGGCAAATCTAATCAAGTCTGTTATAAAAATACAAATCCGTTTGATTATTTTTATCCATAGAGAAAATCTGAATCAGGTCTTTCAGCACCAGATCTGGTCGGACAACACCGGTTTCCCAGAAATCGTTTCCACCTGTTACATTTTCTTTTTTGTTGTAATTGTAGACTTGCTGTTTGGCAACTGGATTAAACAATTGGTATCTGGGTTCAGCCGATAGTAATTCGCTAATGGTTTTATATTGATTGACATGAATCCACACATCTGCATTAGCTGCTGCAGTATAAACAGTTTCAAAACTCAAAGGAAAAGAGAAACGGTCTTTTTTATTACTAAACACATATAGACCACCTGCATCCTGAATTAGTTTTGCGGTGTAGCTTTCGGCACCGGGCACATTCCACACCGACATGTACATGGCATCGGTCATAATCAAGGGGCGTTTAGAGGTGCTACTTACCTGAGATTTGAGTACTTGGTAATTCGAATCAATTTGATTGAATTTCAGATTTGCCAGAGGCAATTTACCGCAGATAAACCCAAAGAGTTTCATCCATTCGGCACGAGCCAGAGGATCTTGTTCCAGAAAATTATCACATGGTATAATTCTGGTACCGACACTTTCAAGTCGTTTAACTGTAGCGACATCAGAACTAGTGTGTGAACTGGCGAACAGAAAATCAGGTTTTAGCTGAAGTAATTTTTCCATTTTCAATTGCCCCTCCTCACCTATTTCTGTGATAAACCCTTTACTAAATGCTTTTAGGAGAAGAGAATCATTGTAATAAGTTATTTTATCGATACCGATGATTTTATCTTGTTCGTTAATAATTTCCAGGCAAGCTGCAAAAACCGAAGAAAGAACCACCATTTTAGCATTTGAGGTATCTGTTTCCTTTGAAGAAATACTCCATGTAGTATCGCCATCCTTAACAAAAAAGAGACGAGAATAATCAGAAAAATGCGCTATACCAAACATTTTAGTATAGCGCATTGGCTCGTATGATAAGATCGTATCTTTTACATCAGCAGATTTATTCTGACAGGCAGACAAAAGTATGATGAGGTAAAAGAAGTACTTCATTAGTCGTTGAATAATACAGCATTTGGAGCGATACCAGCTGCAAACTCAGATTGTTTCACACCTGTGCTGTTGTAAATATAAACTTTACCAGCAGAGTTAAAATCGCCAGCATCCATAACGAACAGATCACCATTTGAATTAATAGAAAGACCATAAACTGAGATACCAGAACCAAGCGTGATAAAATCACTTACGACACCATCGATCGTTACCTTCTTAATAACGTTTCCTCCAAGAGAGAAATAGAAAGCATTTGCCGAAGCGCTGTATACCAGAGAGCCACCGTAACCGGCACCAGTAAGAGGTACTGTTAAAGACACTTTATTAGAATCTTTACTTAGAATAAAAAACTTGGCATCTGCCAGAACACTTCCATTGGTCCAGTCGAGTGCCCCAGCGCACAACACCCCAAGTTTATCAGTGCCTGCATTCACCACTTTACTCAGTCCGGCCGACATACTAATAGAATCAACCAATGCATCAGAAGTAACATCGAGTATCATCATTTTATCGTTATTCGCATTAATATAGGCTTTGCCATTCATCAGGGCCATAGCTTCGCTCCAGTGGTTAATATTAACAGAACCAGAAAGCATTTTAGAATTCAGATCAAGAATCTGAACAGCGTTGTTATAGAGATTGCTTACATAGGCTTTAGTGGCTGAAACTTTAAGAATATATCTAGGGGAATTAACATTTACTGAAGCCACCGATTTAAAGTCAGCCTGGTTGACGATTTCTATTTTATTAGAGTTATTGACAGCGATATAATATTTACCATCAATGAGAGACATCGACTGCACAATATCGCCAAGTGGACGGTTATTGGCAGATTTAAATGCATCCAAATATGTTTTATTTCCGGGTTTGTACAAACCCACAGAGCCATTAGATTTATTGAATCCACCTTCATTAACGACTAGGTAACCTTTGTAGTTTTCGGTAATGACAGTAGTGTTTTCATCTTTTTTACAAGACGAGAAGGCTAAGGCACACATAGAAATGAACACCCATTTAGTGTAATTAATTTTAATCATGTTTGATATTGAACTTTATTGATATTTGATAGTTTCGCAGTGGCATAGGTCGGTTTTGCATAACCTGATAAGTCGCATTCCCGAGGTTGAAAGCTGAGACAGACACGAGGGCCTGATGTTTTTTAACATTGAAGAGATAAGACAGGGAACTATTTACAAGACAGTATGATGGCAGCGCATTATCCTTGCTGTTATCAGCAGTTGTAAAGACAGAGCCAGTGTAGACAGTTCCGACAGAGAAGTTAAGATACTTGTACTGGTAGTTTAATTGAGCAAAACCAGTATGAAGCGGCGTATAAAATAATTGCTTCATAAAGGCCGCAGAGTCGTTGAAATAAACACTGGTATTGATACTTCTCACAAACTGGTATCTGCCAGAGAATTTCACAAAATGAAATTTAGAGATACTCCATTTGTACTCTGAAGCAATTTCAGCACCTTGTGAGGTAACCGTTTTAGCATTAGAGGCTCTCCAGATTTGAGAAGCAGGATCTGGGGTCCATAGAATCCAGTCGCTGACATGGTGATAGAATCCAGTAAGTGCGAGTTTAAACTCAGCGTTTTTGTATTCTGTTGTTAATTCAGATTTACGGGAAACTTCTGGTTTAAGATCGGCATTACCACCAGCTTGCCAGAACAAATCATTAAATGAAGGAATTCTGAAACCAGCGGCAAGATTTGCTTTTAGTTTTAGTTTAGGGTGTAGTTTAATTTCGGCACCTAAATCGGGACTAGAAGGCGTCATTTCAGAGTTGGCCATTAGTTGACGGTTACCGAAGCTTAGTTTATACAATTTGTTTTTCGACCACCAAACGATACCAGACCATAGAGAGAACAAATGTCTTTCTTTGCCATTGCGGTAGCCATCGGTATGAGCTTGTTGGTAGGTATAATTGATAGAGGCACCGAATTCAAACTGAGGGGTTATTTTCCATTTGCATTGAGATTCGGCGATGTAATTGTTAGCTGTGTTGAACGCTGGACTTAAAAGATCATTGAAGTAATTGATCTTCTCATTGATATAGGAAACTTTGTTGACCAGTTCGGTTTTGGCATTTAGCTGAGCCGAGTGTTGAGCAATCAGTTTGTGACTGAAATCATCCTGGTGTTCGTTGTTATTAGAGGTAATTCCCATAGCGTTCGGGAGATTGCGACTGGTTTCGAGGTACCAGTAGTTAAGGTACAACTGATGTTTTTTATTCAGGGTATATTTAATTTCCTGCATAAAACCACCTTGTTGTAATTCGCTGTTTTTAAGACGCTCGGTAGGTTTTTCGGCCAGGTAGTAATTAACATATTTGAAATCATTATCTGCCGATCGAAGTAGAATACGGGTATTGGCCGACCATTTTTTGACGGAGAGTTGGTGACTAAAAGCCAGAGATTTCTGGTGAAAACTTCCGAGTTGTGCTTCCAGTGATGTCATATTAAGAGGCGCAACATCATTGCTTAGATAGATAGCCCCGGCAATGGCACCATTAGCAGAAGCAGAGGCATTGGCACCTGTTTCAATAGCAGCCTGATCGAAGAAAAACACAGGCAACAGATTCAGGTCGATATTAGAATTCATGCAACTCTGAAGGTTAATACCATTCCATAATACAGCGGTGTGCTGAGCTCCCATACCGCGCATAGAGGTAGAGGCGAGGTTACCCGGACTGTAGGATTTAACGAACAGAGCAGAGTATTGAGAAAGTACATCAGCCAGACTACCGCCTGAAGACAGGGGCATATTGATTTTCACAGCCCCTGTGTTAGAGGTAGCTTTAGGAGCAATGAGCTCGAAAGCCTTCCACACAGTGGTATCTTTAGACTGAGCGTAGCACAGTGTACTAAAGAAAAAAATCGATATCAGTCCCGCAGACTTCATAATGTTTATTTAGCGGCTGAAAAGCGATGAAAAAAAATGGATAACAGAAGCAGTGCCTTTGTTGAGTCCAAGCCTTTTCTCCGAAAGCTTTAAAACCTATGTTGACAATGGCAGGTCTTCTGACTCACCCCTGTATTTTTTCGGACCTTCCCATTCGCTGATTGGGCGAACAGTGGTATTAGAACCCGGAAAAACTGTATCTTGAAAACAAGATACGAGAGGATTACAGCATCGGGAAATGTTCCGGAATTACACCGGATTCCCTTTTAATCTGAATTTGAAAATAGCGTTCAATTTCAGAACCGTTATCGACTGCAAATATACGAGTTAAAAACAGAATTCAAAAAAATGTTGAAAATAGAGTGAACATTTTAATCACATTTTTGTAGGACAGAATTTTTAAAACGGAAGTGTGAAAATGGTGAAATAACTATTTCAAAAATGAGAACACACTAATTGTACATTTATATGGAACGCGTTAACAAATTACGACTTTCATCCGTTACAGAGTCTACTACATTAATTACATTTGCATATTATGCGCTTATTGTTTCTGATTGTGTTATTTGGCTTAGGGCAGTGTGTATTAGCTCAGACAAGTTCTGTTAAGGGAAAAGTTATAGACTTAAAGACAGGCGAGCCTATAACTGGCGCCAGTGTTTACTTTGCCGGCACAGGTGATGCTACAAGTACAAATTTCGAAGGTCAGTTTAGTTTAAAGACCAGCAAGGAAAGTGATACATTGGTGATCACTTATGTGGGTTATGAAACTCAGAACATCTACATAGCAAGAGGCTCGAGTTTAACTCTAAATATTAAGATGGTTAATAAAGATGTTGTTTTTACCGGTGCAAAAGCATCCAGTAAAGTTAACCGGGCTTTAAAAATTATTGAGAACGCGCAGAACAATAAACAGACTTACAATTTTGAACAATTGAATTCCTTCGAGTGCGAGAGTTTTACAAAAATTCAGATAGCAGTTAATAATGTTTCTGAAGATTTAAAGAACAAGAAACTACTAAAAAGTGTTGAGGGCATTTTTGACACCATGTCATATCTGAGTGAGGATAAAGGCAAACAGGTATTACCAATTTTCATTTCAGAGAATCTGAGCAATTTCTATTACAATAAAAATCCACGCCTAAATAAAGAGGTAATTATTGCATCAAGGGTAAAAGGAATAGGCGTTGAAGATGGTTCATTCTTATCACAGTTATTAGGATCAACTTTTCAGCAATACAATTTCAACGACAATATATTGCCGATACTTCAGAAGAATTTTATTTCTCCAATTGCCAAGTCATCCTTTACCTATTACAATTTCAAAATGGCAGGTTCAGATTTTGTACCTGGCACCAACAGAAAGATTTTCCAGATAGAAGTGACACCAAAAAATCCACTGGACTTAGTATTCACCGGCTACATATGGATTGAAGACAGCACCTTTGCATTAACGCGTTTAACATTAAGCATTACCAATAAAGCCAACTTAAACTTTGTAGAGAAATTAAAGATTACACAGGAATTGCAGAAGACAGCTGCGGGGGCCTATGTACCTGTTAAATCAAGGATCCTGATAGATATTGCCGAGCTTTCAAAAAACTCTGCAGGTATGATCGCTTTGTTCACCAATTCATATGAGAAGATAAGTGTAAACACCGATCGATCACCAAAGTTTTTTGACTACCCTATAACATTATTAGAAGACGCCACACAAAAATCAGACGAATTCTGGGACACTGCCAGACATGAGAATTTAAGTACGGATGAGAAAAGAGCATTGATGAAAATCGATACCCTTACCAATGTGAAGGTCATCAAAAACTATGTCGAGTTCATCAACATCTTATTTAATGGTTACAAAACCATTGGCAAGTTTGATTTCGGTCCGTATGCCTTATTATACGGCTATAACGTATTAGAAGGACATAGAATTCGTGTGGGAGCAAAGACCAATTTTGGACTCAGCAAAAAATACATCTTCAGTGGTTATGGCGCCTATGGTTTCCAGGATATGCAATGGAAATACAAACTTCAGGCAGAGAAAGTCATCAGCAGAAAACACTGGACGATGACAGGTATCTCCTATAAAAAAGACATAGAGCAAATCGGCGTAACAGATGATTATTACGGATCCAGCAATTTATTTACAGCTGTATCGGTGTTTGCCGCCAGTCAGTTAAACAGAACCAAAGAATCTAAATTCTGGTTTAACAGCGAGTTCACCAAAGGCTGGAATGCGAAACTTGTATTGATGCATAAAGAATATCAGTTTGAGCCCGTTAACAACAAATTCAACTTTGCCTATTTCGAAAACCTAAACCAGGGAGACAGCGGCATTAGTAGTGATTTTACTAATAGTACAGCTACAGTGAGTTTGCGTTGGGCACCAAAAGAATACTATTTACAGAACGATAATGAACGTGTAAGACAATCAAAGCCAGGGGGACTGGCATTGGCCATCAATTATACCCGAGGTTTTAAAGGTGTACTGGGCAGCAGATTTAATTACAACAGAGTAACGGCCAGTATAGAAAAAGGATTGAGTTTTGGCTACTGGGGCAGAACGGATTTCACCTTGTCGGGCACTAAGATTTTCGAGCAACTACCCTACCCTTTGTTAGAGGTTCACAGAGGAAACCAATCGTATATTTACAGCACCTCTGCTTATAATCAAATGGACTTTTTTGAATTTGTTACTGATCAGAGTTTGTTCTTCAAAATGGAGCACCATTTTAACGGAGCGATAATTAACAGAATTCCCTTAATGAAGAAATTAAAATGGAGAGAATTTGCTGAAGGTCGCGCCGTGATGGGTAGCTTAAGTGAAAAAAACAAATCATTGATTCCAGTGAAGGATTACAATGGCATAGCAGTAAGTCCGCTTGTTAACGCCCTCAACAAAGAGCCATACATCGAAGTAGCTTATGGCATAGAGAACATTTTTAAAGTTTTGCAGGTAGTGGCAGTTCACAGATTGACCCATTTAAACGGCGTAGGCTACAGGAGGTTCGGTTTAAAGGTTGGCTTGAGTGTCAGTTTTTAAAAGCGCTACAGATAAAAATTAAATTATATTCGCAACGATGAAAGTACTGATTGTAATACCATCCAGATATGGGTCGACCCGATTTGAAGGCAAGCCACTAGTTGATATAGCAGGCAAATCGCTGGTAAGACGCACATACGAGCAGGCCTTAAAAACCAATTTGGATGCAGAGGTGGTAGTTGCCACAGACGATCAGAGAATTTATGACCACGTCAGTGCTTTTGGCAATTGTATGATGACTGCCTCAGATCATGTCAGTGGAACTGATAGATGTTTTGAAGTGATGTCACGAATCAATGGCAGCTTTGATGTCTTAATCAATTTACAGGGCGATGAACCATTTATATTGCCGTCACAGATAGAGTTGCTGGCTTCAGAATTTTCGGAGCATCACACAGACATTGCCACTTTACAGAAACCTATAAAGAGCAGCGAAGAATTGTTCAATCCCAATATTGTCAAAGTGATTAGTGATGGCAATAGCAAAGCCATTTATTTTTCGAGACAGGCCATTCCCTATTACAGAGGTTTAGAGGAGAGCACCTGGGTAGACAATTATCCATACAGACGACATATAGGCATGTATGCATTCAGAACTGAAATCTGTTCCAAGTTAAGCGAATTGCAGCCTGGGGTATTGGAACAAACAGAAAGTTTAGAGCAGTTAAGATGGCTCGAGAACGGGTTCACAATAAGCGTCAAGGATACCGATTTTGTTAGTCCCGCCATCGACAGCCCTTCTGATTTAATCACTGTTGACAATTTCTTGAAAATCAACCCCCACATGATTTAAGAAAAATATCTACCTTTGTCATCCGGTTATCTGCTCCATCTGTTATTGCCAAAAAACTATTGCGATTGATTGAAAACAATCAATAACAGGCCCCCATTTAACCAACATTATTATCATGGAACAGAAGTGCAAATACGTTTTCGTAACCGGAGGTGTTACATCATCATTAGGTAAGGGTATCATATCAGCTTCATTAGCGAAGTTGTTACAAGCCAGAGGCTACCGCGTTACCATTCAAAAATTTGATCCATACATCAATGTGGATCCAGGAACCTTAAATCCGTATGAGCATGGCGAGTGTTATGTAACGGAAGATGGTGCCGAAACTGACCTCGACTTAGGTCACTACGAACGTTTTTTGAATGTCCCGACTTCACAAGCCAACAACGTTACAACTGGTAGAATCTATCAGACTGTTATTGACAATGAGCGCAGAGGCGATTATTTAGGAAAAACTGTTCAGGTAGTTCCACATATTACTGACGAGATTAAACGCAGAATGAAATTACTGGGTAACACTGGTAATTTTGATATTGTTATTACTGAGATTGGTGGTACAGTTGGTGATATTGAATCATTGCCATTCATTGAAGCTGTGAGACAATTGCAGTGGGAAGTAGGCGAAGACGATGCCATCGTGATTCACCTGACTTTAATTCCGTATTTATCTGCCGCGGGCGAATTAAAAACCAAACCTACTCAGCACTCTGTTAGATTCTTATTAGAGAGTGGTATCAAACCAGATATTTTAGTGTGTCGTACTGAGCACCATTTGAACGCTGAAATCAGAAGAAAGGTAGCGCAATTCTGTAATGTGAATGTGAATGCCGTAATTGAGAGCATTGACGTTGATACGATTTATGATGTGCCATTGGTAATGATGAAAGAGAAACTGGACAAAGTTGTTTTAAGCAAATTAAAACTTGCTGCCAGACAAGAGCCAGTTTTAGAACAGTGGAAAGAATTCTTACACCATATCCGTCATCCAAAAGATGAGGTGAATATTGCCTTAGTTGGTAAATATGTTGAATTACCAGATGCGTACAAATCAATTAACGAAGCCTTCATTCATGCAGGTGCAGCCAATGAGTGTTCTGTTAAAGTGAAATATGTACACAGTGAATTGTTAACGGATGAGAATGCCAGCGATAAACTAAAGCATTACGATGGTATTTTAGTTGCTCCAGGGTTTGGTGGCAGAGGTATAGATGGTAAATTAACTGCCATTAAATATGCCAGAGAAAACAATATACCATTCTTTGGTATTTGTTTAGGTATGCAGTGCAGTGTGATTGAATTTGCCAGAAATGTGATGGGTTATAAAGATGCACACAGTGCTGAAATGAGTAACGACACCAAGCATGCCGTCATTGATATGATGTCTGAGCAAAAGACAGTGACACAGAAAGGTGGCACAATGCGTCTAGGGGCATACGATTGTAACATTGTTAAAGGCACATTAGCGTCAAGAATTTACGGTAAATCTAAAATTAGCGAGCGTCACAGACATCGTTATGAGTTCAACAATAAATATTTGAATGCTTTCGAAAAGCATGGCATGATGATTACAGGAACCAATCCGGCAACCGGACTGGCAGAAATAGTTGAGATACCAAAGCATCCGTTTTTCATTGGCGTACAATTTCACCCTGAATTAAAGAGTACGGTTGAGAACCCACATCCTATCTTTGTGAAGTTCATCAAGAAAGCGATGGAAAAAGCTAAAGGCTAGGTCGATGCTTAGTCCGGATATTCTTACGATAGCGCCTAAAATTTGCCTTGGCAAGTGTTTAAACATGTCATTAGCGAATAATAGAACTGGCGAATTATGGCGTTCATTTATGCCAGAGATTGGCAGTATTGGGGATCGCAAAAACAAGGAAATTATCTCTGCTCAGGTGTACGAGTCCGACTATTTTATTCAGTTCGACCCAAACAGAACTTTTGAGAAATGGGCGGCAGTAGAGCTGGAAAACAATCCATCTAACATTGACGATAGATACAGTCTTTTTGAGATACCTGGCGGATTATATGCCGTATTCCATTACAAAGGTTTATCTACAGACACCAGTATTTTCCAGTATATTTACGGCGAGTATTTACCAGCTTCAGAATTTGAGTTAGATAACAGACCGCATTTTGAGGTATTGGGTGACCGGTACAAAAACAATGATCCGGAATCAGAAGAGTATATTTACATTCCGATTAAAAGAAAGCAATAAATGGAACAAAAAAACAACCCTTTACACGGCATAACTTTAGAGCAGATATTAAACTGGCTGGTAGAAAATAAGGGCTGGGATTATATGGCTGATCAGGTTAGAATTAATTGTTTTTTAAAGGATCCTACCATTGCATCAAGTTTGAAGTTCTTACGCAGAACGCCATGGGCAAGAGAGAGAGTTGAAACCATCTTTATTTACGAGAAGCAGAAAGCCGATCGCAAAAAGCATTAGAAGAACAGCCGCTTTAGCAGATACAAAGCTACCAGGGCCATAAATGTGATATAAATAGCTTTTTGAGTTTTATCAGAATATCTGCTGGTGTAATCTTTTAGATCTTTTCGGTAAGCGAAGAGAACAGCAATCAGGAAAATAATTATTAGTATTTCGGACATTAGGCTTTAAGTAATTCTTTGGCATTTTCTCGCGCAATTTCAGTCGCCTGATTACCACTAAGCATATTTGCCAGTTCATCGATGCGTTCAGAATCATTGAGGTGTTTTAAATATGAAACGGTAGAGTTCCCTTCTTCTTTTTTACAAACCATAAAATGCTCATCGCCATATCCTGCCACTTGAGGCAGGTGTGTAATGGCAATCACCTGGTGTTGAGAAGAAATAGATTTAAACATCTGACCGATGGTATCAGCTACTCTGCCAGAGACACCCGTATCAATTTCATCGAAGATGAGGGTGTTGAGTTGTTTATTAGAAGCTTCAACTGAGCGAATGCAAAGAGCAAGCCGACTTAACTCACCACCAGAAGCTACTTTATTGAGGGCTTGAGGTGTCATACCCAGATTGGCATTAAAACGAATTAACAGCTCTGTACAACCAAAGTCGTCCAGTTGCTCTTTTTCAGAGAGATCAAATTCTATTTTAGCATTAGGCATCTCAAGCGATTTCAATCTCGTTTCCAGTTCAGACTTCAGTTTAACAACCGATTTTTGTCTATCCTGGTGCAGCGTCTTAGCTTCTGTTTTTAAGAGATTGAGTAGAACTTCCACTTCTTTTTCAAGGTGTTCGATATCGCGATCTATATTCCCGATATTAATGAGTTGATCCGCTATCTGCTCGCTTACCTTTAAGAGTTCAGCATAATCGCTTACATTGTGTTTGCGTTTCAGATGTTGAATGGCATTTAAACGTTCATTCAATTGCTCCATCCGGTTATCATCGGCCTGAACTGAATCTTTTAACTCGGTAGCGTCATTGGCAATATCTTTCAGTTCGATAATAGCCGAGCTAATTCTGGCAGATAGTTCGCGCGATTTATCATTGACATTTTCAATGGTTCTAATTTTATTTCTAATCTGAGTCAGCACATCAGCGATGGCATTTTCGGAATCAGCTATAGCCGTTGAAATCCAGTCAGCAATCTGGGTAATTTGTTCAGCATTGCTCAGGATATTCAATTCAGCTTCGATCAGGGATTCTTCGTTTTCCTGGAGGGCGAGCGCTTCAAACTCATTGATCAGAAATTCGAGATAGTCTTTTTCTTTTAGCAGTTTATCTTGTTCAGCTTTCAGATTAGTCAACTTAGTTTCCTTTTCCTTTAGATTTCTGAATTGTTTTCTAAAGCTATTGACTTTTGGGGCAATCCCGGCGAAGTTATCAATTAAATTAAATTGAAAAACACGATCGTTGAGGTGGGTATTTTCGTGTTGAGAATGAATACTTATTAATTTCTCACCAAGAGATTTTAACTGATTAAGGTTAACAGGTGTGTCATTAATGAAGGTCCGCGACTTCCCATTGCTGTTTATTTCGCGTCTTATGATGGTTGTCTCCTCAAAGTCGATATCATTATCAGTAAAGAAAGCACCAAACTGATCGTGGTTAAGCGCGAACTCCCCTTCTACCACTGTTTTTTCAGACCATTCGCTTTGTGTTTTAATATCGGCTCTTGAGCCAAGAATTAAGTTAAGTGCATCAAGAATAATTGACTTACCGGCACCAGTTTCACCGGTAATAATATTCAATCCTTTAGAAGGTTGAAACACCACCTGTTTGATGATAGCAAAATTATTGACACTTAACTTGAGCAGCATTAATAGCTTAGTATTTTAGACAAGTTCCAGAGGACAGGGTTAATTGATTTTCTGTTAGAGATAGCATCGGAGTATGAAGTAACTTTCACTTCCTGGTTGACGACACCCACGCATACATTGGTATTACCTGCGAGCAATTGTTCAACGGCAGCATTACCTAATGTAGAGGCCAAAACACGGTCGTTAGCACTTGGTTTTCCGCCTCTTTGAATGTGACCGAGTACAGAGACACGGATATCGAATTCAGAGAAACGGGCTTTAAACTTTTCGGCGATTTCGAAAGCGTGACCATTGGTTTCGCCTTCGGCAACCACTATGATAGAAAATGCTTTTTTACGTTTGGTATTATCTTCAAAATTAGCAATTAAATCATCGTAGTCGTTCATGATTTCTGGTAAAAGAATCGCTTCGGCACCTCCTGCCAGTCCGCTATTAAGTGCGATAAACCCACTATCTCGTCCCATTACTTCAATAAAAAAGATACGGTTATGAGAATCTGCGGTATCTCTGATACGGTCGATTGCATCCAAAGCGGTATTAACAGCGGTATCGTAACCTATCGTAAAATCGGTACCATATAAATCGTTGTCAATTGTACCAGGAGCACCTACACTAGGAATACCGTATTCGTTATAGAAAACACCAGCACCTGTGTAGGTACCATTTCCACCAATACAAACTATACCTTCAACATTATTTGCAACAAGATTGTCGTAGGCTTTTCTGCGCCCTTCGACTGTCATGAACTCTTTACTACGGGCTGATTTAAGGATGGTACCACCATACTGAATGATATTACCAACTTCGTTGACATTGAGCAGGGACATTTCATTTTCAATCATTCCCTGGAAACCGCGTCTGATACCTACTACTTCCACATTGTGAAAAGCAGCAGAACGAACCACTGCTCTGATGCAGGCATTCATCCCTGGCGCATCGCCACCTGAAGTCATTACACCTATTCTCTTCATCTGATACAAATGTAAAAAAAAAGCCGACATTTCTGTCGGCTTTTCAATATTATTTATTCACTTATTTCAAGGTGAATTTAGCGCTGCCGATTCTGAAACCTTCAGCGAAAATCTCTACAGTATATTCTCCTTTAGTGTAAGAACCTTGCTTTTTACAATACACGACATCATCTAGTTTTTCGTTTTTGTAATCCACTGTTTTCTTTTCAGTATACAGAGTTTCAGTACCATCTACTTTGGTCGTTTGCATTTTACCGGTGATAGGTGCACCATCAGGACCGATGATTTTAACAAAGATATCTTTATCACCAGCATCCGCTACAACGTTTTGGTCGAGACTAAATTTCACTTTAATTTCTTCCACTTTAGAAGCTTTGTCTGTGCTGACTTCTTTTTTACCAAATAATTTTCTTTCTCTCACACCAGCCACAACAATTCCACTGGCATGCAAAATTTTGGCTTTATTGATCTTTTTATCTCTCTGTTCGATGGCACGGTCTTTTTCAGCAGAACGCATTTGTTCAGCTGTAAGGTTCTGCGTTAAGTCGGTGTTTTGAACGGTTAGTTCTTCGTTTTGCTTGGTAAGTTCAGCGACGCGCAGTTTGTAATCTTCGATCTGACTTCTCAGGCTAAGAATTTCGGCTTTAGCTTTTTTGAATTCAGCATCAGACAATTTACCTTTACTTAAAAGGACTTTGATTTGTTTGATTTTTTGTTCAATCGCTAAATCTTTCTCATTGAGTTGTTCATTCAAACCCTGATTTTCGGATCTGAGTGATTCCAGTTCGATTTCGAGACCCTGAACCTCTTTTTGCAGATTGTCTTTATCTTTACTTAAGCCTTCAATATTGACCGCCTGTTCTTTATTTTTCTTGTTACTTAAAAATAAATTAACCCCGATACCAATATTAAGTGCTAACAAAGCACCGATAAGAATCATGAGGTAGGTTTTACTCTTTTTGTCTTTTTCGTTTTGTTGAATTTCCATCTTTTCTAATCAATTTTATGACAAATTTATATAAAAAAACCTTTGATTGATTTTTAATTTTTAAAGGTTTTGTTTCAATTCAAGCAAAAAAGCCTTCACTTTATCAAGACTTTTTAGCATTTCGCTGTTTTTATCTGACACTTTGCGATTGCCTAACATATACTCATTAGCCCCTTGTAGCGTGTATCCCTTCTCTTTTACAATGAAGTGTATGGTTTTTAGGTCTTCAATATTTTGCTCTGTGTATAATCTATCGCCCTTTCTGTTTTTGTGCAGGTCTTTAAGGCAATCAAATTCCTTTTCCCAGAATCTGAGCATAGAAGGAGGCACGCCAATAATAGCTGACACCTCTCCCATTTTATAGAACATTTTTTTGATATCTGATTCTGATTTCAGTTTAGGCATTAGTCAAATGATTGGTTAGGTGCAGAGGCCCTTTCTAGCATCTGCTGATATTCTTCGTTAGTTAAGTCGTTATAAAAGAAAAACGCCGGATTGAGTTTCTCGCCATTCTTATGTACTTCGTAGTGTAAGTGTGGCGCAGTGGATTTACCTGTAGACCCTACCAGCCCAATCAACATGCCACGGGTTACCTTCTGACCTCTTTTTACTTTAAATTTGCTTAAGTGACCATACAGCGTCGTAAAGCCATTGCCATGGTTGATGATGATATGCTGACCATAGCCCCATATTTCTGTATTAACCGCTTCTACGGTACCATCGGCTGTGGCATATACCTCTACCCCTCTTGGTGCAGTAAAATCGATACCAGCATGGAAACGCTGAGTTCTGTAAAATGGATCGGTTCTATAACCAAAGCCTGAACCAATTCTTTCCAGTTTGCGATTTGATACCGGTTGAATTGCTGGAATTCTGGATAGGTAGTCTTTTTTATTCTGGGCAATGGATAGCAACTGATCGAAACTGGCACTTTGAACTTTGTAATCATGGCTCAGTTTATCCAGGTTCATATTCAACTCAGATAAGAGTTCGGCATTTGGCAATTTTCTTAGTTCATCGTACTTCTCAGAATTCTGAAAGCTTTGTTTCCAGGTATTGCCGGCAACAGGAGCGCTCTCATAGATAGCGCGATAAACAGTATTGTCTTTAATTCTGATTTTTTCGAGTTCTGCATTC
This sequence comes from Bacteroidota bacterium, assembly GCA_027490055.1. GTDB lineage: Bacteria > Bacteroidota > Bacteroidia > NS11-12g > UBA955 > JABMMZ01. The sequence continues at coordinate 44,731 of JAIXYV010000011.1, read as the reverse complement.
ATAGCCAGGACCCTTTGATTGAGGTGTTCGAGCTCGGCAATGAAATCGACATTTTCAGATTTCATTTTCTTTTCTGTAGGCGTATCGACAAATCGATTAAAAATCAGGAAAAAAATAAAGCCCAGAATTAAGGAAAAAGAAAAGACACCAATGCCTCTGAGAAAGAGGATCCATCTACTTAGTTTGTACTTCTCGTAACTAAGTGTTTTTGGATTAAAGAAATATTTGGTCTTTGCCATGTTAAATTACCTAAGCTATTTTGTATTTTCGCGAATTCAAATTTTTGAACGCTCAAAAATAATAGATTATTTTTATTTCATGATATCATCCAAGGAAATACGACTAAGTTTTTTAGAATTCTTTCAGAACAAACAGCACACGATAGTGCCTTCAGCGCCTATTGTCGTTAAGAACGACCCTACTCTGATGTTTACCAATGCGGGTATGAATCAGTTTAAAGATTATTTCTTAGGCAATAAGAGAGCCCCTTACAACAGAGCTGCCGACACTCAGAAATGTCTGCGTGTCAGTGGAAAGCACAACGATTTGGAAGAAGTTGGTGTCGACCATTACCACCACACCATGTTCGAGATGCTGGGCAACTGGAGCTTTGGCGACTATTTTAAAAGAGAAGCCATAGCCTGGAGCTGGGAGCTTTTAACCGAGGTATATAAAATCGACAAGAACAAATTGTACGTTACCGTCTTCGAAGGCGATGCTAAAGAAGGATTAGCTTTCGATCAGGAGGCATACGACTATTGGGCAAAGCTCATCGATCCTTCACGCATTCTTAAAGGCAACAAGAAAGATAATTTCTGGGAAATGGGCGATACCGGTCCTTGCGGTCCCTGCTCCGAAATACACGTTGATATGCGCGATGAGGCCGAAAAAGCTTTAGTAAGCGGTGATCAACTGGTGAACAAAGACCATCCGGAAGTAATTGAAATATGGAACAATGTGTTCATGGAATTCAATCGCAAAGCCGATGGCAGTCTCGAAAAATTGCCAGCTCAGCATGTCGATACCGGCATGGGCTTCGAACGTTTAACCCGCGTTTTACAAAACAAAAAATCCAATTACGATACCGATATATTTCAGCCTCTGATTAAAGCCCTTGAAGACATTTCAGGCAAACAATACAGTGGTAGCGATAGCAAACAGGATATCGCCTTCAGAGTGATCTCCGACCATATTAGAGCAGTGGCATTCTGCATTGCAGACGGTCAGTTGCCCAGCAATACAGGCGCAGGCTATGTTATCAGAAGGATTCTGAGAAGAGCTTTGCGTTATGGTTACAGTTATTTGGGCATGAGAGAACCATTTATGTTCAGATTGATTCCGGTACTTTGCAAAGAATTTGGCAATGTGTTCCCTGAAATAGAGCAGCAAAAAGACTTTATTGCCAAAGTAATTCAGGAAGAAGGCAATACCTTTTTAAAGACTTTATCTAACGGACTGGAGCGCATCAATACCTACCTTGAAAGTGACAACAAAACAATAGAAGGTAGTGTTGCATTTGAATTATATGATACATTTGGATTCCCGATTGACCTGACCAGACTGATTGCTTCAGAAAATGGTTTTGAAGTTGATATTGAAGGATTTGAAAGAAGCCTGCATGAGCAGAAAGAGCGCAGTCGGAAAGACGCCAAGAAAGAGACAGGCGACTGGCAGTATTTGATAGATGATGACGATGAGGAGTTTATTGGGTACGACTTCTTGGAAGCCAATGTAAAGATCGCCAGACATCGTACTATTAAAGTAAAAGACAAGCTACAATACCAGTTAGTATTCAATATAACGCCATTTTACGCTGAAAGCGGCGGACAGGTTGGAGATACCGGAACAATGACTGGTATTGCCAATGGTGAAGTCATAGAGATACTTGATACTCAGAAAGAAAATGATCTGATTATTCATTTCGTAGATAAGCTTCCTACCGATAATGTACAATCATTCGAAGTAAAAGTAGATGCTGAAAAAAGAGCCTTATCTGCTAATAATCACAGTGCAACGCACTTATTACATGCTGCATTAAAACAGGTATTAGGCAATCACGTAGCACAGAAAGGCAGTTTGGTGAATGATGAATATCTGAGATTCGACTTCAGTCACTTTAGTAAACTGAGTGAAGAAGAAATTGAGAAAATAGAGAGCATTGTCAATCAGAAAATCTCGGATAATATTGCTTTAGATGAAAAACGTTTAGTGCCGATAAAGCAAGCAGTAGAAGAGCTTGGCGCAACGGCATTGTTTGGAGAAAAGTATGGCGACCTGGTGCGAGTGATCACATTTGACAAAGCCTATTCGGTAGAATTGTGCGGAGGAACGCATGTGAAGAGCACAGGACAAATCAGACGATTTAAAATCCGTTCAGAAAGTTCGGTAGCTGCCGGCGTCAGAAGAATTGAAGCCATTACCAGTGTTGGTGCAGATGCCTATTATAAAGGCATTGAGCAACAATTAAAAGACATAAACGACTTACTTGGTGATCCTAAAGATGTACGTGCAGCCATTCAGAAAATGAGTATGGAGCGCAGCGAACTGCTTAAAAAAATTGAGCAATTCGAACTGGCAAAGGCTGGCGAAGTCAAACAAAGCTTACAATCCAAGATTCAGAAAGGCAGTAAGTTTAACTTTATAATAGAGCATGTCAATGGTTTGAATGCAGATGCTATTAAGACCATTTGTTTTCAGTTAAGAAACGAACAGGAGAAACTGTTTGGCGTATTATTGAGCAAAACAGATGACAAGCCAATGATAACAGTATTTGCTACCGACGATTTGATGGAAAGTATAAATTGCAGTCAGGTAGTACGCGATTTAGCCAAGCATATTCAGGGCGGCGGTGGCGGTCAGCCTTTCTTTGCGACAGCAGGTGGAAAGTTGAGCGAAGGACTGGCAGCGGCGGAACAAGCAGCTCGTCAGTTAGTATAATAAATGAAAAACATCAGTGGTGGTAACCGGTACCTTTAATAATGGTAAAGGCTCTGAAGATTTGTTCGGCTAGAATAACCCTCACCATTTGATGGTTGAAGGTCATGGCCGATAGGCTAATGCTCTCCCCTTTTTTTTTTTTTTTTTCAGACAAGCCGTAAGAGCCACCTATTACGAAAATAATTTTAGAAGCATCGAGCGATTTTTTATTAAAGTATTCAGCAAACTTTTCTGAGCTAAAGGTTTTACCTGTTTCATCCAGAAAGAGAATAGCAGCTTTATCGGGCAGGTGATTTAAAAGAAGTTCTGCCTCGGCATCTTTTAATTTGTCGGGCGACATTTTATTGCCATTTTTCACATCAGGCAATTCTATACATTCAGGTTTGCAGTATTTACTCAGCAGTTTTATGTATTTATCCAATCCCTCTTTGACATAAGATTCGTTGGTTTTACCGATAGAGAGAATGGTGATGTGCAGCATAAAGATTTTACAAAAAGACCGTGCAGGAAGATTTCCGTGCACGGTCGTTATTGTATATTTATTTAATTATTAATTTCCGAGGATAGAGAGTAATTCATCCAGTTTAGGCGTCAGGATAATTTCAGTTCTTCTGTTCTTTGCTCTGGCTTCAGGGGTATCGGCTGGATCGATAGGGAAATGTTCGCCTCTACCAGCAGACATAACACGTTTTGGATCAACAGCACCTTTGCTTGTAAGAATGCGAGATATAGAAGTTGCTCTCAGTACACTTAAGTCGAGGTTATCTTTAATAGTAGGCGACTTCATTGGCACATTATCGGTATGACCTTCGACGAGGATACTCACTTCTTTATTCTGGTTAAGCGCTTTAGCCAGTTCCAGAAGGGCTTGCTGACCTTTAGGATCCACTTCTATGCTTCCAGATTTAAAGAGCAATTTTTCTTCCATACTAACATACACTTTTCCATTTCTGACTTCGACTGTGAGTCCCTGGTTCTTGAAACCCAACAAAGCTTTCTGAATAGAGGCTTTAAGGGCATTAACGGCACTGTCTTTAGCTCTGAGAACCGATTCGAGTTCAGCCACACGCTTTTCTCTGAGTTTCAGACTTTCTTCGGCAGTTAATAGAGATGCTGAGAGATCGCGGTTTTTATTTTGCGACATGATTAAAGACGCTTCCTTCTCGTTGAGTTCGCGTTCTTTATTTTTCAATGCTTCATTTTTAGCATTGAGTTCTCTGGAAAGTTTATCATTTTCGTAACGGTTGTTATCTATGATTTTCTGAGACGTTTGCTCAGATTGTTCGTAGAGTTTTTTGGTGCGTTCTAGTTCTGTGAAGCATTCCAAAGAATCGGCCTGCAGACTTTTAAGGTGAGCGTTAATAGATTTAACCGATTCGTTACAGTTAGTTAAATCAGACTGAGCCTGAGAGAGCTGAGTATTGCATTCAGATTTTGATTTCTGGCAATCATCGAATTTCGCTTGTAAATCGTCGAGCTTACGCTGAGGCACGCATGCAGAGAGCAGCAGCGCCGGTATCGCTATATATTTAATTGATGGTCTCATTGTGTACTAGATTAATATTCAAATTTAGTTATAAGAGCGACGAGAGACATTCTGACTTGTAAACAACACAAAAGCAGTGTCAACTATTTAAAACAGTTGCGCCCAAGAGGCCATAAAAAAAGCCAGAGAAACTCTGGCTTTAAAGAAAGTATCAGGAGCAGAAATTATCTGCCAATATAAAAAATTCTGGAGATGTTAAATCCGAAATGGATATCACCTTTAGCCCATGATCCGTCGGTTTCTGCAAGGAAACCCTTTTCATTCATACCGGTACTATTGGTAAAGTGCAATTGGAATACGTGACCACCAGTTTCGATATCAAAACCAATTGATAGAGAATTGTTGTAGATCGGATTGATCTGACCAGGCAATACATAGAAGTATTCATATGTCAGCGCAGTCTTTCTGGTGATTTTATTTCTACCACCAATACCGATACAGAAAACATCATTTTTATACTTCATAGAATCGATGAGGTTTCTATGCAAGAGCGTAGGCATAATTTGCAGAGAGAAATGCTCATTGAATTTCTTAGCGATCAGTAATTGATGGGTGTAGTATAGACGATTGGAAAAATAGTAAGGTGTTTGAGAACTATTAGGCTTTAGTGTTTGAACGGCCATATTAGCGACGTACACAATACTTAGTGGACGTTTTTTATCGCCTTTAGCCTGACGCATAAACTTTACTTTCAGTGAACCATCATACATTTTGTTAACTGAACTACGAGCAATTTCGACATTGACAAGATCGGAGATACCGTATGAGAAACTCATTCTCTGATAGGCCTGATCCAGACCAAACATCTCATAAGGGCCGGTATTGATATAACCAAAACGGTGGCAGATTCTGTAGTCAAGATTTTTCTTACCAATCATTTCAACGCTATGCGAGTTGATGACACGGTTGCCTTTGAAGACATTTTGTTCAAAATCCGGTTCTTCATTCATGTCGAAACCATCCAGCATACTGGATGTATCGCCAACCATGCCTGGAATATCAGAGACAGCAGAAGGTTGTTTGGTGGTATCAGTTTGCGCGTTTGCACTGAAAGCAACTGACGAAATAATTAATGCGCTTAGTAATCTCATGCTTTTTTGGTGTAATCCATGATAATGTCTACGTCAATTTCTTCAGCGATTTTGGCAGTAGCAGTAGCAGGGATTGAAATGTTATAATCTTTTGGTTTGATTTTAATTTTAGAAGTAGAGGTCACTTTACCATCTTTAACGACGAAAGTGGCGGTACCTGTAACATCTTTAGTAACATTTTTGATGGTTAGTTTACCAGTGTATGCAGAGGTATAAGTACCATCTTTAGTAAAATCCACTTTTGCGATATCGGTAACAGTTCCTTTAAAAGACGCTTTTGGGTATTTAGCGCTTTCCAGATAGCTTTCATTGAAATGGAGTTCCATGGCATCGTTTGTGAAGTCGAAACCCTTTATAAGACAGGCAAACTCCATTGCACCTGTTTTGCTATCGAGCGCACTGACAACCTTGCGGTTTTCAGCTTTTATATCTTCTAAAGTTGTGTGAGAGAAAAATTTAATAGTACCTGTTTTTGTCATGTACTGTTGAGCACTCAGGGCAAGACCGGTGAATGCGATAAGGGCGAATGCGAATGATTTTAACATAAAAAATGATTTAGTTTACTTAATACAATTATTTTGCCAATTTACATCTGAAGAGTTGAACATCCATTAAATAGCCAGTGCAGAATCCAACGATATTGGTACTATCTTGTTCTTTCAGCATTTTAACTGACGAATTTTCGAGAGAATCCATTTCGCAGGCTACAGCACCCATCATATCGTTGCTATTGAGAAAAATAGTATATCTGCTACCATTTTGTTCGATACTTTGAACCCGTCCAGACACTTTAATAGCCATATCGCGCACTGTATACATTTTATTAGCGCTATCCTCGAAATTCGAGAACATGCGATAAAGTTCTGGTGCAGTTAATGAAATTTTCACAGCATCTGCAGGATCTTTGTGTTTAGCAGCAATTACTTTAAAATAGAAGATAACGATACCGGCGGCTATAATTCCGATAATAAAGAGCCATATAATTGTTTTTTTCATAATGATTAATTGTTTGGTGCACCTTTGTTGATCCAGTTTTGAATTTTGGCAACATCGCAAGTGCTAATAAGTGGATAGCCTTTAGGCATGGCAGAATAGCCAACACTTCCTTTAAGTGATCCGATTAATCGACCACCATCTACACAGGCTTTAGTGCCAGCATAATTATCCAGAACAATATTGGCATCTTGTTTAGCCGTTGTGTGACAGCCCTTGTCTGTGCAATTGGTTTTTAAGATTGGTGCAATTGTAAGGGTATATTTAGTATTGGCTGTATCACAAACCTGGTTAGGATCTGCAGGGTAAATCTTATCTGCTTTATCGTAGTAGCAAGCAGACAAGCTCAGGGCAAAAATTCCAGAGAGTATGAGTTTATTAATTATTTGGTGCGCCATTATCAATCCACTTTTGTATTTTTTTCAGTTCACAATCCGATAAGAAATTGGTAGAATTCGGCATTGGTTGATAACCTGGAAGGTGTTTTAATGCTCCCATGAGTCGACCATTAAGTGCGAAGGTTTGAACATTGCTATGAGAATTTAAAAGTACTGTTCCGCTATTGTGGCAAGAGATACAGTTTGTAGCAATGATTTTAGAGATATCTGCTGAGTAAGTATATTTAGTTGAATCGCAAACAGAGCTGCAATAGTTGTTTTTAGCACCCTGAGTAATCCACTTTTTAATTTTATCGATGATATCCTGGGACAGTCTGCCAGTTGGAGGCATAGAACCACTGTTAATTTCTCTGAACAATTTAGAATTTAAACCATTATTGACACGTGAACGAATAGTGGCATAATCTGTTAACTGCACACCATCTGCTTTTGTGGCGGCATCATGGCAACCAGCGCCTGCACAGTTGCTAACAATAATTGGTAAAATTTCGTTAAAGTAAACAGTATCAGGACTGCATTTACGACCAGTGTTACCTCCATTACCGGTAGTGTCTACTGGTGTAATCGAAATTTTCACGGGTGGTTGGTGTTCGCATGACGTGAAAACAATTATGGAAGTTGCGATGAGACTAAAGCTGAATATTTGTTTCAACATATTTACAATATTAATTAATTTAAATGGTAATTTAAATGAGCATGGTCACAAAACGCATTCCTTTATAAAGCGGCTAATTCTAAAAACAACTTTTTATTTGGATAAACGATTAATTATCAAACAGACTTGCAATGGCATTGACTAAAAAAGGCACGATTGAAATCATTAAACATTTTCTCATTATGATAAAACTATTATTGATTTGACGGAGTGATGACAAATAATAGGCACCACATCTACTCTATTTTAGTTGTTTAAAAAAATTTTGAAATGATATATTTGCATCATAAATATGACAAAACTACAATTACTTATCATTGGCTTATTGTATTTATCTAAATCTGCTAATGCCAACAATATTTTAATAGGAATTGGAAGTTCGGACACGACAATCAATAAAACCTTAAAAAACGGCTTGTTTGCAGAGTATCAATATGTAAATGGTGTCATGAAAAAGAAGACCTATTATTATAGGCAGATGAAATTATCATCTTATGATGTTAATATAGAATCTGCCACACAGATTAATATATCAAAAGCATATTTCAGTGACAGTGTTTTTAAGATATACAAAGCTTATGCAGACACCGTTTTTAAGTCATATAAAACACCAGAAGACACTATTACAAACATTAAGGAATACCTCTATACCAATCATGCGCATTTTATTGGCGAAGGCAATAGTTTAAATAACTTCCTCGAAGAGAACCTTGTTTACCCAGAAAAGGCTAAAAAGAAAAACAAAACCGGCGTTGTATTTGTGTTATTTGATATTTCAAGAGAAGGTGTCATCTCTTCTATTAAAAGTGATTCCAATATTGATCCCGAATTAATAAGAGAAGCTTATAGAGTCATCAATAAAACAGATGGGTATTGGGTACCAATGTCACTGGGTCAGAGATGTAGAATACCGATTACATTTGAATTGGATTAAATAAATTATATCACCAATAAAAAAGCCCCGAATAATCGAGGCTTTTTTTATGTAGATTAAATTTCTCTGTTGACATCCCATTGCTCCAGGTAGTCGGCTACCCTTCTTACGAAGGCTCCACCCAATGCACCATCCACCACTCTGTGGTCGTATGAGTGCGACAAGAACATCATATGTCTGATAGCGATAACATCACCATATTCAGTTTCAAGCACCGCTGGCTTTTTGCGAATAGCACCGATGGCCATGATGGCAACCTGAGGCTGATTGATGATTGGCGTTCCCATAACGTTGCCGAAAGTTCCGACATTGGTGATGGTGTATGTACCACCCTGAATTTCGTCAGGCTGCAATTTGTTTTCTCTTGAGCGTTTTGCTAAATCATTAACATCTTTCACTAAGCCCAGCAAGTTTTTAGTATCTGCATTTTTGATAACAGGCACTATCAGGTTACCACTTGGAAGTGCAGCAGCCATACCGATATTAATGTTTTTTCTCTTAACGATGTTATTACCATCCAGAGAGATATTGATCATTGGGAAATCTTTAATCGCTTTAACAACTGCTTCAACGAAGATTGGTGTGAAGGTAATCTTCTCGCCTTCTTTCTTTTCAAACTTCGCTTTGATTTTGTCTCTCCATTGAACCAGATTGGTAACGTCTACTTCAACGAAAGAAGTAACATGCGGACTGGTTGCTTTGCTCATCACCATATGATCGGCGATTAGTTTACGCATACGGTCCATTTCAATAATCTCGTCACCAGGCATCATGGTAATTTTACTACCAGTAGTTGCAGGTTTAGCAGCAGGCGCAGAAGCAGCAACCGGAGCACTAACTGCAGGAGCAGCAGGTGCAGAAGATTGTGACTGACGACCGTTTTCGATGTATTTTAAAATATCACCTTTAGTGACACGATTTTCTTTTCCAGTTCCAGGAATCGCTTCCAGTTCAGACATAGAGATACCTTCAGTTTTGGCGATATTAAGCACCAAAGGCGAATAGAATCTTCCAGCTTCACCGTTGGATGGCGCAGACACCGCAGAAGTACTCAGAGCTTGCTGAGCCATTTTAGCAGCGTGGATGACAGTTTCATCAGGTTGCTCTTTTTTGGCAGCAGGCGCTGGAGCAGCATTAGAAACAGCTGCAGAGGCATCAGAACCGATGATAGCGATGGCAGCACCAACAGGCACAACATCTCCTTCATTCCAAAGCTTCTTAATTAGTATTCCTTCTGCGGTAGAAGGCACTTCAGAATCCACTTTATCGGTAGCGATTTCTACAACCGCTTCGTCCATTTTAATAGTATCACCTTCGTTTTTCAACCATTTGGTAATGGTTGCTTCAGCAATACTTTCGCCCATTTTAGGCATGATTAATTCGACTTGAGCCATAATGTTTAAGGGTGCAAAGATAATAAAATATCAATACGGATAAAAACCAAAATTAGTGACCTTTTTCAGGCTTAAAATCAATCGTTACAGAAACAATTATAAAATCACAATTTCCAATGGCTTTACCCTCATTGTTACAATTACTTTCTGTCGATTGGATACATTCGATATCTACATCATCTCTATTAAAACTATAGGTCAAACATAGATGCTCTTTTAACCCATCTGCTCTTTCTTTGGCTAATTCAATAGAATCTGAATAAAAACTTTTCAGATGAAACTTTCTACGACCATTAAAAAACTGGTATCGCTTAAAATTATTGTCTAAACACAAACACAAAGTATCGAAGTCCTGTCCATACCGATTTTGAAAACGATTGGTTCCCATGATATAATCAAAACGCGCTATTCCAAAGAGACAATAAAATGGTGTTTTCATCAGTATCACTGTTTTAAAAGTATCGCTAATAATTTTATTTTTATAAATGCTTGCATATTGATCAGCATAACCCGAAGGAGATTTGGCCACCCAATATGGACAAACAGAATCGAATGTTAGCACTGGCTGCCCTGAGCGCGCTTCGGCCAGCAGTTGAAAAGTATTTACATCTTTATACGCACATTTTAGTTGAAATTGCCCTGAATCATCCGAAAAGGTTTTAGATATAACAGAATCATTTTTCAGCAAACTGATGGCAACATGTTTCAAAACTTTAAAGGGATACCTTGTATTATCTGGTCGCACCACACCATTTATCCATATACTATCTTTGTGTGATTCAGCGCCGACAGACAGAGCAGAAAATACAATTACAAAAAACAAGAAGATGTGTTTCACCACACAAATATCGTACTTATAGTCAAAAGCTCAATTTATAAATTTAATTCTTCAATTTAAACAGGAGAATGTATATTCGCCATATGCAATCTCCTGCCGTTTATAAACGCTCACTTACTTTAATTTTCATTACACTTCTTGTAGATGTTATTGGAATTGGCATTATTATTCCCATCATTCCGAAACTACTTAAAACACTTGGTAATTATACTATTTCTGAAGCTGCGGCTATGGGTGGGTGGATGGTAGTGGCTTTTGCCTTACCGCAGTTTATCTTCTCTCCTATCATGGGCGGATTAAGTGATAAATATGGCAGAAGACCGGTCTTAATTATTGCATTACTGGGATTGGGTATTGATTTCATTGTTCATGCATTGGCGCCTAGTATTGCCATATTATTTGTAGGGCGAATTTTAGCTGGAATTTGTGGTGCCAGTTTCACCACTGCAAGTTCATACATTGCAGATATCAGTTCACCAGAAAAACGCGCACAGAATTTTGGGTTGATTGGCGTGGCTTTTGGCTTAGGCTTCATTCTCGGTCCCATTATTGGCGGTATAGCCGGCGATTGGCATGTACGTGCACCTTTTTGGATTGCCGCAGGTCTTTCGTTTGCCAATGCTTTATTGTGTTTATTGATGTTACCAGAGAGTCTGGATAAATCGAATCGCCGTGAATTCAGTTGGAAACGTGCGAATCCTATAGGAACACTGTTTCAATTAAAACAATACCCATTGGTTCTAAAACTGATGGTACCATTATTTTTATTGTATCTGGCATCGCATGCCGTTCAATCGAACTGGCCTTATTACACTGCCTATAAATTTAAGTGGGATGCTAAAATGATTGGACTTTCACTCGGTGTAGTAGGTGTTATGGTTTCCATTGTGCAGGGTGGATTAATCAGAGTAATAGTTCCAAAACTTGGCAACGAGCGATCTATTCAACTCGGTTTCTTTTTATACTTTGCTGGTATGCTGTTATTTGCCCTGGCTAATACTACCTGGATGATGTATGCCTTCACTACGGTCTATTGTTTAGGCGGTATTGCGGGTCCAGCTCTGCAAAGTGAAATGTCCCTTGCAGTTCCAGCCAATGCTCAGGGAGAGTTATCGGGGGGCATGACCAGCATAATGAGTTTAACCTCCATCTTCGGTCCCCCCATGATGAACAATCTTTTTAAAGTATGTTCAGGTGAGAAAGCGATTATAGAACTACCAGGAGCACCCATGCTGCTCGGCGCATTTCTCATTTTGATATCCTTTATAATTGTTGCTTTTATTTACTCTAAATTGAGAAAAGAAAGAAAATTAAACGACAATAAACCTCCTATTGAATTCACTCAATAGTTAAAACACGATAAATTAGAATTGTTGTTTTAAATACTGTTCCAGGGTATCTGAGACGGTATCCCAACTAAAGTTTTTCTGGATAACCTCCACCCCTTTTTTACCGACAGATTCTCGCAGTTGAGCATCTTTTAAAAGTTCTACTACCTGGGCAGCAAAGCTTTTAGCATCTGTCCTCATGTAGGCACCTTCGCCATCCTGAATCCCTAAACCTTCGAAACCTATATTTGAACATACGACAGGAATGCCCATGGCCATGGCTTCGAGCACTTTGTTTTGTGTGCCTGCACCAAATCTCAGAGGCGCTACTACAACAGAGGCTGTATTGTACATTTCAGATAATTCTGGAATAAAACCGGTGACTTGAATATCATTCTGATTATCGAGTGCTTTAACTTTATCGATAGGGCGCTGACCGGCGATAACAAATTTCACATTTGGAAAATCCTGTTTTATTTTGGGAAAGACCTCATTGGCGAAGTACAAAACCGCATCGACATTCGGGTCGTAGTCCATGTTACCGGTAAATAACAAGGTATGGGCATGCGAATAATCATGCCCCATAGGTTTAAACTTATCCGTATCGACGCCATTAGGAAGGAGACGAATGGTATTGATATGGTGTTTCTCTTCTAAAAACTTGAGATCTTCGTTAGAGCAAACCAGATTAAGATTAAACTGACTAAGGATGTACTTTTCATATTTCATTACCCTTCTAGATTCGATATTATCGAGAATGCGTGTAAGAAAACTACGAGGCACAGACTTACGGCGTTGCCAGTAGAGTGAGAAAGCATCTGGCAGATCGAGTATTCTAAAACGATCTTGATATGAAATAGCGTATTGAGCCATTCTCAAATGTTGCACGTGGATGGCATCGTATTGATTAGCTGCCATGAGCTCTTGCAATGTGTTTTTAAACGCAGTAGATTTGAAATAATTTACTTGCAGGGGAGCGCTACCCAACATCCCCCATCCAACATTAAAAACGCTTTGCAATTTTGGCAGATGAACAATTTCTATTTTTGAAAAGATAGGTTCCAGCTCGGGCAGATATTGCGTATCTGAGCGTTGCTCGGTAAAGGTAATGAGATGTAATTCGTGTTTCTTAGCCAGACGTTTAGCAAGATTATAAATCTTTAGTTTATCACCGCGAAAAGGCGGATAAGGGAAACGGTTGGCTATGAATAGAATTTTCAAAAGGATTAGTTAAAGTTATATCTGTAGGTAATATGTCTTTTAATAGGATTGGCGCCCATAGACTCGAACATACTTAGCATTTTCGGATTAAAGTCGCCGATCCAAGCCAGTTCATTTTCCTCGTATCTACCATTCTTTATCATAGACTCTCTGAACTTCATAATCAGCGCCACTTCGATACCCAGGTTATGTAATTCAGGCACCACGCCAAAGACAATACCACGGATACGTTTAACAAATCTTTTGTAGTATAAGAATTTGAGTTTACCTATCAGATTCATTTTGCCGTTGACGTATTTGAAGATCTGGTTAACATCGAGGACAGTCAGATAGAAGCCCACAGGTTTGCCATTGTGGTAGGCAAAAATATTTAATTCTTCGACCACGATAGGCTTCATTTCCTTCATACGGATGAGGATTTTTTCTTTGGTCATCGGTACAAAATTCTCGTGAAATGCCCAGGCTTTATTGTAGATAGTAACGAAGTCCTCGGCATATTTTTCAATTTTCGACAATTTGAAAAACTCGAAAGTATAGGCAGGATTAGACATCACACGGGATGCCAGTTTACTGAAGCGTTCGAAGTTGAAGTGTTTTTCGTTGATAAGAGAAGTTGTCTGACCAATTTCGAACTGAAAGCCATAGTTTTCGAAGAGTTGCTGGTAATATGGAAAATTGTAGTTTTCGCGGTAACTCGGACTAGCGAAGCCGCCCACCATTAAGCCCCAGAAGCTATCTCGGTCGCCGAAGTTAATGGGACCATCCATAAAGGAGCAGTTATTAGATTTTAGCCAGTCTTTAGCGGTATCGAAGAGCAGATTAGCAGCATCTTGATTGTTAATACATTCGAAGAAGCCACAAGCACCTGTTCTGATTTTAGTTTTTTCGACATCGTTATAGAAAGCGGCAATTCGACCAACTACAGCGCCATTTTGGAGAAGCAGCCATCTCTGACAATCGCCCGTTTTGAAGGCAGCATTGTAATCTTGATTAAAGACATTTTCGATATCGACATCCAGGGGCATGATATAGTTCTCATCTTTTTTGTAGAGTGATTTAGGGAACTCAACAAACTGACGGGCCTGGCTTGGGGTATCGACTTTAACTAATTCAAAATTCACGGGGGCAAAGATATAAAAAATAAATTGTTAGTTGGATTGACTCCTGCACCTTCCAGGTCTTAGACCTGGAAGGTGCAGAACTAAAAATGCCGTTTATTAGCCTAAAAGCTACTTTCAAACAAAAAACACCCAAATGGAGATTTGCAAATCGCTATGAATCAATCTATTAAAAATAATCGCAAATTAAGAAGCGTTTACTGGCAGATTTTCAATCACTTAAAAATATCGACTTAACTGAAAATATCAAATAACAGACTTTTTAGAAATTAACCATCCATTTTAAAAACGATTCTTACTAAAACTGAACGAATAGTACTTAAGTAATTTTTAGTTTTCTGAACACACAAATCTGAGCTTCCATAAAGTTTTAAATTATTTTAATATGAATTATTTGCACCTTAACAGACTCTCACTTTTTTTGTAATAAAATTCGATTATATTGCACGCATAATTCTTAAATGAAAGACAGAAGATACATCATCAGCGGTGCCGGAAGTGGCATCGGTAGAGCAATAGCGATAAAACTGGCAAGCGAAGGCGCAGGCATCATCTTAGCTGGTAGAAATTTAGAAAAACTAGAAGAAACTTTAAAGCTTTTACCAAAGGGCAATCACCTCATTATTTCGACAGATATCAGACTGAAGAAAAACTGTGAAGAGGTTTCTGAAATTCTGAACGGCACCCATCTTGATGGCATCATTGCCAATGCTGGTGTAGGCGGCGAGAATTATTACGGAGAAGATGATCGCTGGAATGAGATCATAGACACCAACCTATCTGGCACATACTATTTTGTCAATTCATTTCTTGAACAGTTAAAATCAAGCAATGCCCCTCAGAAGCATGTTCTTTTAACCTCCAGTGTTCTGGCGCGTTTGGGCGTAAAGAACTACACAGCCTATTGCGCTTCAAAAGCTGGCTTGCTAGGACTAATGCGCTCGTGGGCGATGGAACTTGCCGAACAGAAAATCATGGTCAATGCCATCAGTCCAGGTTGGGTTAACACCAACATGGCGCGCGAAGGCATGGATGGTATCGCCAAAGGTTTAGGCATGAGTTATGATGATTTCTATAAAATCGCCATGCAGAGCGTTCCTTTGGGAAGAATGGCTGAACCTGAAGAGATTGCCGACCTAGTCTATTATATACTTTCTCAAAGTGCCATAACCGGACAAGTCATGGACATCAACTGCGGCAGTGTGATGAGCAGTTAAGTTGTTCGCATCAGCTCCAAATTCGCCTTGTTTTAAGAATGGTTTTTATCAATTAAAAACTTACTTTTGCGATTCATTTAACCATGAGCAATCTACTCAAAACCCTTAATGTAACTGCTAAAGGCCTTGTATTAATGGCCCGTCCGGGCACATGGCTCGGCTTTTTAAGTCACCCTACCCTGTTTTTTCACAATGTCCTTGGCTTAACAAAATTTATTGCCGCACAGAAAGATAAAACCATCCTTAATGATTATTTCACCTGGAAGCGCGACCATAGCAGACGTTACAACCTATACCAGGATGTAATGGAAAAGCAAGGTTTAAAAGACAGCGCCTTCGATTACTTAGAATTTGGTGTTTGCAGAGGTGCTTCTATGAAATGGTGGGTTGAGCAAAACAAAAATACCGACACTGCTTTTTACGGTTTTGACACCTTCGAAGGTTTACCTGAAGACTGGGGAACAGCCTTTAAAAAAGGGGCCATGAGTGCCAATATTCCGGACATCGACGACAACAGAGTGCATTTCTTCAAAGGCTTATTCCAGGACACATTACCTGATTTTATCAAGACACACCCAATGGATACGGGCAAGCGCAAAGTGGTGCACTTAGATGCCGATTTGTTCTCATCTACACTATATGCCCTCAGCAGTTTATCTAACTATTTAAAACCTGGCGACATTGTTTTGTTTGACGAATTTAATGTTCCAAACCACGAATATTACGCTTTATCAATTTTCCAGAAGACCTTCTACCGCGAGTTCAAGCTAATTGGTGCAGTGAACAATTACTACCAGGCAGCCTTTATTGTTACCAAATAAAGACCGCGTTTTTCTAAAGCCCTCCATATTATCCACGCATCACAATCTTAACAAAGAGTTTACACTTTTTTGTCTATTTTTGCGGCAAATAAATCGACATGAGTAAAGGTCCAATTTCAAATTACATCGAGCATCATTACAGACATTTCAATGCTGCAGCATTGATGGATGCCGCCAAAGGATACGAAACCCATCTTACCGAAGGTGGTAAAATGATGATAACCCTAGCGGGTGCTATGAGTACCGCAGAACTCGGCTTATCACTGGCTGAGATGATCAGACAAGGTAAAGTAGACATCATCAGCTGTACGGGTGCCAACCTCGAAGAAGATATCATGAACCTGGTAGCGCATTCGCACTACAAGAGAGTTCCCAACTACCGCGACTTAAGTCCGCAAGAGGAATGGGATCTTCTGGAAAACCACTACAACCGTGTTACCGACACTTGTATTCCTGAAGAAGAAGCTTTCAGAAGACTGCAAAAGCATATCCATAAAGTTTGGAAAGACGCCGACGATAAAGGCGAGCGTTATTTTCCGCACGAATACATGTACAAGATTTTATTGAGTGGCGAATTAGAGCAATACTATGAAATCGATCCAAAAGACAGTTGGATGTTAGCGGCTGCGCAGATGAATATACCAATCGTTGTTCCAGGATGGGAAGACAGTACCATGGGTAATATCTTCGCTTCATACGTCATCAAAAACGAAATCAAAGCTTCTACCATGAAGAGTGGTATCGAGTATATGGTATGGTTAACCGAATGGTACCGAGCCAACAGTTCAGGTAAAGGCGTAGGCTTCTTCCAGATTGGTGGCGGTATTGCCGGCGATTTCCCTATCTGTGTTGTACCGATGATGTATCAGGATCTAGAGTGGCATGATGTGCCTTTCTGGAGTTATTTCTGTCAGATCTCTGACTCTACTACCAGCTACGGATCATACTCAGGTGCCGTTCCAAACGAGAAAATCACCTGGGGTAAATTAGATATTCACACACCAAAATTCATTGTAGAAAGTGATGCTACCATCGTGGCACCGCTGATGTTCGCATGGATTTTAGGCTGGTAATTCATACTCCTTCAACAATATTAAAGCAGGCCTTTCAAATTTCTTTGAAAGGCCTGTAATTTTTTAGTTAAGTTCGTCGTTATAAAATTATGAAATCATACACACTACTTCTTTTATTATTTTGCTGTATCAAAGTTAGTGCACAGGAGATTTACACCCCTGTCAGCAAAGCAGGCAAGACTACTGAAAACATACAGTTAACTATGCCGGGTGATATGAAAAAACTCTATAAATTGATTCAGAGTAAATATCCAATTACGGGTGTAAAGATGAACATAACATCCAACAGCATTTCTCAAAATACAGAATGCCTGAGTCTGCTTGGCAAACTGCCACAGCTGGAAACTCTGGAGTTATATTTCAACGGCGATTCATTGAAACTTTCGGAGTTAAAGTACCTCCAGACAATCAAAACAATTCGTTTATTTAATCAGAACAAAACCTATCAGGACCTC
Organism: Bacteroidota bacterium; assembly: GCA_027490055.1. GTDB lineage: Bacteria > Bacteroidota > Bacteroidia > NS11-12g > UBA955 > JABMMZ01. Next base: position 26,712 of record JAIXYV010000011.1, on the reverse strand, counting down.
TCATCACTTAATCTCTTACCCCATCTGGAATGTGCAGGCTTTACCAATTTAAGCATTCATGAAATTCCGCTCAGTCTTTTTAGTAAAGTGAGTTACAACGAAACAGAACTGCTTTGCGAACCGATGCAAACACTGGGTGCAACTGAGATTGTTTTGGGTTATAACGACAGCAACAACAGAAACAAAAGAATCTATATCTCATCATATTGTTCCGATTGTGATTTGAGTACCGACTCGATGAAGGCAGTTGTTATGACTAATATTCCAGGAGCAAGCACCTATCAGAGAAGCACATTTAGAAGAGGCGGTGTACAAACTGTAAGATCTGAAAACATTTTTAAAACGCCGAATGGATTTAAGCCATTGCGACCAGTGACAAGCAATGAACAATCTGTATTAATAGACCCGAACACAACTACCTATTTGGCTTTTAACGATCAGTCTGTTTTAAGCATTCCATCAGGAGCCTTTATTGACAAGAATGGTAAAACAGTAACTGAAGACATCACTATTGCCTATCGCAGTATACGTACCCCTGAAGAAATTTTAAGCAGTGGCATCCCTATGGATTTTGATTCAGGCGGACAGAAGAATCTCTTTAAAACCAATGGCATGTTCGAGATCAGAGCCTATGCCGGCAATGAAGAATTGCAGATTAAGAATGGCACATCGCTTAGTTTAAACTTTCCAACCAGATCCGATTCCACAAACTACAATTTGTATCAGATTAATGATCAAACAGGCAAGTGGACCAGTATTAACAGGATATTGCGACTTTCTCAGAGAACAATGTCTTATAGTGAATATCTGGATAAAACCAGCTTTGAAGATCGGTACAACAACTTAAAATGTGTCAATGTTTTACCTGAAAAAATAAGCAATGGCACAGTAGAATGGGATCTGAGCACTAGTAAAAGGAACTATATCAGAATGAAAATGCGTAAGAACGCTAAGGCTCAAAAAGACAAAATTAGAGCGAATAGAAACCTCGTAAAAATTCTGACAAGAGCAGAACTTACAGATAAAGACAATCCAAAATTATTTATCAGTTTTAACTTAAGCAGAACGAATCAAACCAAAAGCTTAATGGAATACTGCTTTCCAGAACTTCGAGCATTTGATAATTTTGAATTTGAGTTAGAGGAGTATATGAAGAGTACTAAATTCAGAGAACTTTACAAGAAAAACAAGGTATACAATGATATCAGAATCTATTATGAGCCAGGCGACAATTATGGCATTATCGAGTTAAAATCAAGTACCGGATTTACTGAATTACGATTTAAAACTTATCGCACCAATGCCAAGGGTACAATGGTAAAAAACATCAGTTTTATACGACAGTTTCGTAAGTATCAGCGTTTGCTGAATATAAAAGCCCGATATTTTAATTTAGAAATTAATAAAATACAAATGAGCTCAGGTAGGTATAGCGATGACATATATAGTACAAGCAAGACAGAAATCAATGGTTACAACAATGAATACAAGATAGATATCAAAGTTTTGGGCTTTTTTAACTGTGATCAGATATACAGAATCAAAAATCCTTTAGTAATTACCCAGGCAGATTTTATTTATGAAGGCAAAAAAATCGAAAACATAACGACGGTTTATGTTGTAGACAGATCTGCGAATGGCACATACACTTTTCCTGCCTATCAGTTTACCATGAGTTTAGAAAACACCAGTGGGATTCTTGTTATTGATAAATCTGGAGACGTATACACCTGTAAAGGAAAAGTCCTCAAGGAAAATCCACCAACCGAAGACAAACCATCTATTCAGGTGAATAAGGCAGAAAAGAGAGAAAATAGTGCTGAGTTAGTAAGCAAGCTTTAAAATCAAGCCACGCTATCGATCACATCATACTTAGTAATGATGTGGGTGTTACCGCCTAAATCGACCATAAGCACAGCCTGATTGTTTTTGTTAATCAGTTTAGATACTTGTTCGATACTGGTATTGGCTTTCACCATAGGGAAAGGCGCTTGCATCACTTGTTTGATTTCGGCTGATTTCAGTTCAGGTTGCTCAATCAATGTTTCGAACAATTCGGTATCGCTTAAGCTGCCAACAAAGGCGCCGCTGTTATCTACTACAGGAATCTGAGACACATCGTATTTTTTCATGATGTCATACGCTTCTCTTACAGCCTGAGTATCTTTAACCGTCAACAGTTTCAGATTTTTGTGTTTTTGGATCAGGTCGATGGCCGTTGCTGGTTTCTTAGACTCAATAAATCCGCGGTCTCTCATCCAGTCTTCGTTATACATTTTGCCCAGGTAACGCGTGCCGTGATCGTGGAAAATCACCACTACCACATCGTCCTTTTTGAACATGTGTTTCATCTGCAACATACCAGCAATGGCAGAACCAGCGCTGTTTCCAACAAAGATACCTTCGGTTCTTGGAATTAATCTCGTATACACGGCAGCATCCTTATCGGTCACCTTTTCAAAATGGTCGATGATACTGAAGTCGACGTTAGCCGGCAGAAAATCCTCTCCAATTCCTTCGGTGATATAAGGATAGATTTCGTTCTTATCGAAGATACCGGTCTCTTTGTATTTCTTGAACACAGAGCCATAGGTATCGATACCCAAAACTTTAATATTAGGATTCTTTTCTTTTAAGTATTTGCCAGTACCGCAGATGGTTCCGCCAGTACCAACACCAACAACCAGATGGGTAATTTTACCTTCTGTCTGCTCCCATATTTCTGGTCCGGTAGACTCATAATGCGCCAAAGCATTACTTGGATTATCGTATTGATTCGGTTTCCAGCTATTAGGCACTTCGCTAACCAGGCGTGAAGACACAGAGTAGTATGAACGAGGATCCTCAGGATCCACATCTGTAGGACAAACGATGACCTCGGCGCCAAAAGCTTTAAGCGCATCAACCTTTTCCTTACTTTGTTTATCGGTAGTGGTAAAGATACATTTGTAGCCTTTAATCACTGCTGCAATCGCTAAACCCATACCAGTATTTCCACTTGTACCTTCGATGATGGTACCACCAGGTTTAAGGGCACCCGATTTTTCGGCATCCTCAATCATCTTAAGCGCCATACGGTCTTTGATACTGTTACCAGGATTGGTCGTTTCTATTTTAGCCAGAACGGTGCAAGGCAGGTCGGCGACAATCTGGTTTAGTTTTACCATTGGCGTATTACCGATGGTTTCGAGGATGTTATTGTAAAAAGACATGAGTCGTTGAATCGATTAATGAGATGGGGATTACTTAGAAAGTATATCTTTAGTACCCTTCAATTGGTATAACTGTTCAGCAATTTCTGCTTGTTCTTCTGTCCATGAATTGTATTTACGAACCGTTTCACTGATTTCGCTGAGGTAGCGGTTTCTTGAAGGTGGTATAATAAATATCTTTTCGCTCATTTCATCAGAAGCATGAAAATCGGATTTAAAAGTTGATCCTGTTTTCTCATCAATCAGATCGAGCAGATTTCTGTAAAGCGTATTCATGCCCGGATCATTGAACTGAGAGGCAATAGTACCATAGACAGGCATTGTTTCAGGATCCTGATCAAACAGTTTATGGTTGCGTTGGAATTGTTTTTTAACATCTTTCAGCGCATCTGCAGCACCTTTTTTATCAAATTTATTGACAGCGATGATATCGGCAAAATCCAGCATATCAATTTTTTCGAGTTGAGTAGCGGCACCGTATTCAGGTGTCATCACATACATGGCGACGTTGCTGTGTTCGGTAATTTCTGTGTCGCTCTGACCGATACCACTGGTTTCAAGAATGATTAAATCGAAGCCAGCAGCTTTCAGAATCAGCACTGCATCATCGACATGTTTACTTAGAGCCAGATTACTCTGACGGGTAGCCAGAGAGCGCATGTAGACTCTTGAGTTTTTGATGCTATTCATTCTGATTCTATCCCCTAAAAGGGCGCCACCAGTTTTACGTTTACTTGGATCTACCGAAATGATAGCGATATTTTTATCTTTAAGATCGAATAAGAAACGTCTTACAAACTCGTCAACCAATGAACTTTTACCAGCGCCACCGGTACCAGTGATACCAAGCACGGGAGCAGTTTTATCCATTTTGGCGATATGTTCTTGCAATAAGGTTCTATAGGCGGCAAAATCCTCCGGGTAGTTTTCAGCACAAGAGATGGTTTGCGCAATAGTGGTAGGATTTTTAGCGACGATTTGTTCGAGATTGAAGTTGATGTTATGACCAGTTGCGAAGTCAGACTTCTGCACCAGGTCGTTGATCATCCCTTGAAGCCCCAGAGCACGTCCGTCGTCAGGGTGATACAGTTTAGTGATACCGTAATCTTCTAGATCTTTAATTTCTTCAGGGAGAATGGTACCACCACCACCGCCGAAAATGCGGATATGGCCAGCACCTTTTTGCTGAAGGAGATCGCGCATATATTTGAAATACTCGTTATGACCACCTTGATAGCTAGTCATTGCAATAGCGTTAGCATCTTCCTGAATGGCGGTATCAACTACTTCTTCGGCACTGCGGTCGTGACCGAGGTGAATCACTTCGCATCCAGTTGCCTGAATAATACGGCGCATCACATTGATGGCAGCATCGTGTCCATCGAACAGAGAGGCAGCAGTAACGATTCTTACTTTGTGTTGAGGTTGATAAACTGAGTCTTGCATGTATATATCAGATATAGACTGCAAAAGTACTAAAAAATGTGCAAGACACTGATACCGAACTGTCCTTTTTTATGAGCAATTATCAGAAGGAAGCGCTGTAGCTGATAGCAGGTAGTACAGGCAATTGGTTAACACGGGTATAATTGACTCTGTCGAAATAGAAGATGTTTTGGCGGTTGTAGATATTCGTTACAGAAAACACGATATAACTTTTGAAGTTATTCTTTGGTTTGAAATTGTATCGAACAGAACCATCCAGTCTGTGGTAGGTTGGCAGTCTTCCTTCGTTGAAACCGGCATATAAAATACCCAGCTGACCATTGGTTTGGGCGTAGTTGGTACTTGGTCCGTTTTGGAAATCAAACTTCTCATAAAACCCTTGTGTTTGCGTGAAAGGAAAGCCTGATCCAAAGTTCCATCTAAGGTTAGCCGACCAGCGGTTGTTTTTGTCAAGCACATAGTCCATGACAAAGTTGGCGTTATGCCTTCTGTCCCAATGCGGACTGTATGAATTGAGGCCATCAAAACGATTGACATACGTTAAAGAGTAAACAGCCCAGATATACACTCTCTTCACATTGTCGAATTTGTATCTGATATCTGCACCATAGGCATTACCACTTTCTACGATATAGTCTTTTTTCAATCTCTCTGAATAGACAGAATAGTTACCATCGTCATCAAACAATTTCTCACGGTTGATATTGGTAATCTGGTCGAAGCTTTTGTAAAAACCTTCAACGCCAATTTCACTGTATTTGTTGATGTCGTAATCGAATCCGGCAACAGCATGACGAGCCAATTGCAGGCGCGACTTAACCTCTTCGCCATTAAATTTCTTTTGAAGATTGTCTGGTCCCGATAAGAAACCATAAAACAAATTGACAACGTCTCTATCACTAAAAGCCGACAATAAGTTCTGAGAGTATTTACCTACAGCTGCTTTAAAAATTAATTTTTTAGTCAATAAGTATTTACCGCTCACTCTTGGTTCCAACGAGGTATTTCCTAATGAGGCATAGTATTGAACACGGGTACCTGCTTCGAGCGTAAATCTCTGGCGCACCCATTTGTACAAACCAAATCCGCATAACTCTGTGGTGAATTCTTGCTGTGAGATTTGTCTGTTATTGGCATTAAAAATGGAAAAATCGGTACTAAAAGCATTCACTTCAAAACCGTATTTGATTTCATCCTTCTTGTTATAAGAATTAGCTACAACACCCATGTTTAAGCCACTGATAGAGCTTGAACGCGGTTTGTTATCGAGTTCTTTTTGTTCGATTTGATAATCAGAATACGTGATAAAGCCATCGATTTTAGATTGCTTACCTTCTGGTATAAGAGTAAATCTGCTACCTAAACCACTTTGTTTCCAGCCATAGCTGGTAGATCCAGGGAAATTGACATTATCTCTGAAGTTAAATCCGAACAATTTAATGCTGCTACCATTTGACGAGTTGAAAGTAAACTTGGTATACAAATCATTGAAATTATAAGGCAATTTAGATGGATCGGCATATTGATAAAACAGTTTAGAACTGCGATCGAGGTAAGAGTTTTTAAGGGAAACAATAAAGCTACTACTACCGCGACCGGGAATAAACTTTCTCAGTGGTCCCTCTAAAGAGAGTTTACCAAGAAACGGACTAGCAGAAAAATTACCAGCCAGTTTGTTTTTATTACCATCTCTGGTTTTTACATCAACAATGGCTGACACTCTACCACCGTATTCGACTCCGAAACCAGCCGAGTATACATCAGCAGATTTCATCAGATCGACATCAAAAATAGAGAACAAACCTATTGAGTGAAAGGGGTTATAAATGGTCATGCCATCTAATGTAATTTTATTCATCACCGGACTACCACCGCGGATATAGAGCTGCCCCCCCTGGTCGCCGCTAAAGACAACACCTGGAAGGATTTGAAGATATTGCACTAAATCTGGCGTACCGCCGATTGTTGGAATTTTAAACAATTGAGAAGGCTTAATTTTAGTCGCTCCAATATCGACATCCTCTCTCCTTCTCTTTTTGACGTTGACAATTTTACCAGAGCCGATGGTTTGGATTTCTGGCACCAGGAAAAAATTATGGACGTTGATTACTTCCGGTTTAACTGTTAGGGTAAATGAATCAGGTTTGTAATTGGGAATAGTGGCAATGATGGTATGAACACCTGGAGCCAATCCATTGATGATGTAATAGCCCTCGGAGTTAGTAGACACCTGCACATCGGTACCTTTGACAGACACCTGAGCATTATCTATTTCAACACCAGTTTTTGAATCTTTGACATAACCCTTAACACCACCATTCTGAGCAGAGAGAGAGAAAACAGATCCTGTTAGTAAAAACAATAAGGAAAAACGAAAAAACATAAACGCAAACTTAAGAATTATGCCGCTTAATTCCATACATTAATTTAGTGGCTATCAAATTTAAAACGACACTTATTGAGAGTGCTGCACTGAGAGAGATACAGAAACGCTGAATAAAATGTAATTCAGAACAAAGATTCAGATATCTAAACATGCTGATACTCGCAAGAAAAACAAGCATCGACAATATGGCCTGCACGAATAAAGTATTGATAGCAACAAACTTTACATGATGGTATAAATACACCAGAATATAGCTGAGCATTGAGACAAAGAGACCGATGCTCCACGCTGCAGCAGCGCCCATCAACTGATAATTGGGAATAAACACCAAGGCCGTGTAGGCACCAGCGAATAAGCCTATAAGGTTACAAAATAAAATTGCTTTGAATCTGGAAGCCGCATGTAAAGCATGATTCAAAATATTGGATAAGCCAAATGAGATAACACCCAGAACCGTGATCATGAACAACTGGCGGATTTGAATAAAGTCGGCGCTAAACAAATTGCCCCAGAAAGTTTCTGGAATCAGCATAAGAACCAGCATTAGCAATAGCGTTCCAAAGAAATTGAGATAAGCCATTTGATTGGTCAGTTTAAAATTTAGTTCCAAACTCTCGGTATTGAGCATCTTCATGTGTTGCATTTGTGCGATGCTATGCCCCAGAATCCAAACCGACTCAGAGAGAATTATGGCATTATTATATACACCTATGGCGTAGTTAGCCAATGCAGCATCGAGAATAAAAAACGCCAGTAAAAAGAAGTTTAGACGGTAATTAAAAAACTGCACTGCTTGTGCACTCTGAGCCCAGAAACCCTTGTTGAGAATTTCGCGCTCGAAAGCAAAAGGCTGTTCAGATTTTAAGTGTTTACTGCACATTGAGTACGATACAATGACCGACACAATAAGCGCTACAAATAAAGCAATAATATAATTTGATTGTTTAAATCCGATTAAATTAGAGAGCACGAAAAACAGAATTAGTAAGACCACTGGAAAAACCAAAAGGCTAGTATTTCTCAAATGTACTTTCTGATTGCCCATTAAAATTAAATGGTTCAGATTAATTATAGAATACAGGAAAGCAGCGGGCGGAATGAGCCATACAAAAGGCAGGTGACTAAACAGTAATAAAACAGGAAAGGTTAAGAGACAGATCAGAGCGATCCAAATGAGACTACTGAGCCAAAGGTTTTTGTTATTGTGTTTGTACGATAGATTGATGATTGCTGTGCTATTACCAAAATCACATATCAATTGCACCAGGGCTACAGTCGACATAAACAAGCCAATTTCTCCCCTACCTTCGGCACCAAGAAATCGCGATACCACGATAACAGTCAGCAGACCTATTCCGGCGACAGCCGTTTTAGAGAACAGGTTAGACAATATACCTTTGGCGAACGCACTCAAGATGTCTTAGATATTATTGGTTTTGTAGCCTTTAGCCTGAAGAAATTCCTTCACCTTTTTAATTTGTTCGCCTTGAATAAGTATTTCGCCATCAATAACACTTCCACCGGTACCACAGTGATTTTTCAATTGTTTAGCGAGTGTTTCAAGATCCTCGGACTTGCCAACGAAGCCTGCAATCATAGTAGCTTTTTTACCACCGCGTTGTTTGGTTTCGAGACGGATAATGAGTTTTTGATGTTTGGGTTCAGGCGTTTCAATATCCTCACTCTCCTCCTGATAATCGAAATCGGAGTCGGTGCTATAGACCATTCCATCAAAATTGCGTTTTACTTTTTTAGACATGACACAAAATCTTTAAGCTTAAAGGTTCAATATTAATATTTATTTCTTTACCCAGCCAGATAGGTTCGCCATCGACATGGATAGGTCCTTCTTTTTCTCGTCTTATCATAAAGTCGGTGCCAGTAAAGACCACACTATTTTTGTTGCTATGGAGTTTACCTTCCATCAGATTTTTAAGGATAACAACAAAATCGATTGGAGAAAATTTCTTGAGTACAACCAGATTAAACAAGCCATCATCAGGTTTGGCGCCTGGATGTAAAACAACATTGTTACCCCATTGCGTGGCATTGGCGATACCAATCATAAAAGCATTGCCTTCCCATACCCTTTCGCCCTTGTTATAGATACTATAAAACTGACTTTTATAATTCAGTTCGCGAACAATGGTTTTAACGTATCCCTGCAATCCACGTTTTTTGGTATTGGCGAAAGCCGAGCTGATATGAGCATCAAAACCTATTCCGCCTATATTTATCATACAATGGCGATTAAACCATACAGTATCAATATCTTTAACAGAATAATCAGATATTTTAGAAATAGCCTGAGCGGTATTAAGGGGGATTTTAAAATGTCTGGCGAAGCCATTTCCAGAACCCAGTGGAATAACACCCAGAGCGATTCCGGTATTGACTAATCGGGAGGCAATTTGATTGATAGTTCCATCACCACCAGCCCCCATAATGATATCGGCTTTTTCACGAATAGCTTTTTCAGTTAGCAGAATCACATCATCGGCTTTTTCGGTAGGCCAGATATGGGTTTCGAAGAGCAGGTGATTAATATGTCGGTCGATGAGCTGCGGTAAATCTTTGATCTTTTTCCTGCCGGAAAAGGGATTATAGATGACCACCAGTTTCTTCACGCTGAATTATTTATTAAAGGCCAGTTGAATAATATTGGCACCCATTTTAAGGGCTTCCTGACGTTTTTCTTCCGGATCGTTGTAAACAGACTGATCTTCCCAGCCATTGCCCAAGTCGCACTCATAGGTAAAAAAGCACACCAGTTTACCTTCGTGTATAAGTCCAAAACCTTGTGGTGGTTTACCATCATGTTCGTGTACTTTAGGCAAGCCATTTTTAAAGGTATATTTCTGGTTATAAATTGGGTGGGTAAATGGCAATTCAACAAAGTCCAGTTCTGGAAAAACCCTTTTCATTTGTGGCACGATAAAGGGTTTAAGTCCGTAGTTATCGTCGATGTGGAGGAAACCACCAGCCATGAGGTACTTTTTCAGATTAACAACTTCGGCATCAGTGAAGACCACATTACCGTGACCAGTGAGGTAAATCCAAGGGTAATTAAATATTTCCGGAGAACCCACTTCAACAGTGGCGTCAGCGGGATTGATATTGGTTTTAAGGTTGTCGTTACAGAATTTGACAAGATTGGGCAATGCCGTTTTGTTGGCATACCAGTCGCCGCCCCCCTTGTATTTTACCTTCGCCACTTTAAAACCATAGTCGGCGCTACCAGAGGCACATATCAAAAAAACTGCGATTAGAGAGAGACGAAACATTGGATTACAATTTTAATAAGAAACACTGAGATAATGAAATTTATTCGTTGCCAAGAAAATCAAAATCTTTCAGGCCATCGTAGCGGATCCATTTTCCTTTCTTTTTGAGGACATAAAAATCGATTCTACCATCTGGAATATAATACTGTTTCATGCCAATCTTTTCAGGATTGCTGGGCACCAGGTTAGAATAGGTAATCATTTTCTGTTCTTTTTCGAAGCGCAGCAGCATGGTCGACTGATCGGCATATTCAAAAAACACCCTGTATTGTGGCGTATAATCTTTTTCGAAGGCATAGAAAACAGGAGCACCGATATGGAGTTCCTCTTCTTTATCAAACCACAGCACATCGATTATTTTCTGGTTGCAAAAACTATTTTTACCATTCATACCCAGAACACAATAGTGGTTACGACCTTTCTTTTTGAACTGGTACATTTGATAATAGAGGGCACCTGGCCAGAAATCGGCAGTAAAATCCTCGTAAATCGAATCCGATTTGGATTCTATTTTATCGCGCAGCCAGAAAGTTTTATGAGGTTTATTTTCTTTAGCGCGGTACATCACCAGGCAATAGTTAAAGAATTCCTCTTTATCGTTAATGACTAACCAGGAGATGACTCTGAGTTTACCATCTTCAGAATTCAGAACCGAGATGGTAGACATGATAGAATCGAGAGATTCATTGAAGCCATTGTCTTCATCAGCAAGATCGCGAATGAGTTTAGTAAACGAATCGTTATAGAGCAGACGAACATCCGCATTACGATGATAGCGCAGGCTATCAGAGTATTTTTTAAGCAAAGGATTGTAGTCTGCTTTCAGCTGAACCGAGCAAAAGAAAATAAGAAAGACGGAGGCCGATAACAGAGCACGCATATTATACTTAATACAAAAAGGCACTAAATATTGTGCAGAGTGGATTAAACAAGTTCGATCACCATAGCGCTTGCACCACCGCCACCATTACAGATTGCAGCACCGCCAATTTTAGCGTTATTTTGTTTCAGAACATTGATAAGTGTAACGATAATTCTTGCGCCACTGGCTCCGAGCGGGTGACCAAGAGCAACAGCACCACCGTTTACATTGATACGAGCAGCATCAAGGTTCATCAGTTGAGTGTTAACTAAACCAACTACTGAGAAAGCCTCATTGAATTCGAAATATTCGATATCTGACATAGCCACACCAGCGTGAGCAGCAGCTTTAGGCATTGCTTTACTTGGAGCGGTTGTAAACCATTCTGGTTCGTGTTCAGCATCTGCAAAACCTCTTAATTTGGCGATTGGTGTAAGACCAAGAGCTTCCATTTTCTCTTTGCTCATCAATACTAAAGCAGCAGCACCATCATTCATCGTACTGGCGTTAGCAGCAGTAACGGTACCCTCTTTGCTGAAAGCAGGTTTCAAACCAGGGATTTTATCAAAGAACACATTTTTGTATTCCTCGTCGTGAACGAATTGAGTCACATTACCTTTTCTATCGGTCATTTCAACTGGCACGATTTCGTCGTTAAATTTACCATCAGCCCAGGCCTGAGCCGCTTTTTTGTACGAGTTGATAGCAAATTCGTCTTGAGTTTCTCTGCTGAAGCTGTATTCTTTAGCACAAAGATCAGCGCACCAGCCCATCATTTGATGGTTATAGGCATCTTGTAAGCCGTCGTTGGCCAGACCATCGATCATGTTAACATTACCATATTTATAGCCAGTTCTGCTGCCCATCATATAATGCGGCACATTGCTCATGCTTTCCATACCACCGGCGATAACCACATCTGCCATACCCAGCATAATTTGCTGAGCACCAAGACTGATAGATTTCATACCACTGGCACAAACTTTATTAACTGTAGTACATTGAACCGTGTTTGGCAAACCTGCAAATTTTGCGGCTTGTCTGGCAGGGGCCTGACCAAGACCAGCTTGCAGAACACTACCAAAATATACTTCCTGAACTTCTTCAGGGTTTAAACCGATTTTCTCGATAGCACCTTTGATGGCAGCTGCACCAAGTTTAGTAGCAGGTACAGAAGACAGAGCGCCCATAAAGCTACCCATTGCTGTCCTAACGGCGGAAACGATATATACTTCTTTCATTTCTTTAATAAAATTTGCGCGAAATTAAGGCATTTTTAGCAACGAATTGTGTAAATTTTGAGTTTAATTTGCACAACGAATGAAATACTACCTCATAGCTGGAGAAGCAAGCGGAGATTTACACGGAGCGAACCTAATGAAACACATCCGTGCAAACGATTCTGAAGCAGAATTCAGATTCTGGGGTGGCGATCTGATGTCGGCAGAAGGCGGAACCAGAGTAAAACATTACAGAGAGACAGCCTTTATGGGCTTAACAGATGTGCTATTGAATATCGTTAAAATTCTTGGATTTTTAAAATTCTGTAAACAGGACATCTTAAGTTATCAGCCAGATGCCTTGATACTAATTGACTATCCCGGATTTAATCTGAAAATGGCGAAGTTTGGTAAAGAAAACGGTATTCAGACGCATTACTATATCTCGCCAAAGGTTTGGGCTTGGAATGTTAAAAGGGCTAAAAAAATCAAGGCCTATGTCGACTATCTGTATTCGATCCTGCCATTTGAAAAAGAATTTTTCAAGACCTACAAAGTTGTTCCTGATTACATCGGCAATCCCCTTTGCGATGCCATTGCACAGTATCCTTTTGATCCGAATTTCAAAGCTAATCACCAAATCAGCAAACCTATCATTGCCCTTTTACCAGGTAGCAGAATGAGCGAATTGAAACATGTCTTACCAACGATGTTAACAGTTTGCGACGAGTATCCGGAATATGAATTCATACTCGCTGGCGCAGCACATATAGACGACGAGGTTTACAATACTTATACAGAAGGCAAGAATGTCCGCTTAATCAAAGGTAAAACTTACGATGTATTAGTCAACGCCCATGCCGCTTTGGTATGCAGTGGCACTGCCACATTAGAAACAGCCTTACTTAACTGCCCGCAGGTAGTGTGTTATAAATTCAGTAAGATCAGTTACGAAATCGGCAAGCTGGTAATTAAAGTCAAGTTTATTTCTCTGGTTAATTTGATCATGGACAGAAAAGTCGTGAGCGAGTTAATACAGGTCGACTTTACCAAAAATCAGATTAAGAAAGAACTCAACCTCATACTGGACGGCGAAGGCAGACAAGCCATGCTAAATTCTTATGCTGCATTAAAAATAAAAGTCGGGGAACCGGGAGCCAGTGAGCGGGCTGCGAAACTTATCACACAGCGTGCCATTAAGCACCGTGCTTAAGCGACAAGGTTCTAATCAATTGTCGGATACAGATGACATGCGACAGAAACACCAGAGGCACGATAATAGATGGCAGCCAAACATATGGGAAATAGAATACACCCGTATTAGGCAGTTCAAAAGATAATTGCTGAAAGGGTCCGGGTGCACTCAGGATAGCCTGAATAACGATATTCAGTAACAAAGCCAGACAGATAAAATTCCATACCAGCAACCATTTCGGGTTCATAGACTTTTTGATGTAAGCCCAATAGGCAATAAAAGGCGCTGTGATGCCTGAGAGTATATCGTAGTTGCGACCTTCGAAGGTCATGAGCTCTGGCACCAGATCAAACAAGAAAAGCCAATACAAGACTAATTCAATTGGAAATCTGACAATGTGCAAAAAAGTAAGCCACGAAGGATCGATAGCATCGAGAAACGCTCTGCTCATTGGAAAAGCAAATAAGAGCGCAATTAGAGCAAAAGACGGCAGGACTAAAAGTGGCAATCTGGGAGGCACTGCATCGAACTGCGAGTAGAAACCAAGAAAGGCTGCTAATCCCTGAACAGCAGCAAAAGCTAAAATAACTGAAAGCACCCTGGTGGCATTCCCAGAAGCTTTATAGAAACAAAATACGCAGAGGAAAAGAGAGAGTACCATTGAGAGTGGTACAAATGGCGGCAAAACGGTGTTCATTGATAGTGTTTAGTGACACAAAGATAAAGAATGCAAGCTGATATCTAAGAATTGAAGACATTTCTTTATCGAAAAGCTATAAAAGAAAAATCTAATGGAAATAAAAATAGCCCACCGAAGTGGGCTATAGTCTTTAGAGGTATTTTGTGTATTTGTGTGTGTGTCTTTTTATAATGAAAGATTTAGTGGCTTTCAGGATTTGATTCGCAAACCTTGTAGCCTTTATGATCATTCATGGTATTTGATTCGTGGTTAGATGCCTGCATCTCGTTTAATAAAAAGAAAGTCAGGATTAATAATGCTATAATAGATTTAAGCATTAAGATTTCGGTGAAGTAAAAACCTTTTTTACTGTTGTTTTTTAGTGTTGCAGAGTTGTTCATATTAGTATTTTATTTTTTGTTTTTTGTTAGGATTTTCTACTTAATAAGTAATAAAACTCACATTGTTTTAATACCCTATACCCAAATATAAAAAACCATCTGATGATTTTAACAAGATCGAAAAAAAACTTTGATTTAGATCATAAACACCTGATATTCAAATTGAAAATTTTTTATTCCAAGCGTAAAGTTTGCCCATTCAAGGATAAAAATACAGTTTCATTTTTAAAAACCAGGGTACTAAGTCGAAATCAAACTTAGAAATCATACATATATTTTAACATCAGCCCAAACAGGTAAAACATTAATATATTTTAATAATAAATCAATCGTTAAATTTAAAAGGTTTTTAAAAAAAGCTTTAAGAAGAAAATGGCGCATTTTAAGTTCAGGCTCAGAACTAAAACCTGAAAAAACAATAACAAACCAGATCTCAATTAAAAATTATACTACTTAATTTCAAGTACTTACAATATATTTATAGAAATTTTAAGAAAAACTTATTCATGAATTACTTGTTGTCTATATTTGGGTATAGGCCATTTGAAAAATTTAAGTATTAATACATTTTGAGTATTTAAACCTATCAAAAAGCCTGCTAAAAACCTTATAATAATTATGCAACGTCAAACCAATTTCAGCACCTACAGTGGATTAGAAGTTCATCAAGCGAGTCGCTTTACCGGACTACCGTATGAATTGTACAACACACAAGAAGAAATTGAGAAGCCTTATTTAATCAGTGCTGTTATGGCAGACCGTATTACTAAGACCATTGCTATTGTATCATTATTTAGCGCCTTGTTTCTAATTGGCTTAAACACCTAGGAAACCCCAACACGACACACACAAATACAAATACACAAAATCTAGAGTTGATAGCCCACTTAATGTGGGCTATTTTTATGCCCTTAATTTGCTTGTTAAAGCTGAGTTATTACAGCATATTTGCAGAATGAGATTTATTATTTCAGCAATTGTATTATTTATGGTATCAGAATTACAGGCAGAACTTTCTTACAAGATCAGCATTGACAATCCGAACTCACATTATGCTCAGGTAGACATTACCCTGACGGGCATTAAAACAAAAACGGCAGAATTTAAAATGCCTGTGTGGACCCCTGGCAGTTATATGGTGAGAGAGTTTGAGAAGAATATAGACCGAGTTACAGTAAAATCAGGTAAAGGAAAAATCAGCAAGAAAGACAAAAGTACCTGGGTAGTAGATTTAATGGGTGAGACCAGCGTCACCATCTCCTACCCGATTTATTGCTTCGAGCAATCTGTTCGTACCTCTTATATTGACAACGACCACGCGTTTTTATTATTAACGAGTTGTCTGATGTATGCAGAAGGATACAAAAACGGCGGTCAGCTCACGCTTAACTTTCCGGCAGCATGGACAAAGGTATCGACAACCCTAGAGAGTGCAGGCAACAACACTTATAAATTTAACAATTACGACGAGTTGGTAGATTCGCCAATAGAAATTGGCAATCACAGCGAACTGACATTTGAAGTTGCAGGAGTGCCACATAAAGTCGCCATGGTAGGCAGAAACAATTGCAATACAGAGACATTTGTGCGCGACCTTACCAAAGTGTGTCAGACCATGTACAATATTATAGGAGCGCATCCGTGTAAATCCTACCTGTTCATTGTTCACCACGTGGAAGAAGGCGGAGGCGGACTAGAGCATGCCAACAGCAGTGTAGTGCAGATGCCTCGTTTCAACTACAGCAATGCCGATAGATACAAAGCCTTTTTAGGCTTGTGTGCGCATGAATATTTCCATTTATGGAATGTTAAACGCATTCGTCCGGCAGCACTCGGACCGTTTGATTACAGCAAAGAAAACTACACCAATCTATTGTGGGTAGCCGAAGGCATCACCAGTTATTACGATGAACTTGCAATGTACAGAGCGGGTTTTATGAGCGAGAGTGACTATCGCAAAACATTAGCCTCTACCTTTACGGCAACCCTTAATCGCAAGGGCGGCGAAGTTCAGAGCATGCACGACGCCTCATTTGATGCCTGGATCAAAGAATACCGTCCAACCGAAAACAGCACCAATAATAACATCTCCTATTATCTTAAAGGATCAGCATTGGCAGCTTTACTGGATATAGAATTATTATCAGCCACTAAGGGAGAGAAAGGATTAGATCAATTGATGCAGTATTTGTATCAGGAGTTCTACATAGGAAAGCAAAGAGGCTTTAGCGATGATGAGTTCTATGCTGCCATTGATAAGATTGCCGGGAAGTCGCTCAACTTTAAAGACTGGGCAACAGGCTTAAACGAAGTCAATACCCTCGGAAAACTCACAGAAGTGATGAAGAAAGCGGCGTGTACTTTATCGAATCGCGAGCAGAGCAACATGCATTTCACAGGCATTACCACTGAGCAGAAAGGTGATAAGATGCTGGTTCGCTGGGTAGAGCTAAATTCGCCAGCCTGGAAATCGGGCCTACAAGCCGGCGACGAGATACTGGCAGTGAATGACATTAGAGTAAAAATCAGTTTAGATGAAGTATTAAAAAACAGCACATCACCTTACAGCATTTTAATAAGCAGAGCAGGCTTAATCAGAACGATTACATTGGAGACTCAAAAGAGTCCGAAATACGACCTGCAACTGAGCGTCGACAATGGCGACGATGTGATATTAAAAGCATGGTTGAAGAAATAACAAAAAAGGCGCTTTAATAAGCGCCTTTTTTTTGAAGTTAAAAAAATGGACAATCTATAAGCCGGGTTCTGTATTCGCCTGAGCGAATGCTTGTCATTTATCTAATGCAGCCTACCCTCCGGGGCAGAGACGAATCTCAGTAGGGCGGGTAACCCTCAATCCCCGGTATATTTGGCCTTACAACCCAAAAGGTTTATCCCCTCTATACATTACTGCACAGAGATGTGAGCTCTTACCTCACATTTTCACCCTTACCGTTCATTGCTGATCGGCGGTTATTTTCTGCGACCCTTTCTGTCGGTGCTCATTGCTTCACACCGCCCACCCTTTCAAGTGGTTTGGCACCCTGTGTTGCCCGGACTTTCCTCATCTGTTGCCAGACGCGACAAGCCGATTGTCCGTTGCAAAGATAGGAGATTAAAAACTAGCAAAGAGCAAAGTAAGCTATCAGACCTCCACTTATTAAGACATTCGGCGATAAAATGCTGCCGTTTAGACGAATCAGGTTTGTTATTACAATTTAAAAGTCGGTAATTCGCGACACAAAAAAATAACTCCATTCTGATATGAAAAGAATCTACGCATTACTTACGCTGGCCCTGATGCTGACAAGCAACCTGGCTAAAGCTGACGAAGGTATGTGGCTCTTGTCTTTGTTAGACAAAATGAACTACAAAGACATGGAAGCCAAAGGCCTTAGACTGACGCCTGAACAACTTTACAGTGTTAACCACTCATCTTTAAAAGATGCCTGTATCTGGTTTAATGGTGGTTGTACTGGTGAATTAATCTCTTCTGAAGGTTTAATTTTAACCAATCACCACTGCGGTTACGATGCAATCGCCGACCTTAGCACACCTGCTGACAATATCCTTGACAACGGTTTCTGGGCTAAAGACAAAGCATCTGAGCGTGTTCCTAAAAACCCAATGTCTATTACCCGCGTTGTAAGAGTGGATGATATCACCGACAAAATGCTGGAAAAACTGAATGGTGTAGCTGAAAAAGACAGAGCTGCCAAAATTCAGGAACTATACAAAGAGTTAATTAAAACAGCTACTGAGGGTACTCATTTCGAAGCTACCTGCAGAGAAATGTTCAAAGGCAATGCCTACTACCTTTTCGTAATGGAGAAATTTACCGATATCCGTTTGGTTGGTACACCTCCACAAAACGTTGGTAAATTTGGTGGCGAAACTGACAACTGGATGTGGCCAAGACATACTGGCGATTTCAGTATGTTCAGAGTATACGCTAACACAGAAAACAAACCTGCTAAATACGATGCTCAAAACAAACCATACAAACCATTACACTACCTGCCAGTATCTACTAAAGGTATCAAAGAAGGTGACTTCGCCATGATCATCGGTTTCCCTGGCAGAACTAACCGTTATGAATTTTCTCAAGGTGTTGCGCTTGCTACAGACATCGTTGATCCTAATATCGTTAACTTAAGAGACATCAGATTGAAAGCCTGGAAAGAACAAATGGTTCAGGACGAAGCAACAAGATTATTGCTGTCCAGCGACTATGCTTCGATTGCTAACTACTGGAAATTCTTCGACGGTGAAGCTGAACAATTAAAACACAACAAAGTGTTTGAAAAGAAATCTGCTGAAGAAAAAACTTTCAGTCAGTGGGCTTCTAACAAAGATGAATACAAATCATTGCTTTACGACATAGATCAGGTTTATACTTTATACAAACCATATGCTTTACAAAGCACATACATGCGCGAATGTATCACTGCTCCAACCATCATTCAAATGAGTATGATTGGTATGAGTTTAGAAGCGATGTACAGCAAAAAAGCGAGCATTGCAGCAGACAAAACCAAATCAAAAGAAGACAAAGCAAAAGAAATTGCTAAAATCGACGAAGCCATCAGCGCTTTATCTAAAGAGTTTATTGAAGATCTTAAAAACGTAGCTTACAATGACAGAATCATTGCAGCTGACAAAAAAATCTTCGCTGGCATGTTGAAAATGTACTACAAAAACATCCCATCAGATCAGTGGCCTACATTCTTTAAAGAACTGGCTGGTAAAATCAAAAACGGCAATGCTGACGAAGTATTTGGAAAATACACCGAGATGGTATTTGCAAAGAGCGTATTTGCTTCTAAAGAGAAAGCCGCTAAATTCTTTGAAAAACCAAACCTGAAAAAACTATTAAGCGATCCAGCTTACGCGTATTTAAAAGCGCATTTCGACAATTACAATACAAACTTCAAATCTAAAGTTACTGAATTCCAAGCCCAGTCACTGGCACTTGGCAGAAAATACATCAAAGGTTTGATGGAAATGCAGCCTAACAGAATGTTCTATCCAGATGCTAACTCAAGTCAGCGTCTTACCTATGGTACCGTTAAATCATACAATCCGAAAGATGCGGTACACTACGATTACATCACCACCATGGATGGTGTAATGGAGAAATACATTGCTGGCGACTACGAATTCGACTTACCTGCCAAAATGATTGAACTATACAAAAACAAAGATTTTGGTAAATATGCTTTAGCAAACGGTAAACTACCTGTTGCTTTCTTAACAGACAATGACATCACAGGTGGTAATAGCGGCAGTCCGGTTATGGATGGCAACGGTAACCTGATTGGTTTAGCCTTCGATGGTAACTGGGAAGCGATGAGTGGCAATATCCACTTTGACGAGAAATACAAAAGAACCATCAACGTTGACATTCGCTATGTATTATGGCTGATTGAAAAACTAGGTGGTGCATCACATATTGTCAATGAAATGACATTGGTTGAATAATTATAACACCTTTTATAAAAAAAAGCGTCACCCAAAAAGTGACGCTTTTTTTTATGCTTTAAATTAAACGATTAATGATATTGAAATAAGAAACTTATAAGTAACTTCGCAGGAAACAATGAATGATTTTTTTGAGATAGCCATTTGGTTTCTATTATCAGGCGTCAAATATCTGTTTGCCGTCCTCCCTCTTTTGGCCAACTCTCAGAGAGAATGGTACTGGGACATGCTGATTGTATCTTCAGGTGGCACTTTAGGTGTTTTCGTTTTCACATTTTTGGGTGCAGTTTTATCTAAATACCTTTCAAAATTTCATCTCTTCAAATTCAAATACAAGAAACTGCGTGGTTTTGTTAAAATGAAAAACAGCTATGGCCTGATTGGCATCGCCATTCTTAGTCCGGTTATTATCAGTATCCCCGTTGGCTGCATCATCAGTGCTTCTTTCGAACACGACAAAGGCAAGATCATCCGTTATCAGTTATTATCGGTTTTGGGCTGGAGCATTTTATTGTTTGGTATAAAAGGACTATTTCATATTAATATTGCGAAAACCATTTAAATGCAGGGAAAATTATATCTGGTACCAACACCGGTTGGCAATTTAAAAGACATTACTTTAAGGGCACTTGAGCTGCTTGGCTCATGTGATATCATACTGGCTGAAGACACCCGCAACACTGGTATTTTGCTCAAGCACTACGAGATCGACAAGCCACTACAGAGCTACCATGCGCACAACGAACACGACAAGTACAAAGATGTCATTCACCAGTTAGAAGCAGGCAAAACCATGTGCTTAGTGACCGATGCAGGCACACCAGGTATTAGCGATCCGGGTTTCTTAATTGTTCGCGAATGCAACAAAGCGGGCATCTCTATAGAATGTCTTCCAGGTGCTACGGCCTTTGTACCGGCATTAGTTAAAAGCGGTTTACCCTGCGATAAATTTGTCTTCGAAGGTTTTCTGCCCGTTAAAAAAGGTCGCAGAACCAGATTGGATTTCCTTAAAAACGAAACCCGTACCATGATCCTCTACGAAAGTCCGTATAAACTACTTACCACCCTCGAAGACCTTGGCGAAACGATGGGTTCTGAGCGCTTAGTATCAGTCTCCAGAGAAATTAGTAAGTTATTCGAAGAAACCATTAACGGTACTTTAGCAGAAGTCCTCACCCATTTTAAACACAAAGCCCCTAAAGGCGAGTTTGTCATTATACTAGAAGGTAAAAACGATGAATAGATTACCCCTCATCCTATTAAGCCTGATCTCAGGCGTCTTATTAATGCTGGCCTGGCCACCATTGCCAACAGCCTTTATTTTGTTTGTGGCATTGGTGCCTTTGTTCATCATAAGAGAGCGACTGAGTAATCAGAAAAGACAACATTTAAAATTCTGGGCATTTACCTATCTGGCGCTTTTCATATTTAATACCGGCACCACCTGGTGGGTCTGGAATGCCAGTCCGAGCGGCAGCATCATGATGTTATTCCTCAACTCATTGATCATGAGTTTGCCCTTCCTGATGTTTTCACACACCCGTCAGGTATTACCTAAATTAGCATTCCCTGCTTTTGTCTTTTATTATCTGGCGACCGAATACTGGCATTTTAACTGGAGTGCCTCCTGGCCATGGTTAACCTTTGGCAAGGGTTTATCGACCATGCCCTGGTTCATTCAGTGGTACGAGTTTACAGGCGAGATGGGCGGAACGGCTTTGATAGTCAGCATCAATGTACTCATTGCCTCTATTGTCATACAACAGCGTTACAAGCGACTAATAATGCCTGCAGGTATTTTGCTTGGTTTTGGAGCACTCTCCTATTTGATTGCTTTTATAGATCAATCTAAATTTACTTCAGACAAAAGAGACCGAATTAACTGTGTAGTATCGCAGCCCAATATCGATCCGTATGAAGAGAAGTTTGGCGATGGCATGAACTACCTCTATCCAGAGATTCAGTTAGACTACGCTTTAGAGCCGGCAGAGCCATTTATAGACGACGAGACAGATTTATTATTACTCCCTGAAACAGCTGTAACAGGTTATAACGACGAATCAGATCTAAACAATAACTTCTTATTTGAACCATTGCGCAAGCTGAGCGATAGCACACAACTCTGTGTCATCACCGGAGCCGAATCTTTTATGGTTCACAAGGAAAAAGAAAGACCAACATTAACGGCGCGTTACGATTCAGCCATTAACAAGTGGTTTGATTTTTACAATACCGCTGTGAATGTTCGCAAGGGAAAAGTAGCAGAGCTTTATCACAAATCAAAACTAGTACCTGGTGTTGAGAAGATGCCATTTGAATTTCTTGAGCAGCTGAGCATAAACCTTGGAGGCACTTCAGGCAGTTTGGGCACCAGCGACAGAGCTATCAACTTTACATTAAACAATGGTTATAAAGTAGCGCCTTTGATTTGTTACGAATCTGTGTTTGGCGATTATGCCTGCGAGTATGTCAGAGATGGCGCCAACGTACTGGCGGTAGTAACCAATGACGGCTGGTGGGGAAACACCCCGGGCTACAAGCAGCATTTACTATTCGGTTCTGTTAGATGCATTGAAACCAGACGAGATATGGTAAGAAGCGCCAATACTGGTATTTCAGCCAGCATAGATCGCTACGGAAAAATTTCTAATGCCACTAAATACAAAGAGCGCACAGCCTTTGCCTGCTCAGTGAATCCGTATTCTGACCTTACCTTTTATGTCAGATATGGCAATTTGATTGGAAAACTATCATTGATATCAATAGGCTTACTTATATTTGTTATTGTAAAGCGTTTCAAAAAAACCAGCAACAATGGACAGCAAACTGAAACCATTTAACACGATAGATGACTACATCGTTCAATGGCCAGAAGCCATTCAAGCAAAGCTTCAGACCATCAGAGAAACCGTTTTATCTGTGGCGCCTAAAGCCGAAGAAGTGATCAGTTATCAAATGCCCACTTTTAAAGAAGGCGGTATTCTGATTCATTTTGCCGCTTTTAGCAAACATTACAGTTTGTTTCCGGGGGCCGAACCCATTGAGTTCTTTGCCAAAGAGCTCAAAGATTTTGAAACATCAAAAGGCACAATAAAAATTCCGATGGATGCTCCCGTTCCGGTTGCTCTCATAAAACAATTGGTTAAGTACAGACAAATGCGCATAGCCGAAAAAGCTTCCCTTAAAAAAATAAAAAAATAATGTCAGAATCAGGTTCTATAAGACTCAATAAATTCATCAGCGAAAGCGGCTTGTGTTCGCGACGCGAAGCCGATAAATACATCGCCAGTGGCAATGTGTTCATCAATGGTAAAAAGGCCGGAATTGGCGACCAGGTGAAAGTGGGCGACAGAGTTAGGGTGAATGGCAATGAGTTGGAACCAAGAGAAGGAGAAGACATTATTTTTATTGCACTGAATAAGCCAGTTGGTATTGTATCGACCACCGAAAAAATCAGAGATAATATTGTTGATTTCGTCAAGCACAGTAAGCGAATATTTCCGATTGGCCGACTGGATAAAGACTCGCAGGGACTGATCTTCATGACCAACGATGGGGACATGGTCAATAAAATTCTGAGAGCCGGCAATCAGCACGAAAAAGAATATGTCGTTACCGTTAACAAACCATTGACAGATGCCGTTATTTTAGGCATGTCTTTAGGCGTACCGATGTTAGGAATTATGACCAAGAAATGTAAGGTTGTAATGGAATCGCCGACAACATTTAGGATTACATTAATACAGGGCCTTAACAGACAGATTCGCAGAATGTGCGAGCATTTTGGCTATGACGTAATAAAACTAGAGCGAGTAAGGATTATGAATATTTCTTTAAAGGGATTACCTCCGGGCGACTGGCGGGATCTGACAGATAAAGAAATGGCAGAGCTCCACAAAATGGTAGAGCATTCGCATAAAGAATCCTTTAAAAAACCCAGTGAAAAGAAACCTGAGAACAGAAAACCTGAATATAAAAAGGCAGATGGTTCGGGCGCGAAAGCCAAGGGCAAATCGGCGCATCATGGCAAGTCTGATTCGGGTAAGGGATTCAAAGGTGGGCATAGTGGCGGTCATTCAAGTAATAGTCACCGCAAGCCTGGCGGCGCGGGCAAGTCTGTCGGCCCGAAAAGAACTGGCGGTGGCGGTGGTAGGCCGAAGTCGGGCGGAAGACGCGGTCGTTAACGGGTATGGTGCATATAATCGGGGATTACATGATACACCGGCACCGCTGGCACCGGTTTACCCGATAATACCTTTCGTTACACATTAATGATATAGCAGCGTCGCTGACGCATCGAAGACTGTTCTTGAGGGCAAGATACACCGGCACCGCTGGCACCGGTTTACCTGATAATACCTTTCGTTATATATCAATGATATTGCAGCGTCGCTGACGCATCGAAGATCCTTCCCTAAAGATCAATCTCCACCTGATTGCGGAGCAAGTCATCGAGGGTTTCGCGTTGGCGGATGAGGTGGGCTTTGCCGTTGTAGATGAAGACTTCGGCAGGGCGGAAACGCGAGTTGTAATTGCTTGCCATGCTGAAGCCGTAGGCGCCTGCATTGTGGAATGCAAGAATATCGCCTTCGCGTACCTCGTTCAGTTTTCTGTCCCAACCGAAAGTGTCGGTTTCGCAGATATATCCTACCACGGCATAAATCCTTTCGGTGCCTGTTGGATTGCTGCCATTCGTAATTTTATCGTAGGCATCGTAGAGCATCGGACGAATTAAATGATTCAGTCCGCTATCTACACCGGCAAACATGGTACTGGTGGTTTGTTTTACCACATTGGTCTTAACGAGGAAATAGCCAGATTCGCTGACCAGGAATTTTCCGGGCTCGAACCACAGCTCGAGTTCGCGACCGTATTGCTGACAGAATTCTTTGAATCTGCTGGCGATTTTACCGCCGATATCATTGATATCGGTAGTGATATCTGCTTCTTTGTAGGCCACTTTGAAGCCTGAGCCGAAGTCCATGTACTTTAAATCTTCAAAATCCTGAGCCGCATCAAATAACAATTCAGCGCCTCTGATAAACACTTCTGCATCGAGGATATCGCTACCGGTGTGCATGTGCAGACCTTCAACGTTAATGCGGTAGAGTTTCACCACTCTGGCCACGTGGCGCAGCTGGTAGTATGAAATACCAAATTTAGAGTCGATGTGACCGGTAGAAATTTTGTGGTTACCACCTGCCAGGATATGCGGATTCACGCGAATACAAACCGGCACGCTATTGGCGTATTTAGCGCCAAATTGCTCGAGAATAGAGATATTATCGATATTGATTTTAACGCCCAGTTTTACGGCCATATCAATTTCTTCCATACTAACCCCATTCGGCGTGTAAAGTATTTGATCAGGCTCGTAGCCAGCTTTTAGTCCCAGATGCACTTCCTGAATAGACACCGCATCTAAGCCAGTGCCTAATTGTTTCATGTATTTAAGAATGGTAATGTTAGAAAGCGCCTTACAAGCATAATGCAAGCCCAGCTTCACACCAGGGAAAGCATTATTCAACTTTTCGAACTGATTTTTCATTGTTTCGGCACTGTATACATACACAGGCGAATCAAATTCTTCAACAATTTTCAAAACATCCACACCATCAATGTGGTATCTGCCATTTATTAATTCCATGATTGCGCGAAATTACTTTTTTTTAGTGATTAAAAATACTGAAATTGCGGAATAAAAAATGGGCAGAATTTTAGCGATAGATTATGGGAGCAGAAGGGTTGGAATTGCAGTGACAGATCCGTTGAAGATGTTTGCTCAGCCGCTCGAGACGATAGACAACAATAAGATCTTCGATTATTTAAAAGCCTATGTCGCTCGCGAGACAGTCGAATTATTTGTATTGGGCGAGCCTAAATCACTGGCTGGTGGCGACACAGATTCGAGTGAATCGGTGCGTGAGTTTCAGAAAAAGCTGCACGAACTCTTCCCCGGAATACCTGTAGTTAACATCGATGAACGCCTTACCAGCAGAATGGCGAAGCAGACTTTAATTGATGCCGGATACAAGAAATCTGACAGACGAAATAAAAAACTTGTAGATACAGTGGCTGCTGCCTTAATTTTGCAATCGTATTTAGAAACACAATGATTTTACCAATTTACGCCTACGGCAGTCCGGTTTTAAGAAAAAAAGCCCTTGATATCGACGCCACTTATCCCGACTTAAAGAACTTAATTGCCAATATGTATACCACCATGTACGAAAGTGATGGCATAGGTTTGGCAGCGCCACAAATTGGATTATCAATTCGTTTGTTTGTGATTGATGGCAGTCATATTGATGGCATTCAACCAGAGGGCTTTAAGCAAACCTTTATCAATGCACAGATTCTGGAGGAGACAGGCGAAGAATGGAAATACGAGGAAGGTTGTTTGAGTATTCCGAAGATCCATGAGAATGTTTCGAGAAAACCAGTGGTGAAAGTGCGTTTTCTGGATGAGGACTTTGTAGAGCACACTAAGACCTTTGACGGTATGGCCGCGCGTATCATTCAGCACGAATACGATCATATTGAAGG
>JAIXYV010000093.1 GCA_027490055.1 Bacteroidota bacterium | reverse complement strand
TTCTTAACACTTCTGGTCATCGGAGGTATATACACATCAGTTTCAGCACAAGCCGTCAGGGCTTATAGTTTGGAAGTTTCATGTAAGACCCGAACTTATAATTCATCTCAAAGTATACTTGAGTTTAAATGGCCCTATCGTTCGCCAACGGCATCATCTCAGAATGTCTACCGGAAAAACAAGAATGCATACGACTGGGGCACTGTATATAAGGCCATTGGCTCTACAGATTCTACTTTTAAAGATACAATAAATACTGGAGTTGCATACGAGTATATGTTTGAAAAGATAAACGGACCAGATGGATGGGCTGTTTATGGTTACGCCTTTTCTGGTCATCGTTTTCCATTGGTAAGCAATAGGGGGACTATTTTGGTTATTATAGATAGTACCCATAAAACATTTTTAAGCAACGAACTTCGTACCTATAGAAACGATTTAATTGGTGATGGCTGGAAAACAGTCGTGAAATATTTCTCGCCAAGTACAACTGTAGCACAAATTAAATCGTACATATACAATACTTATACCGCCGATCCAACTAATGTAAAATCAGTGGTTTTGATAGGGAATTTGGCAGTGCCTTATTCTGGTAACTTCTCTCAATATGGTACCTGGCCTCCAGATGGGCACGTGTCAATTTCGGGCTACGGACCGAGTCACGAAGGTGCTTGGCCAACCGATATTTATTACGGTGATATGGTGAGACCGGTATGGACAGATTCGTTGGTGACCAATACATTGGGCGTGCGACCAGCCAATCACAATGTTCCAAACGATGGAAAATTTGATGTCACTGATATGAATAACATCATTCAGCTGCAAGTTGGTAGAATAGATTTATCCGAAATGAGCAGTTTCAAACTCGATGTTCCAGACACTGCAAATATCGAAAGAGAATTGCTTAAACGCTATTTTACGAAGAATCATACTTTCAGACATAAGCTGGTCAATATTAGAGAAAGATGTTTATGGGACATTGACAATTCGTTTCCTGCTGTTATTACGGGTGGTTTCTTTAACGAGCACTTTCCATCTAATTCGTATAGAAACATGTCTATTCTTATTGCAGATACTGTTACTTACAACCTTGATTACAGAACGACACTAAATTCTCAGGATTATTTGTGGAGTTTTGGCTTTGGATTCGGATCCTATAATAATTGCTCAGGAATTGGCAGTACGGCAAATATGGCTTCAACTTCTCAGTCTATTAAATCTGTTTTTTCAGGATTTATGGGGTCTTTCTTTGGCGATTGGGATACTGCCAATAGTTTTCTTAGAGCACCATTAGCTGCCAAAGGCAATGTTCTAAACACCTTCTGGTGCGGTCGTCCGCATTGGTTTTTCCATCATATGGGTTTAGGCGAGACCATTGGTTATTCAACTTTAAGGACTCAAAACAATAACGATTCGTCTTATGGATATGCTTATCCGCTTTATCCAACAACAGCCTATAGTATGTATTCTATACATTCTTCATTAATGGGAGATCCAACAGTTAGAATGCAGCCGGTGGCGACTGCCCGAAACTTTAGAGTAGTGCAGGATAGTTGCAATAACAGATTTAAATTAAAATGGTCGGTGGCCCTTGATACTGCTGTGCATACCTATTATATCTACAGAGCCAAACATATTGACAGTACATTCACCAATATCGGCAGTAGTACTGGTACTTCGTGGGTAGACAATTCGCCGTTAAGCGGTAATAACGTCTACATGTTAAGAGCATCAAAGCTTCAGGTTAGTGGAAGTGGTACCTATTTTAATTTAAGTCAGGGTCTGTTTGATACGATTTCAACCACATCTTATTCTACACCGCTTGTCAATGCTGGTCGCGATACCACAGTATGCCGCAACCAAACAGTTAAAATCGGTCAGCACCTTAACAATAATATTCATACAACCTATCTCTGGACTCCTGGCGCTTATACCAGAGATACTGTTTCGGTGATTGCTTCGTCAAATGGCGCAAGAATTTTAATTGCAACCGATACTTTGAGCGGCTGTATCAAAAGAGATACCATGCAG
Organism: Bacteroidota bacterium; assembly: GCA_027490055.1. GTDB lineage: Bacteria > Bacteroidota > Bacteroidia > NS11-12g > UBA955 > JABMMZ01. Next base: position 10,918 of record JAIXYV010000093.1, on the reverse strand, counting down.
ATTAGCACCATTGCATTACCAGCCAATGAAACCCTTTCAAATGTCAGCAATTTTTGCAGCGATACGGTAAGCTGGAGTTCTACTGCTAATAACGGTTCATCCTACAGATACGAATGGTATTTCTCGGGAGCAAATCCAAATGATACAAGTGGATTTGGCTTAAATTCTCCTGGCCAGGTTTTATATGGTTCTGCTGGCACTTATACTACAACATTATTGGTAAGAGACACCACAACCGGATGCGCCAGCAATAATATCGGCACTGTGTCTGTAATATGCGTCGGACTGCCGGTTGAATGGGCTGATTTACAATGTAGAAGGGTAGGAGAACAAGCAGAAATCAGTTTCAATATCAATGAATATGAAACAATAAAGGAACTGTATATAGAGGTCTTAACATCCGATAACGAATGGTATCGTATAGAAACGATAATATTAAAGAATGATGGAATGTATCAAAGTACAATTGCCAATTCAGCTAAATTTTTAGCGGTTCGTTTAGTTGCAAATAAATACAATGGTGAAATGGATGAACTGGATAATTGCTTCTGGGAAATTGATGGAATTAACTTTAGTGTCTATCCAAATCCAGTGAACGATGAATTAAATATTGATTTCAAATCCAATAACTTCCTGGCCAGTACAGTATATGTTTACAACAGTTTGGGGCAGCCGGTTTATTCGCAGCAATTCAATTTTTCTAGCGGACATTTAAAAATTAATTGTACTGATTGGTCAAATGGTTTGTATACAGTTGTCATCAATACAGGTAAAAAGATATTCAGTCAGCAGTTTGTTAAATGAGTCAGGCACCTAATTTAAAACCACAATTACTTGAATTAGCACTTGGCGATTTAAATAATAAAATTCAGACACTACAATCAGAGTATAAAGTATACATGGATTCGGCAGCCAACGAAACGAAAAGTACAGCCGGCGACAAACATGATACTTCAAGATCAATGATGCAATTGGAGCAAGAAAAACTGAATGGACAATTGCAGCAGTTAAAATTACAGAAGAAAGTTTTAGAATTAATTGATCCCTGGTCGGCCAATAAAAAGATTCAATTAGGTTCAGTCATCATAACGGATCAAGGGAATTTTTTTATTTCTATTTCAGGTAAACCGATTCAAATTGATTCGATAATTTTCAATTGCATTTCATTACAATCACCAATCGGAAAAGCCTTTCATAATTCGACATCTGGTAAGTCGGTCTTGTTCATGAACAAGACGTATCAAATAACATCAACTTATTAATTATCAGTTTTTTACCATTACCATTATTGTCTCATAATTAATATTATGTTAACTAGTATTGGAAAGAATAAAGCCATCTGATTGGATGGCTTTATTTAATAATATTGTTTTATTTTACTCCCCCTGCTGCGTCTAATTTGGCTTTTTCAGATTTGATTAACTCATCGAGTTTATTTCTTTCTTCCATATTACCAGTTCTTGCGGCACAGGTTTTCATGTCTTTCAAAAGATTGATATAATCTTCGTTCTTTAGGTAACCAGACTGTTTTAATAATTCGAACTTAGATAAAGCTAAACGGTACAAACCACTTGCACTTGTTTTATAACGATCGTAGTCTACAGAAGCTACTCTAGTCATTTGTTTATACATGAAATTTGCAGAGTCGAAAATAGCAACCGCTTCGTTGTTCAGGGCATCAAAATTACTATTGTCTAAAGAAATCGCTTTTGAGTAATCAGCTAAACACTGTTTGAATGAATACTTTGAAGGCGCTACTTTATCACCATTTTTAAAAGCGGCTTCTTGTACTTCCAGTTCGTTTAATTTTAACTGATGGTAAGTAACACCTCTTGAAAAATAGTAATTGGCATTATCAGGGTTGTTTGCAATGGCCTCTGTGAATTTAGCTAAAATGACAGCGTGATTATTTCTTGATAATTCGATGTTGATTTGCTGTTCCAGGAAATCAGAAGCTTTCTGAGGAATCTTTACTTTACCTTTTTCCAGGTATTCAAGGGCTCTTTCATACTCCTTCTTATCATTGTAGATCATACTTAATCTGATAAAAATATCAGCTTTCATATAAGTAGGTACTGCTGCAAGTTTTTCAAGATAAACAAGTTCTTCATTAACTAAAGTATCCATATAGGCAGCAGTCCATGTAGTATAATACGTGCTTTCTAAAGTAATACCTCTTGTTTTGGCGAATTGTTCAACATCATACGGGAGTAGCTTTTCTACTGCCTCCATGTATTTTTTAACTTCAGTAAATTTATTTGGACCAGAAAGTGCTAATACCCCTTTGTTAAAATTATTGATAATGGTATTAGGCAAGCTGGTTTGAGCATAAATTTTAGCATCCAATTGTTCTTGTTGTTCTTCTGAATACGCATAGAATTTCAAAAAGCTTAAAGCAGATTTGTATGCGGCAGTTTTATCAGGATCGAGTGCAATTCGTAGAGCAGATGTATCATCAAGATTGGCGATTTCACCATAAACTATTCCATTCCAACCCCAGGCAGCAGCATTGTCTTTTGTTTCAGAATTTTCCATTACCATATCGATATCGTATTTGGCTTTTTCTAAATCTCTATCTTCCCGGATTACTTCAGCTCTAACGGTTTTCAATTTTTTGATCTGACCATAGAGTGAGCCTGACATTGCCAGTCCGGAAAAAAACACTGCTGATAAAATTAACTTTCTGTTCATGACTTCGATATTTTAAAAAGGATTATTCAATTGTTGTGCCATTGTCGTCAGCATCATTGGAATTATCATCACTGCCATTGTCTGTTCCGGTAATATCATCCGTTGTATTAATAATCGGATTGCCATTTTCGTCTAAGACAACTTCAGTTACTTCTTCTTCCTCTTCTACTGGCACCACTGCTACTGAAGCGATGGCATCATTATTTTTAATATTAATTAATTTAACACCTTGAGTAGCGCGACCTCTGGTTTTGAGTGAATCGACACGCATACGAATAGTTAAACCAGAACGGTTGATGATCATCAGACCATCTTCGTCGGTTACATTGCTAATCGAAATCAAGTCACCAGTCTTGTCAGTGATATTTAAAGTTTTAACACCTTTACCACCTCTGCCGGTTATTCTGTATTCGTCCTCTCCTGTTTCTGGATCTACCAGGTAAGAGCGTTTACCAAATCCATTTTCAGACACCACTAAAACAGTTGCCTCTTTCAATTTGTCTTTGTCGATGGTCAGCATACCTATTACTTCATCGTTTTCAGACTCTAAAGTAACACCCTTAACACCACTGGCATTTCTACCCATTGGACGAACTAGTTGTTCGTTGAAACGAATCGCTTTACCACTGCGTTTTGCCATGATAACCTCGCAATTTCCATTGGTCAGTTTAGCTGACAACAACACATCACCTTCTCTGATGGTAATGGCATTGATACCATTGGCTCTCGGACGAGAATAAGCTTCAAGTGTGGTTTTCTTAATGATACCTTTCTTAGTACACAAGATGATATTGTGTGTATCCAGGTACTCAGGATCTTTTAGGTTCTCAATATTTAAGTAGGCTCTGATGGTATCTTCTTTTGGAAGTGCAATCAGATTCTGGATAGCTCTGCCTTTGGTAGCTTTACCGCCTTCTGGCAATTCATATACCTTCATCCAGAAGCATCTGCCCTGTTCGGTAAAGAACAACATATAGTTGTGAGTATTGGCTACAAATAAGTGTTCTACGAAATCTTCATCTCTGTGAGAAACACCTCTGTTACCGCGACCTCCCCTATTTTGTTCTTTGTATTCAGACAAACTTGTACGTTTGATATACCCCATATGAGAAATAGTGATAACTACTTTTTCATTTGGAATTAAATCTTCAATATCAATTTCACCTGCACTGTGTTCAATAACAGTTCTGCGATCGTCGCCATACTTCTCCTTCATTTCCTTCAACTCGTCTTTGATGATGTTATATCTCAAAGCTTCGTCATTAAGGATAGATTCTAAGTAAGCGATCAATTTCATTAACTCGTCGTATTCTTCTTTAATCTTTTGACGCTCAAGTCCGGTTAAACGCTGCAAACGAAGATCAAGAATTGCTTTCGCTTGAATTTCGGTTAAGCCAAACTGAGTGATAAGGCCATCTTTCGCATCATCCGGATTTTTAGAATTTCTAATTAAAGAGATCACTTCATCTAAATGATCGAGAGCAATTAATAAGCCCTCTAATATGTGTGCACGCTTTCTGGCCTCTGCTAAATCAAATTTGGTTCTTCTTACAACAATCTCGTGTCTGTGTTCAACGAAATGTCTGATCATATCTTTCAGATTCAACATTTCTGGACGACCGTGAACCAGGGCGATATTATTTACAGAGAAAGAAGATTGTAAAGCTGTGTATTTATAAAGCTGGTTAAGAATAACGTTAGCAATAGCATCTTTTCTGAGTTCGAATACCAGACGCATACCGTCTCTGCCTGACTCGTCTCTTACAGCAACAATACCGTCGATTACTTTTTCCTGCACCAGTTCAACGGCACGGGTGATAATCTGACTCGGCATTACCTGATAAGGCACTTCCGTTACGATGATCATTTCTTTACCATTACCCATGGTTTCGATTTCCGTTTTACCGCGCATCAGGATACGACCACGACCAGTTTCGAAAGCTGAGCGGATACCATCGGTACCGTGAATGATTGCCCCTGTCGGGAAATCCGGTCCTTTGATATGCTGCATCAGTTCGCTGATTTCGATCTCTCTGTTGTCGATATAGGCAATAGTGGCATCAACAGCCTCAGAAAGGTTGTGTGGGGCCATATTGGTTGCCATACCTACCGCAATACCTGCGGCACCGTTCACCAATAGATTAGGAATTTTTGAAGGTAATACAGAAGGCTCTTTTAAAGAGTCGTCAAAGTTCGGACGGAAATCAACGGTATCTTTCTCAAGATCATTGAGCATCTCTTCAGCAATCTTTTTAAGACGTGCTTCAGTATAACGCATCGCAGCCGGTGAGTCGCCGTCAATGGAACCAAAGTTACCCTGACCATCTACCATGGTGTAACGCAGACTCCATTCCTGAGCCATACGAACCATTGTATCATATACAGATGAGTCGCCGTGCGGGTGATACTTACCAAGCACCTCTCCCACGATACGGGCAGATTTCTTGTACGGACGGTTAGGAGCAAGTCCAAGTTCCGTCATACCGTATAATACTCTTCTGTGAACGGGTTTTAAACCATCTCTGACATCCGGCAGAGCTCTGCTTACGATAACCGACATTGAATAATCAATGTAGGCGGTCTTCATTTCATCTTCAATGTTAATTGGAATTATGCGTTCCACATTGTTCTCATCAGGGTTTTGATCCATATATATTACTTTCTAAAAACATTGCAAGATAGCCAATTTTTCAGTGTAAAACGAATTTACATTCCACAATATACCAACAAAAAAAGTCCCGATTTTGGTCGGGACTTTTTCGAATATTTTAGGGTGAAAAATTACATTTTCAGAACTTTTACTTTGCCTAAACCTAGTTTTTCTAGACCTTCTTTGATCTTAACGTCATCACCTACGCAGATGATAACCATTTTGTCTAAACTTAAGTATTTTTTAGCAATTGCATTGATGTCTTCTTTTGTAAGATTTTTGATGATTTCAGCGCGTTTAGCGTTGTAATTACCATCTAAGTTCCAGTTGACAATCTGAGTTAAGAAACCAAGTTTGCTAAACGGACTTTCGTAATCAAGTGCTTCGCTACCTAATAATGATTTTTTAGTGAAATCTAATTCATCATCAGTGATACCTTTATCAAGGTAGTTTCTAACTTCTTTGAAAATTTCGCTAATAGCACTGTCTGTAGCAGAGGTTTTGATACCTGCACTGATGATGAAGATACCTGGTACGTTTTGACCACCTGAGTTAAAGCCAGAACGAATACCATATGTCCAACCTTTATCTTCTCTGATGTTCAGGTTTAAACGTGAGTTGAATGCACCACCCAAAGCAAAGTTCATTACAGTCGCTTTGAAGAAGTCGCCGTCGATGTCTACCGGAATTGTGCGGTAACCCATTAACAAGTTAGTTTGTTTAGCGTTGTCCTGGTTAACCATGTAGATCTGAGTTTTTTCAACTGCAGGGAAATTAGTGAAAGTTGGAACGCTTAAGTTTTTGTTTTCCCATTTTTTAAGGAAAGATAAACCTTCTGTTACAGCAGCTTCGTCGATATCACCAACTACAGAGATAGTAGTCAGGTTTGGAGAAAGGAAATTGTTCTTAAAGTTTTTAGCATCTTCGATAGTGATTTTGCTGGCAACTGAGTATTCAGACAAAGTGGTTTTACCAATTGGATTGTCTGTACCATATAAGAATTGACGGAAGTTTTTGCTACCGAATGAACTTGCAGTGAAATTGTCATTCTCAATTGAACCAAGAATGGCTTTTTTGTTCAGTTTAAATTCTTTTTCGCTATAAGAAGGATTGTAGAACATGTCTTCTAATAAAGCCATAGTTGGCTTCAAAGAATCTTTGAAGCACTCTACGAAGCAAGAGAAGTTTTGCTCACCAGCACCGAAGCTGATAGAACTACCTAAACCTTTCAGAGCATTCTCGATATCTAATGCACTCTTGGTAGTAGTACCTTCGTTCATACAAGCAGCAAGGAAAGAGGCAGAACCGTTTTTCACTTTACCGGTTTCGAATAAGTGACCACCTTTAATATTGATACTGATGTATACTTTAGGCGTTTCAGTAGATTTTGCACCGATGATCTGGATACCGTTATCAAATTTAGTTTTGAAATAATCTGGCACCGGAGCTGGTTTAGCTAATGGAACTGTAGGCTTTTTGCTTCTGTCAAAACCAGGAGCATCAACCGTTTGGTTATATTTCAAGTTAGCGTAAGCCGACTTATCTGGCGTTTCAGTTGCATATGGGTTTACACTTTCGTAAGGCTTGATTTTAGCATTAGGGTCTGTTTCTAAAGCTGGATCTGGAGTGATGTGCACACATGCATAGTTTTTACCTTTAATATAGGTGTTGTATACGCGCATGATATCAGCTTTGGTTACAGCCTGGTATCTTTCATAGTCTTTATCCAGACTCATAGTACCATTGGTCAGCATTTCGTACTGAGTTAATACAGAGGCTTTAGAACCTACAGTTTCGATAACACTGAAATAACGAGAGCTAAGTTCCTGTTTGATTCTGGATAAGTCCTGATCAGTGAAACCATCTTTTTCGAATTGCTCAAGCGCTTTAGCTAAAGTTTCTCTCATTTCCTTTTCAGTTAAACCACCAAGTTTAGTTGGGTAGGTCACCAAAATGAAGTTAAATTCACCTGAAATTTCGTAAGCAGAGTTGCTACACATAGCTTGTAATGAAGTCTCAGTTTCGATAAAGTTTTTATACAATACCGAGTTTTTACCGCTACTTAATATGTTAGCAAGCACATCCAAAGCCGCTTCATCTTTATGGAAAACCGGCACTGATGGGTATGTGATACTTGCTAAAGGCGCAAAAATCTTACTATTTATTGAAGTGATTTTGTTTTCTTCTAAAACGATTGGCTTTTTAGGAAGTGGTGGAACATCGTTACCTTTATTAATAGGACCGAAGTATTTTTCTACCATTTTCATAGCATCCTGAGGATTTACATCACCAGAGATAACAATGATAGCGTTATTCGGACCGTACCATTTAAGGAAGAAGTTTCTTAAGTCGGTTGAGTCTGCATCATTCAAATCATCCACATAACCGATGGTCTGCCAGCTGTAAGGGTGACCGTATGGGTAGATTAACTGGTCTTGAATCTCTGGTAACATACCGTAACCATCAGCATAACGCTGATCTTTTTCATTTTTTACGGTTGCTCTCTGAGTTTCAAATTTCTTTTTGGTGAAAGCTGGAAGAAGGAAACCCATTCTGTCAGCTTCTAACCATAGAGCTGTTTCTAACATGTTGCTAGGCACAGTTTCAAAATAGTTAGTTCTGTCGCGGTTAGTGGTACCGTTCATGTCACCACCTGAACCCTGAACAATTTTAAAGTGCTCCTCATCGGCAACGTTCTGAGAACCCTGGAACATCATGTGTTCGAAGAAGTGGGCAAAACCAGTTCTTTTCATTGTTTCTCTGTTAGAACCAACGTGATAAGTTACCTCTACGTGAACGATTGGATCGCTGTGATCTTCGTTTATGATAACTGTTAGACCATTAGCCAGACGATACTTTTCGTACGGAATAACTAATTTTCCCGGTTTAGCCTCTACCTTTACTACAGGTGTTGGCGCGGTTTGAGCCAACATTTCCTGTGAAATAAACAAGGATAATGCAGCCGATAAAAAATACAATTTTTTCATTTTATTAAAGTTTGGAATAATATTTGATTCAAAAATAGCAGACAAACGCAACGCAACCCACTAAAATATCGTCAAAATTAAGAAAATGTCAGACAAAAGAAAAAATTAAATTTAGTAGAATTAATGCTTATTACTCGCAGGCACCACTGGGCGGTGCTGTTGTTTGTTACCTTCGGTTTCCTTAAAGGTTTGTCAGCTCAGAATCAAACCAACAATTACGGGAAAGAATTCCGTTTCGCTTTTTTAGAAAATTATGGCACTTTTGAGAAAGTCTCATTTGTCATTTCATCTGAAAAAGCCCACTTCACTGTGCGAATCTATTGCGCAGCTTACTCTGATACATTTAATATTTCAGGGAAAGATACCATCTTAAACTATTTAAAATCTGGTGTTCCCAGTGCTTCCCTGTTTAATCCAGCCCGCAGTATTTTAATCACTGCCTCTGAAGACATTTCTGTCTTTGCATTAAACAATAGTCTGAACAGCAGCGATATATCTGCTATCACCCCGACCGAAAAAGTACCTTCCAATCCTGTTTACTACATCAATACCTACCGCGGAGATGAATCTATAGGTAAAGCCAATAACAGCCTTTTCTCTGTGCTGGCTCTCGACGACAGTTGTGTCATTAATATCATGCCCAGCTGCGATTCAAAAAACAACCTGTTTAAAAACATTCTGTATACCAGAGTGCTTCGTAAAGGTCAGGTTTACCAGGAGCAAGCCATGGATAGTCAGTCGTTCGCCGGAACAAAAATCTGGAATTCAAAAGGTTGCAAAAAGTTCGTGGTGTTTGAAGGCGCTAAATGTTCGTTCGTAGAATACAACAATGCCGCTTGCAAAGGCTGCGATCACCTATACAACCAAACCCGTCCAGTTCAATACTTAGGTAAATCTTTTACCACTGTACCTTTCGAAACGAATAGCGGAGGCTATCTATTCCAGGTGGTTGCCACCCAGAATGCCACCACCTTATCCATCAATAATGTGCCTGTCACAATCCTTAGCGAAGGTCAATCGTATTTAGTCAATCAAAACAACAACCTAAGTGTTTGTATAAGTGCTGACAAGCCTGTTTCGGTGGTCGAATTAATGAAAAGCGGCGAATGTAACGGACAATCAGGAAGCCTGGGAAATCCAAGTCTGATGTCCATAATTCCTGACGACCAAACAAGCAAACAGGCTGGTTTCAGTTTCCCTAATACCTCTAATATTTCTCAGAATCCGTCCTTCCCTGCCGAATATTACGTGAGCATTGTTGCTCCAACTGGAAAGCTGGGTAATATTAAAATAAACAATGTTAGAGTTGATACTGCTAAATTTAAACCTGTCTGCAACATGTCGGTGGCCAGTTTCAAATTAAGTGCAATTTCTAAGAACCATATTTCTTCTCCTGAAGGCTTTATCGCCTATATGTATGCCTTAGGTAAAGACGAGAGCTATGCCTCTGAAATTGGCAGTGCTTATGAAAATCGTTCAACTGAGCTGTTATTAGAGGCTAATCGCACCAATGTTTGCGATACACAACATGTATTTACTTTTAATGCCAAATCAGATTCAACAGCCACTTATCGCTGGAATTTTGGAGATGGCAGCACTGGCACTGGTACACCGGTGACTAAATCCTATAACAAAGGTGGTCAGTTTAAACTGACTTTATCAGTCAACTATCCTAACAATTTTGGATGTAAGCAAGATTCAATTGTTAAAATGATAAAAGTTAATTCGCAGCCAGTATTTAGTTTAGGCAAAGACACCAATTTATGTCAGGGTGTTTATTACGAGTTAGCGCCAATCGTGAGACCACGATCTACCTACAGCTGGTGGAATGGCAGCAGTTCTACCATTGCAACTGTTAGCAATAATACAAAAGCATGGTTAACCGTTACCGACACTAATATGTGTAAGTATTCAGATACTGTTCAGATTAGGTTTGTCAATTGCGATACCAACTCTATTCAGATTCCGAATGTATTTACGCCTGTTAACTCAGGAGCTCTGGCAGATAATGTCAACGACTATTTTGAGAGCAAGTATACTGGATTCGATCAGTTGAATGGGTATATCTATAACAGGTGGGGTGAAGTTGTTTATCGCCTGAATATTCCAAGCACACAATTCTGGAATGGCTGCGTCAATAATGAAGTATCCAATCCATGCCCTTCTGGTACCTATTATTATGTGTTCCAGTATGTCAACACCACAACCGGACTAAGTAAAGATGTCAATGGTGTTGTACAATTGATCAGATAAATTTCTGTCTAAAACTTGTTAATTGACTTACTTGAGTAATTGTATAATTTTGAATACACTTTTTCAAGTATGCCTAAAATATTAGTAATAGACGACGAAAAACCAATTCGGGACGCGCTACAGAACATTCTTACAGCCGAGCATTATCAGGTTGATATCGTAGAAAACGGTAAAAAAGGACTAGAAATGCTCAAGGAAAACGGGTACGATGTCGTTTTATGCGATATTAAAATGCCTGGCATGGATGGTTTAGAGGTAATGGCGAAAGCTGCTGAACTGGCTCCGGAAATTCCTTTCATCCTTATTTCTGGTCACGGTACTATTGAAATTGCCGTTG
>JAIXYV010000034.1 GCA_027490055.1 Bacteroidota bacterium | reverse complement strand
GAGCAGAAACTGGGACCCAATCAAATACAACGCGAAGATGCCAAACGACGTATTGTCGTGGGGTTCAATGTGCGTGGTCGCGATATGGCCTCTATCGTAGAAGAACTGAAAGTTAAAGTAGATAAATCCATAAAATTACCTACTGGTTATTACGTCACCTATGGTGGCGCCTTCGAAAATTTAAATGCGGCTAAACAGCGTTTGAGTATTGCGGTGCCGGTGGCGCTCGGACTTATTTATCTGATGTTGTTCTTTGCATTTAATTCTTTGCGCCAGGGTCTGCTCATATTCACCGCTATTCCTTTGTCTGCAATCGGTGGGGTTTTCGCACTTGCGCTCCGTGGTTTGCCTTTCAGTATCAGTGCAGGTGTTGGTTTCATCGCTCTGTTTGGTGTAGCCGTGCTGAATGGTATCGTGCTAATCGCCGAATTTAACCGAATCCGTCAGGGAGAAGTGCATTTCGAAGATGTTGTGATAAAAGGAACCATCACGCGTTTACGCCCGGTATTGATGACCGCTTTTGTGGCATCTTTAGGTTTCTTGCCTATGGCCCTCAGTCACGGTGCTGGAGCAGAAGTGCAACGACCATTGGCAACTGTCGTGATAGGTGGTTTGTTACTGGCAACCTTTTTAACTTTGTTTGTTTTGCCTGTCCTGTATCTCAAATTTCAAAAACCTGCTAAAATGTCCAATAGTACTGTCAAATTAATGGCTTTGCTTTGCTTGTTTGCTGCAAGTGCCAGTGCGTCAGCCCAAACACCTGTTCGCCTGAATGAAGCGCTCGATTCTTCTCTTAAAAACAATTTAACTCTGAGAAGCGAGATGTTGCAAACTCAGTACCAGCAACAGCTAAAGAAGATGGCTTTTGCCATGCCTGCTACTAATCTGTATTTAGAAAATGGACAAATCAATAGCTTTTATGTCGATCAGCGACTCGGCGTTTCTCAGTCTTTTAACTTCCCAACGGTCTATCAGAGAAACAAAACCTGGTATGACAATCAGTATCAATTGTCAAACGCGAAATTTCAGTTAAGTGAAATTGAGTTAAAAAGGCAGGTGCGACTCTGTTTTTATCAGATTGTCTATCTCAAAGAAAAAGAAAGTCTGCTGAAAAAGAACGATTCTTTTCTCTCAGCTTTTGTTAAGAAGACACAATTGAAATACCAATTAGGGGATATCAATATTCTTGAAAAAACAGGTGCTGAAAATCAAAGAAATCGCATCGCTATTCAACTGCAACAATTGGATAATGACAGACAGTTGTTTACCATGCAACTACAGCTTTTGTTGAATAGTGCAGTTAATATGGTGCCAGTATCGGATAGTCTCAAATATGCTTTACAACCTATTGATTCGGGCTACCTGACAAAACATCCTCAGGTGAAGCAGATGTGGCAGGACTATCAAACCAGTTTATCGAAGCTGCGTTTAGAAAAATCTAAATTGTTGCCTGATATCTCACTTGGATACGCCAATATGAGCATGAAAGGGACGGGCGCCGATAACAGGTTTTATTCTGGAAGTACCAGGTTTCAATCTTTTCAGATTGGTATAGGTGTACCGGTGTTTTCAGGTGCTCAAAGAGCACAGATTAAAGCAACACAAACAGAGTCTGAGATTTCTAAAAATAATTATCAGGCAAGCCTGCAATCAATAACCTATCAATGGCAATCAGCTATTCAGCAACATCAGCATTATACCAATGTGCTGAGATTTTATGAAGAGGGCGGACTGGATAATGCGCGACTTATGAAGGATGCTGCAGATAAACAGCTGGCAGCCGGAGAAATCGACTACCTCGATTGGGTGATTATCATCGGGCAATATATCAGTATTGAAAGCGAGTATCTGGACGCTGTCAATAACTACAACGACAATATGATTCAGATGGAATATTTAATGGGAAAATAATAACAACAACATGTCATTACACAATTTTAAAACAACAATATATACAGCACTCATCATTTTAACGAGTGCCTGTGGCAATTCTGCCAAAGAACAAGTCAGTTCAAAAGAGGAACTACTTTCCAATGAAGTAAGTCTTACCGCCGAGCAAGTTATAAAGGCTGGTATTGCTACAGATTCTGTTAAAATACAATCTGTGTCAAGCTCGGTTAAAGTCTCCGGTAAAATAGATGTGCCGCCTCAAAATATGGTCTCTGTTAGTGCGCCTATGAGTGGTTTTTTAAGAAGTACTAAGCTTTTACCTGGTATGCACTTAAACAAAGGAGAAGTGATCGCGGTGATGGAAGATCAGCAATATATTCAGTTGCAGCAAGACTACCTGACCACGCGCTATGAACTCGAGTTTTCAGAAAAAGAATACAATCGTCAGAAAGAATTATCGGCCTCAAAAGCTGTCAGCGACAAGGTATACGAGCAAGCAAGATCTACCTATTTAACTCAGAAAACTCAATTAATGGCCTTGGGTGAGAAATTGAAACTGATTGGAATAAATCCACTGGCGCTTAATGAGAGTTCAATCTCTGGCAGTATTCGTATTGTTTCGCCAATCAATGGGTATGTGTCTTCTGTGAAAGTCAATATCGGAAAGTATATTCAGTCCTCTGAGATTTTATTTGAACTGGTAAATCCTGAAGACATCCATTTAAATATGACGGTCTTCGAAAAAGATATCCGTCATTTGTCAATCGGGCAGAAAGTCAAAGCCTTTACCAATTCAGATCCAGCAAAAATTTATCCTTGTGAGATAATTTTAATTGGTCAGGATGTCTCTGCAGACAGACATATCGAAGTGCATTGCCATTTTGAAAAATATGATAGATCGCTCATTCCTGGTATGTACATGAATGCCATTATAGAATCAGAAGCAGAGATGGCAGAAGTCATTGAAGAATCAGCCATCGTTTCATATGCTGGTAAATCCTACTGTTTCATTGAGCTGAGTAAGGGCGCATACAAAATGGTAGAAGTGCAAACTGGTTTAAAGCAGGGTAGCAAGTTGGAACTCCTAAATCCAGAAGCAGTTAAACCCTATCCAATTGTTACAAAAGGCGCTTATACTTTGTTGATGAAACTTAAAAATGTTGAAGAGTAATAGGTTTGTAATTTCGTGATTAAATCAGACCTTTGTATAGCATGACAACTTTCAAGAATTCGCCAATCAGAATGCAACGATTATTAGTCGTCGTTGCCGTTGTTCTGTTTTTGGTGAAGCTACTGGCTTGGTTTTTAACTGGCTCTGTCGCTATTCTTACCGATGCTCTCGAAAGTACCGTCAATGTGGTGGCTGGATTTATTGGCTTGTATAGTGTTATTCTATCTTCTAAACCCAGAGATAAGGAGCACCCTTACGGTCATGGTAAAGTCGAATTTCTCTCATCTGCTATAGAAGGTTTACTTATAAGTCTGGCCGGACTAATTATAATTTACGAGGCCATCAATAATCTGATTCACCCGCATGAACTTAAACAGTTAGATGCTGGTATGATTCTGATAGCCACTACCGCTGTTGTTAACTATATAGTAGGACATTACTGTGTTAAGCATGGTGAGAAAGTGAATTCTCCTGTTTTGATTTCCGGTGGACAACACTTAAAAACAGATACCTATTCAACCCTGGGAATATTGATAGGTGTAATGTTAATCATGCTAACGGGACTGAAATGGATTGACAGTGTAGCCGCTTTGGTTTTCTCTTTTATCATCATTTTTACAGGCTATAAAATTATCCGTAAATCTGTCAGTGGTATTATGGACGAGTCCGACCAGTCTATTATTCGCGAAATAGTTGGATTGCTAAACGCCAATAGAAAAAACGAGTGGATAGATGTCCATAATATGCGAGTGATTAACTATGCCGGATTTTACCATATCGATTGCCATTTAACCGTCAGACATTACATCAATGTGAACGAGGCTCATGCTTTAATGGACGAACTAACTGATATGTTCTATACCCATTTTAACAGTCGCGTCGAGTTCTTTGTGCATATAGATGGTTGCATCGAAAAACAATGCAGCATTTGCGCTGTAGAAAACTGCTCTAAACGTCGCGAAGACTTTCAGGGGCATATTACGTGGACCTACGAAAATATTATCTCTAACTCAAAACACTATCTCAATAGTAAAGCCGCAGGACTATAATACAGACAATTATTACAATGTACCTAATCAATCAGCTTGCCAAATTAAGTAAGGTGTCGATTCCGACGATAAAGTTATATGAAAAACTAGGCTTAATAAAAGGCAAAAAAAATAGTGGTGTTAGAAACACCCAGTATACCTATTACGATGCTGAAACTATTGAAAGAATTGAATTAATTGAGGAGTGCCGATCTGTTGGTATGACAATGCCTGAAGTAACTAAACTAATTAAAGTATGGTACGGTCAGAGGATTTCAAATGCTCGCCGTACTCTGGTGCTTAAAGAGAAGCTAGAGATTCTGCATCAGAAAGAGCAGAAAATTAATGACATTCAGAAAAGGGTCAATATTCTTCTGGGTGAAATCAGTAAGTTTTCTTAGGCTTGTTTGTCCCTGAACTTGATGAACTGATCTAATCGCCACACCAGAAACAAACTAATGGCCATAATGCCCGTTACTACAAAGCCTAAAACCGGGTAATGTTCGATATAGCCATCGGCTCTTTTTGAAACAATCATGCCCGCCACAGCTGAGGAAATGCCGCCTGCCAATTGCTGAAAAGAGGCGTTGATGCTCATGAACGCACCTCTGTCCTGTGGTTTCGGAATGACCGAAATTAGTGCTGATGTAGAAACCATTCTCGCAGTTATACCAACAAACATAATCACATTCAAAGCCGAGCAAATCCAGAATGGTGTAATGCCAAGATTGGTGTAAATTAATGCCATCGCGGAGGCAATAATGGAGCCCGCAAAAAATATTTTGAATCTGCCGGTTTTGTCACTAAGCTTGCCAATCAAGGGCCCGGATATTATACTTGATACACCAGTGATGCCAAATAGATAGGGGAGTTCGTCCAAAGATATTCCGAGATTATTGGTGTTGTATGCCGATCCAAACGGAATCATCATATAACCACCAGTGGCCAGTAAGATGGTGGCGGTAAAGGCTTTGATGTGGTCTTTGTTTTTTACAGTAGCCATTAAATGTTTAAAGGCTTTTCTGTCAGTCTTCAGGCTCAGGTGGGCGTTGACAGGTTTCATCACAATGGCAATCAAAATACCGAGTGGAATGCCGAAACTCACGATCAGCCAGAAACTCGAATGCCAGCTAAAATGCTTGGCAAGTTCTAAACCTATTGGAATGCCCAAAATCTGAGAGGCCGCAAATGCCATTTGTATAAAGCCCATAACTCGGCCCCTGACTTCTACTTTGAATAAATCGGTAATGATAGCAAAGCTGATGGAACTGATGACACCGCCAAATAATCCTGTTATGATTCTCGCTACCAGTAATGTCTCATATGTATTTGCTAAGGCACAAAGTACGGTGCCTCCCATAAAGCCAACATAGAAAAACAAGAGGTACTTTTTCCTGTCAAATCGATCGGCAAAGCCTGCCGATAATATGCCCGAAGCAAAGGCCGTAAAGGCATAGACAGATACCAGTAAGCCAAATTGTTTGGTGCTGATGTCTAAATCTTTTAAGAGAATAGGGCCTAGTGGTGAAAGCACCATAAAGTCTAGTATAACAGTAAACTGTAAAATGGTTAAGACGACAATAATGAATTTGTCGTAAGCAGTAAATGTAGTGTTTTTCAAATTTTAATCTTCTAAGGTTTGGCAAACATAGCCGGCATGGGTAATCAGTTGTATAATGTCTTCGCTGCAGTCGTTTTCAGTTTCAATTCTCAAAATGTTGTCAGTATCCCAATGGTCGAAGTTCCATTTAATGCCTGAAATTGTGTTGAGCGCATTGTTAATCAATGTGCCTTCTTCAGATTGAGTAATATTCGTTTTAAATACCAGAATATGCATGTTTATGGTTTTAGTGATTTTATAACTAGTTTAAATGCGGTGTTTAAAGTTTTGGTGTCGAGTTGAAAGCTTTCGTTGTGCATGCCCCTTCCATCTAAATGAAATTTGATGAGCTGGTAAAGCGGGGCGTAGGCTACAGACCAGAAGACTTCTGTTTGTAAGGGAATGAGCTCTTTGTTTCTTATCGCATTGCCAACAAACTCGCGCATAATATTTGAAAATTCTTGCTTGATCTTGCAATGCACTTTCTGACCGATAGGAGAGAAGCGTACCTGTTCCATAAACCGAGCCTGCACGGGATTGTTTATCCAATAGGCTGCTCTATTGTTCCATTGTTTTTTTAAGCCTTTTTCAAATGGCATATCCGGAGAAAATCCTTTTAGAGTAAGCTCTGTCATGGTATTGACTTCCTCAACCGAGATGGTCTCAATTAAATCTTCGCGGTCTTTGAAATAGATGTAAATGGTTGCGGGAGAAACCTTAGCGGCTTTGGCGAGTTTCTGCATACTAAGTCCGTCAAAACCATGTTTCACTATCATCTCTATGGCTTTCTGTTTAATTAACGACTCCTTTTTCTCGTCTCTAATCCGCATGTGTTTTCAGAGAGCAAATTTAAGTGAACAATCATTCACTTAAAAATAAGAGACTTGATTTTAGTCGAAAACTTTAAATTTGAGGCGACTGAAAGAATTAATTTTACAAGCTCTAAGATCTATGCCCACTAAATTTGTATTACGCACCTATGGAATTCTTATCAAGGACAGTCAGGTTCTCTTAGCCGACGAATGTCTGAATGGCTTTCGTTTTACAAAGTTTCCAGGTGGTGGAGTAGAGCTGGGAGAGGGGATTATCGATGCATTAAAACGAGAGATGATGGAAGAGGGTCAACTGCTGGTGAAAGACATGCAGCATTTCTACACCACAGATTTTTTTCAGGTCAGTGCCTTTCGTCCTGAAGATCAAATTATCTCTGTATACTACCTCATAGATGCCGATGTGCCTTGGTCGGAATACGAAAGTGATCAGTCGGTGCCCGGATCTGAACATACTGTAAAATTGTATTTTAAGTCCTTGCACGAATTGCTTGATTCTGATCTGACTTTCCCGATTGATAAAGTGGTGCTAAAATTACTAAAGGGTTTTAAGCAATAGAATCCGATAGTTTATTTTTGATTGGGATGATTAGCCTTGAGGTTTTTCTCTGCAAGTGCTACCGTTTCTTCTATTCTTTTTTGTCGTGTTTCTGGTTTTTTGGCATTTAATATCCATTCCAGTATACCCCTTTTTGAAGAGCGCGAAAATTTCTCCCAATGCTCAAAGGCTACTTTGTTTTTCATGAACAGGTCTAGTAAATCCTGAGGAATGGTAATGTTCTCAACCTCATCCAATGCTGTCCAGGTGCCATTCTGTTTTGCGATTTCTATCATGGTTAATCCTGCACTTTCCATCAGGCCCTGTTCTATCAGTTTAGCAACTTTGTCTTTATTAACTTTACTCCAGTTGCTTTTGGGGTTTCTTTTGGCGAAAAATTGATAATAGCTTTTTTCGTCGCGTTTCTTTGGTGTACTGTCTATCCAGCCAAAGCATAAGGCTTCGTCTACTGCTTCTGGGTAATACACACTCGAAATATCACTTTCTTTCTTGTAAATAATTAACCAGACAGATTTCTCTGAATGGTGATTTTCCTCAAGCCACTTTCGCCAGTCCTGCCTGGATTTAGCATGAAAGGTTTTTATATTGTTATAGGTCTCGATAGTTTTGTTTAGTTTAATTGTCTTTGATATCAGTGTCAATGCTTACATCTGATTTAGTCTTGCGTTGTAGGTCGAAATAACAGCCTATTACTAAGAAATCGCGACCAGTTTCATCATTGATTTTATAGTCGAACTGATGTAAGTAGCCAATTTGTAAAGTTGTTGATTTTGAAGGTTTATAATTGAATGCAAATAAGAGCCTGTTTCTCTCAAAATAAGGCTCTTTGTCTGTAAAGAATAATTCATTGCTTGCACTTACCTGAAAGGGTTTGTAATCGTTTTTTTCTTTGCCGAAAGGATAAGATGCCCCGAGTCGGTACCTAAAACGATTGCGGTATCCGTTACTCGTAAATCGAAACTCTGCTCGGTAGCGTTGTTCTATCTTTAGTTTGCCTATTGATTGAAACAGGATGAGCTGGGGCCAAAGTCTGAATTCGTCATTGTTTTTTGGCAAAACAAAATTTCCACCTTCTTTATAGGTTTGGTAGCTGCCTGCACCCAAAGTCAGTTTAACATTTTTTTGAATTTTATAATTGACGCCGCCTTTGTATTCGTAATAGTGGAAGTTGTTATAGAATTGCAATGAACGCAATTGTGCTTCGCCAAAAACACTTAGGTTTTTGTTGTGGTTGTATTTTATATTCAGGATATTCCAGGAGCCTAAATCGAAATTCTGAGCCTGTCCCCAAAAAGGAAGTAAGATCGAAAGTGTTGTGAAATATTTAAGCATCTTTCTTTAAAGCTTTCATTTGAATAACATCCACTAAAAATGAGAATGCCATAGAGAAATAAATATATCCCTTTGGTATTTCAAATTGAAATCCTTCTGCAAGCAGAGAGACACCAATCATCATCAAAAAGCATAGGGCTAATATTTTAAATGAAGGGTGTTTTCTAATGAATTCGCTGATAGGTTTGGAGGCAAATAACATGATGACAACCGTCACGATCACGGCGGTGTACATCACCCAGAGTTCTTGTACCATACCTACAGCCGTAATGATTGAGTCGATAGAGAAAACTAAATCTAAAATGATAACTTCTGAAAGTAGTCTTTTAAAGCTATGGTTCTTCGGGACGTTTGGCTGATCGTCTTTGGCAATTTCAGTTTTATGATAAATCTCTTTAGTGCTTTTGTAAATTAAGAAAAGACCACCAATAATTAATATCAGGCCTTTGCCAGAAAAGTCGATGTTGAAAAGCGTGAAAAGTGTTTGATCAAGTTTTAAAATCCAGGCAATAAAAGCTAAAAGCAATAGTCTCATCACCATGGCCAGGCCAATGCCCCAAAAGCGAAGTTTACTTCTCTGCTTATCGGGCAACTTGTCGGCTAAAATTGAGATAAAAATAATATTATCAATTCCCAGAATGACTTCCAGGGCAATTAAAGAAATAAGGGCGATTAATATTTCGGTCATATGTTTTTTTTAGTCTGTTGATGTTTCTTGTTGCTTGCAGGCTTGTGTTAGTTTTTTTAGAGGGGATATCATTTACAGTCAAATGTTACTTGTAATAAATTTTTTCCTCCCTATTTAGTTTGTCGAAAATACTAATTTCTCTATTGATTTCAAATTTTATACAAGATTTTTAAGATGCGTAATTTCAAATAGAACTTCAGTAAATTTGCCCATGCGTCAATTGCTTCTTGCGGCCTTCCTTTTTTTATGCTCTGTCTCTTTCGCACAGTCGTATCTCAGCTATGTGCCCTACAACAAAAAAGGCTTGTGGGGTTATGCCGATACCGGAATGGTGATGCGCGTGGCCCCATTTACTCGTCTCGAACTGGGCTTTTTTAATAAAAGTAAACTGGCCTTAACAACCGATACCAATGGTAAATACGGACTGATCAATACTGCCATGAAAACCGTTCTGCCAGCCAAATATCTCTATATAGATATTGAACATTTTAAATATGTGAAAGCCGAAGTTTCAGAAGGAAGTTTTAAATTATTCAATCAGAATGGTAGTCAGTTGCTGCCATACGAATTTTCGAAAATTGTATTCTCAGAGGATAATGAAGATTATGTTCTGGTTTTTTCACAGAGAGATGTTGTCTCGGTTTATCAATACGATGCCAAACTCAAAAAGCTAATCCTTAAGCGTCAGCATGAAGGAGCTGGTAAAGCCGAGTTTCTCGATTTTAATACCTACATTATCAGTTACCATTACACACTCGAAAGTAAGATTTATAACCTCAGCACTGGAAAAGTTACTTCAGAAAAGTCGATAAATCAATATAATTATGAGGATGGCAGACTTGGTGAAATTGCAGCTGATTTCGGTCCAGATGTGCCCTCTGATTATATTGCTAAAAAAGATCCTGTTACATATCCATACAAAGACACACTTGACTCAAAACTTGTCATTACCTCAGAACAAAAAAACTACTACAACCAATACCTTAGACATGTCAAAGTAATGGGTAAGTGGGGCGTGATATCAATTAACAGGAAGATCATTGTGCCTATCATCTATGATTCTATTATCTCTTGTTATAACTACTCGTCTTATGATACCAAAGATCAACTTAAAGTGCTGGGCTGGATTTGCAGACTTAATGGTAAATATGGATTGGTGTCAACGGATACTTCACATAATATTCCTTTTGTATACGAGCATATTAGTTTTTTTAGTGCTAAATGTATCATGGTAAAACAAGGCGGTAAATATGGTATTCTGAACCACAATGCTAAAGTGATTGTTCCTTGTGAGGTAGACAGTTTTAAATATG
>JAIXYV010000031.1 GCA_027490055.1 Bacteroidota bacterium | reverse complement strand
TGTCAATGATATTAAAGTGGGTATTTCATCGCCAAAAGGCAAACTGGTTCAGAAAGATAAAAGGGTGGTGTACTACCTGACATATGAAAATGTTGGTTCTAATACCATCAGTGGTGCTATCAGATTGCGCAAGAGTAAACTGTTCAGCGGCGAATACTGTGTGCCTGCTCAAACCAGTGTCAACGATTCGGTGGTTCAGTGGAACTATACCAATCTGGTGCCCGGTGAAAGAAAAACCATTCTTTACTCTGCCTTGCCTAGTGCAACTCAGTTTGATAAGAGTTTTCAGTTTGATGCCATGGTCTCTTCAAGCATTTCAACAGGTAGTTCAAGTTATGTAGAAGATGATTTTGATTCCATTCCTCAGGAAGTGAATGGCGCAAATGGTGGCATTGCAGCTTTCAGAAAAGATGTTTATCCAACTCCGGTGCTGGGAGATTCAGTTACTTATCTGGCAAGTGAAGACAGAGATCTGAGATACAATATTTCATTTAATAATTTTAGCACGGATACCGTTTTCTATGCTGTCGTTATCGACACACTGGATCTGAATCTGGATATGTCCTACATTCAGGAGACGGGCAGTAACAAAGCCTATTACACCGAATTACAAACGGATCCGAACAATTCATACAAAGGCATTATTATCTGGCATTTTCCCAATATCAAATTATCGCCAAATCCAACTAAAGATTACGAGAACATGAACAGCGGTGCCTACATCGGTTTTAAAGTCAATACCAAGCCACTAAGCAAAGGCTATTACTTAAAGAACACGGCTTCTGTTTTCTATGATAACAACTATGCCGGCAGTACCAATACCGTATATTGCACGCTGGCCTTAACGGATATTGACAATGTGCTTTACAAGTCGCAACCTCTGACTATTTATCCTAATCCAACAAGTCAGCAGGCCAGACTTAAGCATGATTTTTCGAATGGCGACAAGATTATGGTATACAATGTTGCGGGTCAGTGTGTACAAACCTATACTGCTGCGAATCAGGAAGAAATCCTCCTGGATGTCTCAGAATTAAGTCAGGGTATTTACGCAGTCAATGTCTTGTCTAAAGGGCAGTTATTTTCTGTGAAATTAGTAGTAGAATAGGTATTTTTAATCGAATATTGGCCGGGATTGTGCAAACAGTTCCGGCTTTTTTTTGTTGCTTTATTGTCCGAAGTTGCAGTTTATAAATCAATTGTAAAAGTAATAATTGCATTATAGATAAAAATAATAACAAAACTAATAGTAATACTATTATATTTGCAGAGATAAGTATTATGGAGTCCATTCTTTCTAAAATACGTTTGCAGGTAAGTGATTCCTTGTATATCAAGGATCCTGAGTCGAGCGAGCTGGGACTTAATATCATTCGCCATGGTATCGAGATGATAGACGAGCTTGGTTTTGAGGATTTTACTTTTCGCAAACTTGGTCAAAAAATTGGTTCCAATGAGGCCTCTGTTTACAGGTATTTTGAAAGTAAAAGCAAGCTGTTAATGTACTTGTCTTCCTGGTACTGGGCATGGATGGAATACCGCCTCGTTCTGTCGCTCAATAATATCCAATCGCCTGAGAAACGTCTCGAAAGAGCGATTATACTCATTACAGAGGAACTTGAAAAAGAAGACACCTCTGGTAATTTTAATGTCTTTTTGCTAAGTAGAATCGTTAACTTTGAATCGTCTAAATCTTATCTCTGTAAATCCGTGGATAAAATTAATCAGGAAGGCGCCTTTATGGCCTATAAACAATTCGTTGGACGCGTTAGTCTCATCATACAAGAAATCGCGCCAAAATATAAGTATCCCAACATGCTGGTGTCTAGTGTTATCGAAAGTGTTCACCTTCAGAAGTTCTATGCTCAACATTTGCCAGCCTTAACCAATAAACAAAAAAACAACGATTATATCTGTAAATTCTTCATGGATATGGTCCTAAAAACCATTAAACACTAATGAAATTACTCACTCCAATACAACGTTTCAGGCGACTGCTCAAAGCTGATAAAAAAGATATTGGTCGCGTCTACTATTATGCCATCTTTCATGGATTGGTAAATCTCTCAATTCCTCTGGGTATTCAGGCAATCGTCAACCTTATTCAGGGTGGACAGGTTTCAACTTCCTGGATAGTACTGGTCGTTATTGTTGTGCTGGGAGTTTTATTAACAGGTGGTTTGCAATTGGCACAGATGCGTATCATCGAAACATTACAACAAAAAATATTTGCTCGTGCGGCTTTCGAATTCACCTTCCGTTTGCCCCGCATTAAAGCTTCTGTAATAGATAAGGAAAGTGCTCCTGAGCTTATGAACAGATTCTTCGATACGGTATCTATTCAAAAGGGCATGTCTAAAGTATTGATTGATTTTTCAACTGCTACTTTACAGATTATTTTCGGTCTTATTCTGCTGTCGTTTTATCACCCTTTCTTCATCTTATTTGGACTAGGACTGTTCTTGCTGGTTTTAGCAATATTTAAGTATACTGGAATTGCAGGCCTACAAACCAGTATGCGAGAGTCTAAATACAAATACAAGGTGGTATCCTGGCTTGAAGACATTGCGAATACACGCATGTCTTTTAAAATGTCGCCATCTTCTGATTTGCCAGTAAAGCGAACGGATGATAATGTGATGGGTTATCTAGAATCGCGCGAAAGCCATTTTAAGGTTCTTCGCCAGCAATATCTGCTGCTTATAATTTTCAAATCTTTGGTTGCTGCTGGATTACTTTTAATTGGAGGACTGCTGGTGCTGAATCAGCAAATGAATATTGGTCAGTTTATCGCTGCCGAGATCATTATTCTCCTCGTTATTAATTCGGTTGAGAAACTGATTTTGAGTATTGAAAATATTTATGATGTCATTACGGCACTTGAGAAAATCGGATATGTAACCGACCTTGAAATAGATTCTACGTCTAATGGTTCTCAAACTATCGATGACACCGCACCACTAAGTGTCGAAGTAAAAAATCTTTGCTTTACACATAGTGATACAGGTAAGCCAGTTATTAATGATTTTTCAATGATGGTTGAAGCAGGGCAACATACTTGTCTCACTGGAAAAAGTGGCTCGGGTAAAACATCTTTACTATACATAATCGCGGGCATTTACGAAGCCACTGAAGGAACAGTCTGTATTGATAAGCTCCCAATGGCCAATTTTAATTCTAATGAGTTGTATGCCAGAATTGGTGTTCGCTTAAATCATGAACATATTTTTGATGGATCTTTATTGGATAATATTACTCTTGGGCGACCAGGTGTAACTAATGACGATGTGCTTTGGGCAATAGGATTAACGAATCTTACTGATTTTGTTCAACAACAATCGTATGGCTTGGATACCCGCCTCGGTGTCGATGGCATGAAACTGCCGAAAAGTATTATCCAAAAAATATTACTGGCCCGTAGTATCGTTCACCGCCCTAGATTATTGCTGATTGAAAATGGCATGGAGTTTATAGAGATTAATGATCGTCTGAAAATCGTTTCATCACTGACAGCTTCTGATACACCATGGACGGTAATATGCTCCTCTGTTAATGAAGATATGAAAAATGCCTGTCAACAAGTCATTGAAGTTAAATCATCTAAAACTGAAAAATAATTATGCTGAACATTTCACCTAACAGTATTAAAATAAAAATAAAAGAGGCGCACTACAGATCTTTTGCTCTTATGGAAACGCGCCCAACTATGCGCATTCTTCCAAGACTGATTCTGTTCCTCTTTATTCCGATAGTCGTAGTGCTTATGCTACCCTGGACACAAAACATACGAGCGCTCGGAAATGTCACGGCTTTAAGGCCTGATCAACGTCCTCAAACCATTCATTCTGTTATTGCAGGTAAAATAGAGAAGTGGTATGTGCAGGAGGGCGACAGGGTTAAAAAAGGAGATACCATACTTTTTATCTCAGAGATTAAAGACGATTATTTCGATCCAAACCTTATCGAGAGAACCGACGAGCAATTGAAATCGAAAGAGCTTAGCGTTAGTTCTTACATGGAAAAAATTAAAGCTAATGATAATCAGATTCTCGCACTTACTCAAGGACTAAAACTTAAGCGGGAACAAGCGTATAACAAGCTGATGCAGGCTTACCTGACGGTAAAAAGTGATAGTATAGATTTAGTGGCTTCCAGAACCAATCTGGAAGTGGCAAACGAACAGTTTACCCGTATGAAGGAACTCTATGCCAAAGGTCTGAAATCACTCACCGATCTCGAGTCGCGTAAATTGAAACTTCAGGAAACTCAGGCTAAAGTGATTGCTCAGGAAAACAAATTGCTTAGCTCACGCAATCAGATTTTAAATGCTAAGATTGAACTGTCGTCTATTAATGCCGATTACTCAGATAAGATTTCTAAAAGTGAATCAGATAAGTTTTCAGCCATGTCTAATATGTATGATGCTGAAGCGGCCGTTACTAAAATGCAAAACCAGTACGTCAATTATGTGGTGCGCTCGGGGATGTATTATATCCTCGCTCCTCAGGATGGTTTCATTACCAAGGCAATTAAAACCGGTCTGGGCGAAACCATTAAAGAAGGTGCTGAGATTATTAGTATCATGCCAGCTAACTTCGAATTAGCGGTCGAGATTTATGTAGCCCCAATAGATGTGCCTCTTTTAGAAAAAGGAAGTATCGTCAGAGTACAATTCGATGGATGGCCGGCAATTGTATTCTCTGGATGGCCTAGTGTTTCCTATGGTACCTATGGCGGTAAAGTAGTTGCCATCGATAATTTCATCAGCGAGAACGGTAAATACCGTCTACTCGTAGTGCCAGATAAAAACGATCATCCATGGCCTAAAGACCTCAGAATTGGTGGCGGTGTTAACTCTATGATGCTCTTGAAAGATGTGCCGGTATGGTACGAACTATGGCGAAAAATTAACGGTTTCCCTCCCGATTTTTATAAAAATAAAGGCACTCAAAAACCAGCTAAGAAATGAGACAATTACTCTTATTAATTTGCCTGTCTGCCTCATTTGTTCTAAGTGCACAATCGGATACCGCAATTCGAATGAGTGTGGATCAGTATTTTCAAATAGTGCTAAAGAATCATCCTTTGGCTAAAACGGCCGACTTAAGAAATGATTATGCTAAGGCCTATCTGCAAAAAGCAAGAGGAAATTTTGATCCTAAACTAAAAGCCACCACCGAAGATAAGTTCTATAAAAATACCAACTATTTTAATTTGATGAGTGCTGGTGTTTCAATTCCAACTATGGCGGGATTAGAACTTAAGTCGGGATACGACTATAACCGCGGTCTAAATTTAAACCCTGAAAATGCCCTGCCAGATGCTGGATTATTGTATGCTGGGTTGACACTTTCTGTTGGTCAGGGTTTACTCATTGACGAAAGAAGAGCGGTATTGGCACAAGCAAAAATTCAAATGAACTCTGGTAAAGTGGAACGTCAGGCGCTGCTGAATCAATTGCTTTACGATGCCGGTAAATCTTACTGGAACTGGTTTGCCGCATACCATCAGTTGAATGTTTTTCGTCAGGCTAAAGTAGCGGCCTTCGAAAGGTTACAAGCTGTAAAATCTGCAGCTGAGTTCGGCGATCGTCCTAGTGTGGATACCCTCGAAGCGTCTATTCAATTTCAGGAAAGACAACTTAGTTTAATGCAATCTGAACTGGCATTTAAAAATGCTGGCGTCGAATTGTCTTTATACTTATGGGATAATGCTCTGCGTCCAGTTGAGCTTGGTTTGAATACCATACCAGTTGAGTTAGATTCTGTTCTGTCTATTGCTGATGAGATTGAAATGCTCGGAAATGAATGGTACTTGCAGCATCCGGAATACCAAATTTATAACCTGAAAAGAGATCAGCTTCTGGTCGAGAAAAGATGGAAGAAAGAGCAACTGAAACCTCTACTTAATTTAAGCTATCAGCCTGTAACGGCAGGTAATCAAGTTGCCAACTGGTCGACTAACGATTATAAATTTGGAATGACTTTCAGCATGCCTTTGTTGTTTCGTAAAGAGCGCGGAGATTTGGCTATCACCCGTTTCAAAATCAAAGAGACGGAATATAACATGGCATTTAAGTCTAACGAGATTTTAACAAAGACCAATACTGCTATTAATGAATATACAGCAACAGCGGATCAGCTGGAACTATATAATGGAACAGTTAGAAACTATGCCGATTTGCTGGAAGCCGAGAAGAATATTTTCAATAATGGGGAAAGTTCTTTGTTTATGATCAATGCCCGCGAACTCAGTTACATCTCTGCTCAAATTAAGTTAATTGATATAGCGGTTAAGAACCGTAAAGCTTTTATCATGGCCGAGTATGCGGCAGGTTTGTTGTATAAAAATTAAAGCAATTAAATCTTTCTGACAGTAAAATGTCACATAATGTAAATTGCTTCGTCTATTTTTTTTTTTTTTTTTTAATATGAAAATTTTTAGACAAGCATCCTTATTGGCATTTATCTTTTTTGCTGCTTTACATTCTGAAGCAGCCTGTAACTGGAAATCGCGCATTCAACAATTCTCAGTCACACAGAATTGCAGCGGCAATTACAAGACACTTAACGGGAGTGTCTTTTTAGCCAATACCAGCGGTATTCAATATTCGTGGAGCGTGCTGGGCTCTCAGATTAACTGGGTGTCCTCTCAGTCAACCTACCTCTATTATCCCGCATCCAACGGCACTTATCTGGTTCAGCTTTATCTGAAAGACAATAATAACAATTGCGATACCATCATTACCAAACAAATTACCTTTAACTGTTTTAAGGATTGCGACTGGAATGCATTACCCATTCTCGCTGATTTTGAAGATAGCTGTAAAAAAGACCATTCCTTTATCCAAAACAACTCCATTAATTGCAACCTGAGCACCAATGGAGGTACCTTCGGCAGGTTTCAGACAAAATGGTATATCAACGATACTTTAAGGAAAACGGGTGGGTATAATTTTATGCAGGTCATTACAAAAAATGGCACCTATAAAATGTGTGTCGATATTATAGATACCTTTAATAATTGCGATACTTCAAGATGCAATACATTTAATGTAACATGTATTAATAATTGTAATTTTAAAGCTAAAAATATTTATCTCTATGCCAATGATTCGTGTATTCAAAACAAGAAGAACTATTTTGTAAAAGGCGCGGTACTTATGAATGGTACGCCTGATTTAAGTTATCGCTACCAATGGTACATTAACAACACTCCAGTTGGTGCTAATTACTACAGCACTTCCAGAATGGTGTATTCAAAAACCAATTACGAGATCTGCGTTCGAATTACAGATACAGTTAAGATGTGTGATACCTTTATTTGTAAAACCGTCTTTGCTGATTGTATTAATTGTCTGCCATTTCAGCCTCAAATTAGCAATATAGTGTTATCCGATTCCTGTTATTATATGGGGGCATCACCATTTAGAGGTGTAGTGGGTAAACTCATCTTTAAAAACCCTGCAGCAGCTAATTTTTATACAGTCAAATGGACGGTCGATTCTACTGTCAGTTCTAACTCAACGTATATGCGACAAGCAGTTGCGAGCAAGGGTTTCAAAAAGGTTTGTTTAACCATCAGCGATACCTTGAATGGTTGTGATACTCAGATTTGTCGCACTGTTTATGTTGGCTGTAGTTTTGGTTCTGGTTTAGCATCTAATACCATTGCCAGTTTAAATGTATATCCCAATCCTGCCAGTCATCAATTAACGATTTCTGATTTTACAGAAGCTTATACCTTCGAATGTTTTGATTTGTCAGGTAAGCTGATCTTATCAGGAAAAAATTCAGTAGGAGAGGCCATCGATATCATTGCTTTAACTGATGGCATGTATTGTCTAAAAGTAATGACTGACACCCGCTGTTATACAGCGCGATTTGTTAAGCAGTCAAATTAGAAAACAGACTTATAAAACACCTTGAGTTTAGAGGCGAGATAGAAGAGACCTTTGAATGGATTTTTTAACTCGCCTTTCCACTCATGACCCATTTTCAGCATGTTTCTGTAGAAATAGCCTGGCGTAATTTTCCATTTTCTGATAAAGGTTTTACGGCCATCGTTGCGGTCGACTTTACCAGTGGATTTACTCATGAAATGGTAAACTCTGCTTTCGCCAATGCCTTTAAAATATCTCACACCAGCCTCCCAGAGTTTCATCGAGAAGTCGGGGTCGCTGTACATACCCGGACTGAATTCGTCGCTATAGCCGCCCACTTTTTCCCATAATTCAATTGGAACAACATTGGGAGGCCAGCTGGCGCCACTCCAGTCGTGCATGCTCAAATCCTTATAATTCTGAATCAATTCACGCTCTCTGAAATTGCTCAGATCGCCAAAATCATGCCCCTGAATGATGTTCTTATCCTTGCCTTTTTTAGGCTCTATCATGGTAGCAGAAATGAAGAAGTTTTTATGACCAATGCTTTCTATGTCTTTTGCCAGATGGTAGTCCCAGCCCGGTAAAGCATACATGTCATCGTTAAAATAGCAGATGTATTTTGTGGTCGCTAATCGGGATGCCTGATTAAGGGCCTTGCAAACACCAACATTGTGATCGCTGAAGGTGTGCGCCAGTCCTTGTTCTTCAACCCATTCCTTAGTGCCATCGTGTCCTTCGTTAATGTGTACAATGATCTGATGACTGAAAGTCGAGTTCTTGATAATACTGTCTACGCAAACTTTTAAGTAGGGCAGATTGTTCCAGGTCGGGATCAGAATGGTAAACATTGCGGCAAAGATAATTGTTTTTTAAAAATAACCTTTGTGGATGAATCCGCAGTAAAGCGTATTTTTTACTTTTTACTTTTAACTTTAGCGAGTACATTTGTGCTCAAATTACCGAATAATGTCAGAAAAAGTTTTAGTAATAGGTTCCTGCGGTCAGTTAGGTACCGAACTCGTTGAATCATTAAGAAATATTTACGGAGAAGCGAACGTGGTAGCCTCAGATATCAGAAAGAGCGATCACGAAGTTTTCCAAACAGGTGTGTTCGAAGATCTGGATATTTTAGATAAAGCCAGATTCACCGAAATTTTAGAAAAACATCGCCCTTCTCAAGTCTATCATCTGGCGGCACTTTTAAGTGCTACAGCAGAGGCTAAGCCGAAGTTGGGGTGGACTTTAAATATGGATGGTTTGTTTAACGTGCTTGATGCTGCAGTTGATTTTAAAATCGGTCGCGTTTACTGGCCAAGTTCTATCGCCGTTTTCGGTCCGAACACGCCAGTGAATCACACGCCTCAGAATTGTGTGATGGATCCAAATACTATTTACGGCATTTCTAAACTGGCTGGCGAACGCTACTGCGAATACTATTTTCAGAAACGCGGCGTTGATGTGCGCAGTTTAAGATACCCTGGTTTAATTGGTCACAAAAGTGATCCAGGTGGTGGAACAACAGACTATGCGGTAAGTATCTACCACGATGCACTTACAACAGGCAAGCACAATTGCTTCCTGGGAGATCACACAGAGTTGCCAATGCTCTATATGCCAGATGCACTTAAAGCGACTCTGGATATCATGCATGCACCTGCAGAACAAATTAAAATCAGAAGCAGTTATAATCTGGCTGGAATGAGTTTCTCTCCAAAAGAAATTACTGAATCTATTAAAAAATACATCCCTGATTTTACTACCGAATACAATCCGGATCACCGTCAGGCAATCGCAGATAGCTGGCCAAACAGTATCGATGATACAGAAGCCAGACAAGACTGGGGTTGGAAACCGGCTTTCGATTTGGATGCTATGACTAAAGATATGCTGGTGAATCTGGCGCCTCGTTACGGAAAATCTTTGTCTATTTAATACAGCAACATTGAGTCAAAAACCTCTTATACTAATTTCCAATGATGATGGCATTACAGCACCAGGCCTTCGTGTTTTGGTCGAAGAAATGTCAGCAATTGGCGAAGTGATTGTTGTTGCTCCTGATAAGCCTCAGAGTGCCATGGGACACGCTATTACGGTCACCGTACCTCTGCGCTTAACGCCCAATAAAATCTTTGGTGATATAAAAGCCTTCGAGTGCAGCGGTACACCAGCAGATTGTGTTAAACTGGCATTGGATAAGGTCTGCGACAGACGCCCGGATATCATGGTGTCAGGCATCAATCACGGTCCGAATTACAGCATCAATGTCATCTATTCCGGTACTATGAGTGCAGCGGTAGAAGCAGCTGTAGATGGCGTACAAGCTATTGGTTTCTCGCTCTGCGATTACAGCAACGACGCCGATTTTAGTCACTGCCGCAAATATGTCAGACAAATCGCCAGCAAAATATTAGAACATCCTCTGCCATACGGCACCTTGCTTAATGTTAATATGCCAAAATCTGATACCATTAAGGGGGTTAGAGTTTGTCGTCAGGCAAGTGCTAAGTATGCCGAGAATTTTGACGAAAGACAAGATCCTTCTGGTCGCACCTACTACTGGATGACAGGTAAATTTATTAACCTCGAGGCCGATGACAACGACACAGATTTATGGGCGATAGATAATGGGTATGTCAGTGTGGTGCCTACTAAGTTCGACCTGACCTCCAACGGCGTTATTCAACATTTAAAACAACTGATGCATGAGTGATAAGAAACAGTTTTATATGGGCCTGAGTATAGGCATTCTTACAGCTTTTGTAATTTCATTGATTGTATTTCTAACCAGTAATCCGGGTTTTTCTGTGGCGGATTACTTTAATATTTTTGTGAATGGAAAAATCCTTTCACCTATTTTAAGCATTGCTCTGGTAGGTAATCTGGGCTTGTTTTTTCTTTTCTTGAAATTTGATAAAGATTTAATAAGTAAGGGGATTCTGGCCGCTACTATGGTAGTAGGACTGCTGATTTTCATTATGAAATTTCTTTAAACCGAGCATTATTATTCAGGATGATGTTGTAAGCAACTGAGAGTCACCTCTCTTGTGATGCAATTTTTTTATGACATTTTAATTGGTTAAAATCGGCTAAATAGTAGCATATTTGCCTGATAATCTTAGTTCTATTATGAATAAAATGACCTATCGTCTGCTGGCTTTGTGCCTCTTGCTGCAGATGTTTTCAATGAATGCTCAGGTGAGCTGGCAAGCACCATACCGAATCGACTATTTTGATCAGATCGATTACAGCAAAAACCTCGTTTACACTTTCAACACCTCTAAAGATGCCAAAAGTTTCGAGTTGAATCTATACAATCTTAAAGGCGCTCATTTAAATATGATCGAAGTGCCTTTAAAAAATTCCCTTAAAATTCGTTCTTGTGCAGCTGTCGGTACCAATACCGTTTTCTATTTTATTGATGGCAATACCGGGATTCTTTTAAGTGTCGACAAGGATGGTAAAGAGATTTCCTCTACAGAATTCGAAGATAAGCAGAGTTTCAGTTACGATACTTATATACAGGATTGTGATGGCGCTTCTTTCTATCTGAGTCGTTCTTTCAAAGACGATAAAATGGGTCATACCACTGAGAAGTTCGATATTAAATGCGCTCGTCAGTGGGCCTATACCCTGACACCTGAAAAAGGTAAGAATCAGTTAATGTTAGCCAATGGCAGCAAAAATGGCGTTATCCTAATGAGCCGCTATCTTAAAAATGCTTTTGCAGTTGATGGTCCGGTTAGCATGATATTCCTGGATGCAGATGGAAAAGTTGTCTCAAACACTTTGCTAACGCTGCCGCCGTTTTTTAATCCGTATATGTTGAAAGTCCTGAACGATGGTTCTGCTTTTGTAGTGGCCGATTATGGCAAACCAGCCAGTACAATCTATCCATTGATTCCATTGGGAACAAATTACATGAAGATTAAAACAGATGGTTCGGTAGTGACCAATGTGTTCCTTGAAAATAAAGCGCTTAACGATAAGTTTGGTATAAAGAAAGAAGATGGAACGCTGCTATACACTGAAAATCCAGGAATGAGAATTATCGACATTAAGGAAAATGGTTCTGACATCGTTATGGTGGGAGAAAGCTATTTGCTGAAACAATACGAAATAACTACGCCTGCAGGTACCAGTACCATGGCTAGTACTTCTATTAATGCCGATTTAACCTTGGGTGATCTTTATCTGTTAACAGTTGGCGATCTTGAGTTAGAAAAAGCCAAAAGCATCTGGAAACCAAAAAAGATGTATCAGATGAAAGGCTTTTTTAAAGGCAGTATCGATTATGTATACGAAGAAATGATGAACATTCATGCGATGTCTTTTCAGGGCTTTAAAGGCAATGATCTGATCGTGCGAAATTTCAATCACGGATTCCAGTATGTCAATACCATTAAGGATGGTGAAGCTATTGACAATGCGGCTACGCGCGTGTATTTCGGTAAAGCTATTGGCAATTCAGGCAGCAATATCACCTATGTGCCAATTGAAAGCGACTATACAGGTAAGGCCGGTCAAATATACCGCGAAGGTGTCATGGTAACCGAGCAGGGTGTTCTGTTGTACCAGTATAATAATGTCACCAGCAATCTTCAATTTTCATTTATTAATTAATTCAATCTCCCGTCATGAAAAGACTTTTAATATTAGCATTTGCGGTCATGAGTCTGACCATCAATGCACAAGATCAACAAACACTTACACATCTGAAATCGGAGGATATCAGAGGTATCTATAAAGCTGGTAACAAAGCTATTTGTATTTCATTCAGTGAATACCGTGATATCGACAATAAAAACATTTATGCCGTTAACATTCTGGGGGACGCTAAAGCGGGTCGTCAGATCTTTGCTGTTAGTCCTGGCACCTACCTCGTAGATGTGGTGTCAAACTCTAAAAAAGCCATCGCGATGTTTTATAATTCTTCTGAAGAATCTATCGAACTGGTAAGCTTTGATGAGAATGCCAATATCGTTTCACAAAGTGCCTATAAAGGCGATGTCAATGATCTGGAATCGTATGGGACTATGTTTAAATGGGTGTTGTCTGAAGCTAACGTACTCTTCGTTGTAAGAAACTACAGTTTGTACGAACGCCCTAAACCTAATACCACTAAATTAGTCAACCAAGGTTACCAGTTACTGGCGTTGTCTGCCGATGCAAAAGTGCTGGGTTCTTATGCCGAAGATGGGATGAATAAACCTGCTTCAGATATCAAAACAATTGTGCCTTTTAACGAAGGCTGTGTGCTGTTCGTATCTCAGAGTGAGTACAAGAAAAAAACCTTTTCAGCCCGTATGGAAGTATATTCTAATACCGCTGCTTTAACAGGTTCTTATCCAATGAGCGGCGTCGATTTCACCTATTACCCAACCGATATCAACTATAGCAATGGCGAGATTGTAGCGGCTGGTTTATACTTTAAAGGTTTGTGGTATAATGCCAAAACATCTGAGGGTTTATTCTTCCTGAAACTCAATACCAAGGGCGAGAAATTGGCTGCTAATAATTTGACATGGACAGATTTAAAAACCAAAGTTGGTCCGGTAGATAAAGGCGATTTTATGTTCAATGGCAAAACCGATTTCCTGGTAGAATCTATTGAGGCAACGCCAACTGGATTTGTGATCCTAGGCGAAAGTTATGCTAAATCAAGTGGCGTCTCTGCTGCCGAATTTATTCTGGATACCGAAGATAACAGCGATTCAAGGATGTTGACGATCTATGATTTTATTTCTATTGAAACGGATAAGAATGGCATCATCACTACTGTAAAAAATCTTAAGAAAGAAAAAAGCAATATCCGTATTAACGGAGGTGTTGCCATGATGAGAAATGTCGAATTGTCTTTCCTTTTGAAATACTACAACAAATTCCCTTTCCAGAGTTTCAGAAATAACGACATCCATTTTATCAGCTATAAAAACAACGAAGGTTTTTATTCTGTTATGGACTATAAAACTGGGACTGTCAAATCTTCTAAACCAATTAAACTTGAGCCTGAGATAGAAGTTGAAGTGAATCCTTTAGGAGAAGAAATGATAGCGAATAGCGGTACTTTGTCTAAATTAGATAAGTTTGCTAAAAAGATGGACAATGCAGATAAAAAGCTGGACGCCTTAGGCAATAAACTAGACTATGCTGTATCAAAAACAGATGTGGTTTTTTCTCCCGGGCAGCGCGACATGTCAGGGGTGATTGTAATGGAGGACAATAGTTCTGTTTACTACATCATCCATCCTGAAACCAATACTATTTATTATTTGATGTACTAAGAGGCAATGGCTTTTACCAAAGCCGGTCCCTCATAAATAAAGCCGGAATACACCTGAACCAATCCGGCACCTGCTTTAAATTTTTCGTCAGCGTCGGCTTTGGAGTGAATACCTCCAACGCCGATGACTGGCACTTTGCCTTCAAATTTCTGACACAGGTAACTTAGCACTTCCGTCGATTTTTCTTTTACTGGCTTACCACTCAGTCCACCAGCGCCTATGGCTTCCACAGTGGCTTTGTCGGTGCTTAAGCCTTCGCGACTGATCGTAGTGTTTGTGGCTACCAGACCGTCGATTTTAGTTTCTAATGTCAAAGCAACAATATCATCGAGTTGCTCCTGATTTAAATCCGGGGCAATTTTCAAAAGTATTGGCAGTTGTTTTTTTCCTTGTTTGACAAAATCAGCACGCATGCTCATTAAGGCATTAAGTATTTCCGTCAATGGTCCGCGGTCTTGCAAAGCTCTTAGTCCCGGGGTATTCGGACTGCTAACGTTTACCGTGAAATAATCCACGTAAGGGTAAAGTTTATCAAAGCAGATTTTATAATCGTTAACAGCATCCTCATTAGAGGTCACTTTATTTTTTCCGATATTGCCACCAACAATGAGATTGGCAGGTCTGTTTTTTAACCGTTCGGCAATGATGTCAACACCATCGTTATTAAAGCCCATACGGTTAATGATGGCCTCGTCTTTTACCAGTCTGAACAGGCGTGGTTTGTCGTTGCCTGGCTGAGCTTTTGGGGTAACAGTGCCTATTTCGACATGTCCAAACCCCAAGGCTTTCATTACTTCCAGATATTTGGCATTCTTGTCAAATCCGGCCGCTAAACCAACACGGTTAGGGAAATGCAATCCAGCGAAATCAACACCCTGAGCATTGGTATTGCGCCACATGGCCTTGAAAAGATGCCCGATAATGGGGGTTTTTACGACAATGTTAAGTAGGGTGAGGGTGACATGGTGGGCTTTTTCTGCCGACATTAAAAATAAGACCGAACGTGCAATTTTAAACATGATAACTGTATCTGATAGTGGGCACAAAGGTCATATTATCATCACTAATATTTATCAGCAATTTCAATAAAATTATACACTTTATTCGGTAAAATATATCTAATTTCGCAACGTAAAAGAGTCATGCTAAGAATTCCCAACGCCTGGTATAAAATTTTAGCCGTCCTTATCGTCGGTTATTCGCTGATTTACGGGATGCTGATTAATCTGCCTACCGATGTCGGTATTCTGGATGAAACCATCCGTAACCTGTTTTACCACGTGCCAATGTGGTTTGGTATGATGCTGATTCTGGCAGCTGCCTGGGTGAATAGCATCATTTATCTGAACAAGCCTACACAAAAACGCGATGTGTATGCCACCGAGCTAACCAATGTAGGTATTTTGATGGGTTTCTGTGGTTTGTTTACCGGGATGTTCTGGGCCTACAACACCTGGGGTACACCATGGACGAACGATCCGAAATTGAATGGTGTGGCAGCAGGTATGGCGATGTATCTGGGCTACTGGTTAATGGGTCGCTCTATCAATGATCCTGAAAAAAGAGCCAGACTGCAAGCCGTCTTTAATGTGTTTATTTTCCCGCTGTTCATTTCCCTGATTTATGTCATGCCAAAACTGTCTCAGTTCAGTATTCATCCTGGAAGTGGCGAGTCGGTGAATTTCAAAACCTATAACAATACCAATAATATTCAGCATGTGTTCTATCCTGCTGTTATCGGATGGACGCTTCTGTTTGTCTGGATTGCAGAATTAAGAGCCCGTACAACCTTATTACTTTATAACAAGAAAAATGAAGAAAGTTTCTCTAAGCATATTATTTCTTAGTGTGATGCTCAATGCAGCAGCACAAAACAACGAATCTCTGTTCAGAAGTTCAGGGAAAATATATGTAGTGGTAGGTATCCTAGCTATCATATTCCTTTTAATCGTTCTGTATCTGATCAGACTCGACAGAAAAATCAAACAACTGGAGGATAATCAATAATGAAACCGGTACACATTGTAATAATCATCGTTATTTCTGTCGGACTGGCTTTAGGTGTCAGTTTCTACGGCGATACCAGCAAATATGTATGCTTTGCAGAGGCCGATGCCATTGCCCTTGAAAAGCCAGATATGAAACTGCATGTGGTAACGACACTTAGCAAAACTAAACCTCAGATTTACGATCCGCAGACAGATCCTAATTACTTTGAATTCTATGCCAGCGACACAACTGGTATGGAGAAAAAAGTAATTTATAGAAATGCCAAGCCAACTGACCTTGAAAAGACTGATAAAGTGGTGCTCATCGGGTATACCCGAGGCGATCATTTCGAAGCCAAGGATATTCTTAAAAAGTGCCCAAGTAAGTACGAAAAGAAATAGGATTTGGAAACAATTATTTTTAACAACGAACATCTGTTCATCGGCAATCTGGGCCACTTCGCGGTGGTGCTTGCCTTCGTGTCGGCACTGGTTTCTACTATTGCCTATGCATTTTCTGTCAATAAGAACGACGACGCTTTAAAAAACCTGGGCAGATGGATGTTCTATATCCACTCTTTCGCCGTAGTACTCATATTTTTTACATTATTTTTCATCATACATCAGCATTACTTCGAGTACCAGTATGCGTATCAGCATTCGTCTACCGAACTACCAGTCTATTACATGATTTCATGTTTCTGGGAAGGTCAGGAAGGTAGTTTCCTGCTGTGGATGTTCTGGCATGCTTTCCTGGGTCTGATTTTAATTAGAAAAGCTGGTTCCTGGCAGGCGCCAGTTCTGGCGGTAATTGCGCTGGCTCAGGTTGTTCTCGGCAGTATGCTACTGGGTTTCAATATCGGCGATTTCAAAATTGGTAGCAGTCCGTTTCAGTTAATGCGCGAGCACAACCCTGAAGCACTATTAATTCCTGTTCTCGAAAAAGTAGGAAAGGCTAATTACCTGCAAATATTTAAAGATGGCAATGGCCTAAATCCTTTGCTTCAGAATTACTGGATGGTGATTCACCCTCCAACTTTGTTTTTTGGTTTTGCTGCTACCATCGTGCCTTTTGCTTTTGCATTTGCAGGTTTGTGGACGCGCAGAACAAAGGAATGGACTATCCCAGCTTTGCCTTGGGCGCTGGTAGCTGTTCTGGTTCTCGGAACTGGTATCATCATGGGAGGTTACTGGGCTTATGAAAGTTTGAATTTTGGAGGTTACTGGGCCTGGGATCCCGTTGAAAATGCGTCCCTCATGCCTTGGTTGCTAATGATAACAGCTACCCACCTATTGCTCATTAATAAATCAACTGGTAAATATCCTGTCCTAACTTTGGTAATGACCGTCTTCTCGTTCTTTATGGTCCTTTACGCGACCTTCCTGACAAGAAGTGGTGTCTTAGGAAATGCCAGTGTGCACTCTTTCACCGATCTTGGATTATCCGGACAGTTACTGCTTTTATTGTTCCTGTTTATATTCCTCACCTTTGCCCTGACCTTTAAAAAGCGAATACATGCCTGGCTGTATTTTCTGATTGGCTTTCTGGCCATCATGGTGCTGGCTCTGGTAGATTTTAAAACCGATACTTTCGTTATAAGTGTTATAGGCACTATCATCTTTCTAGCCGCTACATCCTGGTTTATCTATAACCTGTTCAAGGTATACGGCACGAACATAGAAACAGATAAATTATATAGCAGAGAGTTCTGGATGTTTGTCGGAAGTATGGTTCTGTTGCTCTCGGGCTTTCAGATCATCACGATGACAAGTATTCCGGTGTTCAACAAATTGTTTGGCACCAGTAAAGCCTCGGCGGGACCAGATTATTACAACGCTGTTCAGATATGGTTTGCCATGGCGATTGTTATTCTTACAGCCATTGGTCAGTATTTTAAATACAAGCAGTCGGATGTTAAAAAGGTGCTGGAGTCAATTGCTAATTCGTTATTAGTAGCAATTATTTTAGCGGTTGGAGCATTATTCCTTTTCAATATCTGGAAAGTAGAGTACCTCTTATTCCTGATTGCCAGTTTATACGCGGTTACCGGAAATTTACACTACCTGATAGTTGGATTGAAAGGTAAAATTAAAGTTGCTGGTGGCAGTATCGCTCACGTCGGTTTCGGATTGATGATGATCGGTGTCTTGGTATCATCGGTTAATAAAAAAGTACTGAGCGTCAACAACAGTGGTACTGGTTATTTTGCCGAAACAACAGCAGATGGTAAAGTCGACCAAACGGCTAAGACCAATAACAAGGAAAACATACTGCTGGTTAAAAATAAGAAGACCATGTTTGCTGATGGCAAACTGAGAGCCACTTTCAGAAATGTTAGTGAGGAAAAACCAAATAAATACTTTGAGGTTAAATACGATGTCTTAGATGAAAAAGGTCAGATACGCGATTCGTTTATCTTAAAACCTAATAGTCAGAATAACCCTAAAATGGGTCTGATCAGTAATCCAGATACCAGGCATTTCTTAACCCGCGATATCTTTACGCATATCACTTACGAGAGCAGTATGGAAGAGCAGGTTGAGAAAGAATTTGAGAACTTTGCTACAGATACCGTTAGAATAGGGGAGTCGTTTCCAACTGCTGATGGCAATCGTCAGTTAACGCTTCAGAAGATCAATGTGCTTGAGGCTCCGGGAGCAACGCAGAGATTGCATTTGCAAGCAGAAATCATTGTCAGCAATCTGGGCGATACCTTTATTGCCCGACCTGAATTTATC
Organism: Bacteroidota bacterium; assembly: GCA_027490055.1. Classification (GTDB taxonomy): domain Bacteria; phylum Bacteroidota; class Bacteroidia; order NS11-12g; family UBA955; genus JABMMZ01. The sequence continues at coordinate 16,459 of JAIXYV010000031.1, read as the reverse complement.
AGCGAAGATCAGATTCGTTTTAAAGAGTCAGTGATCAATCAGGCTGGCGTGATGGTATTATTCGATCGTGTGATTCAGGATCCAAATGATCCTAAGAGCATGTTGTTTGTTATTAGCTCTGCAACCCGCAAACCTATCATGGATTATATCATCCTTAAGGCTATAGAATTTCCGTATATCAATTTGTTATGGCTGGGTACTTTTGTGCTGATCTTCGGCTTCACCCTGTCCATTATTCAGAGGTTCAAAGAATTCAGACGCCGTGAGGCTAAGGCATAATGTCTCAAATCAGACATATCACTATTATAGGCTCGGGACTGGCAGCGCAGTACTTTGCTGAGTTATTTCATTCGCACACTTTTATTATTGACCAGATCATTAGCCGGAATCCTGAAAGAGGAAAAGCTTTGGCTGATAGCGTGAAGGCCAGCTGGTCAGATGATTTCACTCAGATTTGTTATGCCGATCTGGTGCTGGTTTGTGTCAAGGATGATGCCATTGCCGAAGTGGTAAAAGATTTGTCGCTCGACGAGGGTATCATAGCGCATTGTTCAGGTGCAGTGCCTTTATCAGTGCTATCTCAGTTCGAGCGTTCTGCGGTTGTTTATCCGCTTCAAACCTTGATTGAAAAAGCCAGTGGCACCACTGTGCCGGTATTGCTGGAGACAAGTTTGATGCAAGACTTAGGGACTTTAAAACATCTGATGGAACAGTGCGGTAATCCTGCGTATGCGGTTGATTCCGAAAAAAGAAAACACTACCATCTGGCGGCGGTATTTGCTAATAATTTCGGCAATACCTTAATGCAGGCAACGCATACCTTAAGTCAAAATTTTGAACTGGATTTCGATTTGCTAAAACCATTAATCAGTCACACGCTACAAAATGTAGTGAATGGTAAAAATCCAGTACTTCTTCAAACCGGTCCCGCTCGCAGGAAAGATACAAAGACTATGAGTAGTCATAAACAAATGCTGGTGGATCATGCTGATTTGAAGAAACTCTATGAAGCTATGTCTGAGTATATTGCTACTCAGTATAAGAAGTAAATTCTCTTTTTTGGCGTTCGCGGACGCCAGCCGCGAATTTTTATTCGATAAATATTTTTATTTTTTAGTAAATCGTCAACTTCAATGATTACAGTATAATTGATGTTCCCTGCTCAAGCCGCAGGGGTGGCTATTACTTTTTTTCATGGCCTAAAAAAGTAATCAAAAAAAAGCCACCACGAACCAAAACTCCAACAATGTCTTGCCGCTGCGATCTCTGCTGCTCGAGGCTGACATTATTGGAGTTCTACGCGTTCGTGGACTCCACCCGCATATACGTCTTCGTTTAAAATTTTATTGTCAACTTCAATGTTTGAAATGATTCTTGTCCACAAATAACAATGTCTTGCCGCTGCAAACCTATCCTGCTCGAGGCTGACATTATTGGAGTTCTACGCGTTCGTGGACTCCACCCGCACGTACGTCTTCGTTTAAAATTTTATTGTCAACTTCAATGATTGTAATTTGATGGATGTTCCCTGCGGGGGGGCTTTTACTTTTTTTGAACTTAGCGAAGCGATCTCATGAGCTTGCGAATAAAAAAAGTAAACAACTTAGCGAAGCGATCTCACGAGTTTACGAGTAAAAAAAGCAACCACGGATCAAAATTCTACGCATTCGTGGACTCCACCCGCAGATTCAGGGAAGTTTCAAGATTGTACTTTGGGGGAGTTTAAAAGTAGAAAGCCAGTCCGGCTCGAGCAGGAAAAAAACTAAGCCTTAACCCATTTCAGAACTGATCCGTTAATACGAATAAAGTACATACCTTGCTGAAGCGCACTAACATCAATTTTATCTGAAGACTTTACAGATCCTTTTAAAATCTCCTTGCCAGTTAAATCAAACATTTCATAATCGTTAAGATCGAAATTAACTGGATTGTAAAATTCAATTTGCTGAGCACCTGGATTTGGTAAAACCGACCATTGTGAATTCGCTTTCTGATTAGAATTAACGCTAACAAAGTCAATAACACCAACCGCAAACCAAGCTCTTTCAACCTGTTTGGCTTCTGTAGAAGTTTCACCATACAAGGCTTTGGCAGCATCCAGTGAACCATAACAGGCATCAATGTATTCAGAAGAGGATGTTAAGTAAGAACTCAGATTAGTATAGGCAATATCGTTTGCCTTGTCAAAGCCTAAAGCATTCACTACATAATTCTGATTGTCCTCTCTTTTACCAGTTCCACCCTTAGCTAATAAATAATACCAGAAATTCTGAACGCCTGAGTTATAGTGAACACCACCATTATCGGCATTGCCAGTGAAGTAGTGTTTGCCGTAATAGTATTTAGGATGCAGGTAAGCATTCGGATTGCTTAAGTCTCTGAAAGGTTTAGCAGTTCCGATAACAATCTGATCCGCTATCAACCAGGTGAATTTAGCGGTATCATTAGCCCATTGAATACCTTTCGCCAGAATATCAGAGAAAGATTCATTTAATGCTCCAGATTCATAGCGATAGACTAGCTGTGCGGTATGCTGAGTAACACCGTGGGTTAGCTCGTGTGCGCAAATATCTAAACTGGTTAAAGGCTTGTATCTGATGCCATCACCATCGCCATAATTGCAAGATTTGCCATCCCAGAAGGCATTATTATAATTTTTGCGAACGTGTACTTTTGAAATCACTTTTGTGCCGCTGTCATCGTAACCATTTCTGTTAAAACGGTCTTTGTAAAAATCGTAAGTTACTTCAGTTCCCCAATGCACATCCGTTGCTACTTCATCTTTAAAGGCATTGACATTGTTCCAGATATTATTGCTGTCGAGGAAATTTCTGAAACTATCTGTAACACTAATAACACGTGCATCAATCGTCAAAAGACCTTTTCCGCGGGTTAAGTCGTTAAGTATAAAACTGTCAGTGCCGATACTATCGCAGTTGATAGAACGAATGCCGCTGTATTTGGTATGAGCAACACCTACTTTATCAACGGTGCAGATCTGATCCATTCTGTCCAGAATCTGACCACTAACGGCATCTACATAAATGATTTCATGAGAAGCTGGCGTGTGTACATAAACGGACATTTTATAAGCCATTCTGAAATCGGAGTTTCTTCCTGAGTCATTAGTAGATATAATCACTAATTCCGGAACAGGACGGTAGCTGCTATTGGCATTGCCACTTTGTTGTTTTAATAAATTTTCTTCTGCTTTCACTTCCCACATGAATACGGCTTCAGGGTATAAACTCAGAGCTTTTGTTAATGCTTCTTCTGAAGATAAAACCGTTTTAGTATCGATATTGAACTGTGGGTAGAATTTACCGTTCAATGACAGCGTCTGATTGTTTTTAGTGTGCAGAATGATTTCGGCACCTTCGATTTTATAACCTTTGAAATACTGGTCGTAGCGGTAATGGGTCATGCCCGATTTATCCGAATTAGCTTTGCGGTATTTCAATGTGAAGTCGGCGTTCGAATTTAGATTCGTTTTGAACCACTGACTGGTGTTTTCGAGACTCGGACCGGCAAGCTGACCGTTAAAGCGGAGCCCCGCTGGAAGTCCCGTTTTCGGGTTGGTGTAAGTGATCGTGAATGGGTCTGACTGTGCAGTAGCAGACTGTAAAAACACAAGCGTAAGAGCTAAAAATAATTTGTTCATAAACAGGGATTTTGTCTAATAATAAACAAATATATGAAAAAATAGTATTGCTTAAAGCCCATTCAGCCAATTGTCTGATAATAAGCCTATCAATTTTAACTATAGGCCTTGAAGTGGCCTGGGTGATTATTTTATTTTAAAACACCCTTACAGAGTGGTAGGTTAAATAAAACCATTAGTCGGTTTTTTTGCAGACTCTATTGGTAATGACCTATTTTTGCTTTTCAAAATTGTTATGGGCGGACCAAGAAAAGACAGAGATTTACCAAAGGTGAAATTAACTAAGTCGTCTCTATCGGAGCTGACTTTTATCTTCAAATATTTAAAACCTTACAGGAGGTATTTTATCGGAGGATTGATATTTATTTCCTTATCAGCATTCAGTACCATGCTGTTCCCTTTTTTAATGGGAAAAATGATTGGTGCTGTCAGCAATACTGCTGTAAAAATGCCGGGAGGTATGAGTGCAACGCCATCAGCTGATGGTCCGCTTGCCTTTTTAAACGGCCACTGGTCCTTAAACCTTACCTTACTTCTTATTTTTGCTCAGCTATCTGTTCAAACGGTTTTCTCTTTTATGAGGGTGTACCTTCTGACAAAATCTGGAACAGGCGCAGTCGCCGATCTGAGAAAAGATCTATACGCAAAATTAATTACCCTGCCGATGTCGTTTTTTAGTACTCAGAGGGTTGGTGATTTGAGTAGCAGAATTTCTTCAGATATCGGTCAGATTCAGGATAGTTTATCCTTTGTGTTTGCCGAGTTTTTAAGAGGACTGATAACCTTGATTATCGGCTTGAGTCTTATTTTTCTTATCAGTGCCAAGCTGGCCTTTATCATGCTGGCAGTAGTACCAGTGATTGCAGTAAGTGCAGTGTTCTTTGGTGGTAAAATCCGTAAAATGAGTCGACGCGAAACCGATATGCTGGCCGATAGTGGAACCATTGTTCAGGAAACCTTGCAAGGTATTTCAGTGGTGAAAGCATTCACCGGTGAGGCATTGGAGAAAAAGCGTTACGCTAAAAACATCAATAGTTTAATTGAATTCGCGGTGAAGAGTGGCTCTTACCGGGGGTTCTTCGTTTCCTTCATTATTTTCAGTGTCTTTGGTGCAATTGGATTTGTGGTTTGGTATGGCGCTAACATGATTCAGGCGGGCACAATGAATGTTGATCAGTTAATCATGTTTGTTATATACTCTGGTTTTGTAGGTGGTACATTGGGTGGATTTGCCGATATGTTCGGTCAGCTTCAGAAAACCATTGGCGCTACACAGCGAGTCAGAGAACTGATGGCCATGGAAGGCGAGTCGCTACAGGAAAACACTGAAACTAAAGAGAGAATTAATGGTGAAGTAGAATTTAAAGATGTCGAGTTTGCTTATCCTTCCCGCAAGGAAATTCAGGTTTTGAAAGGCATATCATTCACCGCTTCTAAAGGGCAACAAATTGCCATAGTCGGTGGAAGTGGTGGTGGTAAAAGCACCATCGCTGCTATGATAATGAGGTTCTATAATGCCGATAAAGGCGACATATTAATTGATGGCAAATCCATTATGGCATATGAACTGAATTATCTGAGAACTCAGATCGCCTATGTGCCTCAGGATGTGATTTTGTTCGGGGGTACTATCTATGAAAATATTTTATACGGTAAACCTGACGCTACCCGCGAAGAAGTTGTAATGGCGGCAAAGAAAGCTAATGCTCTGCAGTTCATTGAATCTTTCCCGGAGCAATTCGAAACAATGGTTGGAGAAAGAGGCATACAGCTATCAGGCGGACAGAAACAAAGGATTGCTATTGCCAGAGCGGTGATTAAAAATCCTGCTATCCTGGTGCTCGATGAAGCTACCAGTGCTTTAGACAGTGAGAGTGAATTACTGGTTCAGGAGGCATTGGATGATCTGATGCAAAATCGAACCAGTATCGTTATTGCTCATCGTTTAAGCACCATACGCAACGCCGATCAGATTATAGTACTTAACAAAGGTCAGATTGCTGAAAAAGGCAAACACGATGAACTTTTAAAAATAGAAAAAGGAGTTTACCGCAGCTTAACGGAGCTTCAAATTGTCTGATAAAAACATACGATGAAATATTCTTATATAATTTTACTGTCGGCACTGGTAATAGTGGGACAGTCTTGTAAATCGAAGGCTGCTAAAAAGGATACGGCCTCTGAAGAGAAAACTCACCAGGTGTATCGCGCCAGTGTTACAATGGTCAACGACCTGATTCACACCAAACTTCAAGTGAAGCCCGATTTCGAGAAAAAGGAAATGTCTGGTGTTGCTACGCTAACGCTTAAACCACATTTCTATCCGGTAGATTCATTGATATTGGATGCACGCTATATGCGCATTCAAACTGTTGAGTTGTTAAACACGAGCGACAAGGAATTACATAATCTTGTGCTTGCCATACCCTTGAAGTATACCTATGATTCGTCGCAATTACATATTGCACTTAACAAACTTTATACATCAAAAGATACCTATACGGTTCAAGTTCGTTATGTGGCACAACCCGAAAAAGTAAAAGGCAAAGCCAGTAAAGCCATTACCGATAATAAAGGTTTGTACTTCATTGGTCCGGATAAAAAAGATCCCGAAAAACCTGTGCAATTATGGACTCAGGGCGAAACCCAGGATGCTTCATGCTGGTTTCCTACCATCGATGCGCCCAATCAGAAAACTACCCAGGAATTAGAAGTGTCTGTAGAGACTAAATACAAAACCATTTCAAATGGATACTTTGCCGGGTCTACCACCTTTGAAGAGAATGGTATCAATTACAGAACAGATTTCTGGAAACAAAACAAACCACATGCACCGTATTTATTTGCCTTGGTAGTGGGCGATTTCGCAGAGGTAAAAGACCAATGTGGAACGATGCCGGTGAACTACTATGTCGAACACGAGTATGAGCCTTATGCACGACTGGTGTTTGGCAATACCCCAGAGATGATCAGTTTCTATGGCTCGATTTTAAAAACACCTTATGCCTGGGATAAATACCATCAGGTAGTGGTGAGAGATTTTGTCAGCGGAGCGATGGAAAATACGGGTTGTGTGGTGCACTATGATAAACTCCAGCATAACAGCAGACAGCATCTTGATAATCCGACTGAAGATATCGTAGCACACGAATTGTTTCACCATTGGTTTGGAGATTTAGTTACCTGCGAAAGCTGGAGCAATCTGCCATTAAATGAATCGTTCGCTACGTATGGTGAATATTTATGGGACGAGCATAAGTATGGCAGAGATGAAGCCGATGATAAACTGGATGATTTCAGAAACTCTTACCTCAATGAGGCGGGTTATAAGCAGGTCGATTTAATACGCTACGACTACGACGATCAGGAGGATATGTTTGATGCCCATTCGTATCAGAAAGGCGGACTAGTATTGCACATGTTAAGGAAGTATGTCGGTGACGAAGCATTCTTTAGTTCGTTGGCTTTGTATCTCAACCGTTATCAGTATAAGACAGTAGAGATGTCGCAGTTAAGAACTTGTTTCGAAGAAGTAACGGGGCAAGACTTAAACTGGTTTTTTAATCAGTGGTTCTTTGGTTCCGGACATGCGCATCTGGATGTTAATCTGCAGCGCAACGGCACTAAAGTATCTATTCTGGTGAATCAGAAAGAGAAGAGATTCAAGCTGCCAGTAGCGATAGATCTGGTAAAAGCAGATGGTAATTTTGAAAGAAAATTAGTGGTATTGGATAAAGATACACAGACCATTGTTTTTGAAAATGTAGAGCCTAAAACTGCCATTGTTTTTGATGCAGAAAATCAACTACTAGGCGAAACAGATATCATTGCTGATAAAGCGGAGTGGCTGATGCAGTTTGAACAGGCCCAGCTGGCATACCATACGATGGAAGCTTTCAGAAAGTTAATGTCTATGCCATCTGATAAAGTAAACATGAAAGAGAAATCAGACTGGTGTTCCATCATGCTGAAGCACCCTTTTCATAAGTGTCGCGAGATGGCGCTGAGCTATATCAACAAAGAGCATTTTACCCCTGATATGATTTTTGATTTTGGCGAAGAGGTAAGACGCCTATCGCTAGATGATAACAAAGCTTCAGTAAGAAAAGCCTGTGTATCTATTTTGGCGGCTAACACCGACGAGAAAGGGGTCACAATGATGTTGAACGATTCGTCGTATTCTGTGCTTAAGAAAGCAGTTACAGCATTAGGTAAAATGAATGCACCAGCAGCCTACCGATATGCCTCTGAGCACCGCGATGATAAAGATCCGTTTGTGCAGGAGATTATGTACACCGCCATCGGCAAGTACAGCACTAAAATAGAATTAGATTTCTTCCTTGAAAAGATTCAACAGTCAACTTTTAAGAATGTAGGCGGTATAGCAAACGGATTAGCCAATTATCTGGTATACAATAAACCGGTGCAGGCCGAGGAAGCCGCAGATAGTCTGAGCAGAATGTATAAGGCTGGCGGCGATTTGATGAAAGCCAAATCCATGTCAGTGATGAAGACACTGCGCAATTTTTACTATTACGAAGTCTTCTACACTAAAGTATTTATCGAAACCAATAAGAAGTATAAAAAGGAGCTTAAGGGACGATTAGATACAGCTTTGAAAAACTACAATTACATCAATAAAGTAGTTAAAGCTTTAGAAGGGAAGTAATTTTATTCTTCACTTTCAATAGTGACATTGATGCGGCAGGCCACCGCTTTGCCTGCTTTCATAGCTGGAATTATTGTATTTGTATTTAGCAGGTAATTACTTAATTGCTCCTCTAACAGGGTTGTGTTACCATCGTCAGGGGAGAGGTTGACATCTGTAATTCTGCCATCTTCATTGATAGTATAAGTCAGTTTCATTGAAAATTGCACCTCATTATAATAGCTTGTAAAAAAGCGCTCTAAGATGATGCCAATATCTTGATTGATCTGACGTAAGTCTGGCTTTGTGTCAACAGAATCATACTCATACAAAGTAGTTAGTGTTGTTATTGTAGCAGTCGCAGCAGAATCAACAAACTCAGGAGGAAGAGATGCTTCAGTCGGTCTAAAATCTTTGTAATAAGCAGGCACTAAGTCATCAATAAATGTCAGTCCTTCGACTTTCTTAATTTGATACAATGGCTGTTCTTGCGGAATAGGGGCATAAGACGAAGGACATAGAATATGGCCAGATTCAGTATTTTGAGATGAATGGTTAACTGGCTTGAAGCATACATCATAGAGACAGTAACTCATGATGACCAATTCTATAACAAACAAATTGAGGAGTAAGAGCGATCCAAGCGGAATCGTTCTGTTTTTAAAAACAAACATAATAAAAGGATGAACAATACTTTAATAACTTACAATCCATACATTGGCGTATGAAAGGGCGTCAATTATGACAATAATATGAAGGAATCAGAAATCCTCAACGGATAATTTAAAAACGATCGGCATACGGCAGATACTTCTTACCTGTTTCTTTTTCATTTTACCTGGCACCCAGTTGCCGCTGCTGAGTTTGATAACTCTGATGGCTTCGAGAGCCAGATCGGTATTGCCTTTTCCATCGGTACCGATATTAGAAACAGAGCCATCTTTTTCGACGGTAAAGATTACCATGATAGAACCTTCAATGTGTTTAGCGCGAGCGGCCGGAGGATAGCTAAGATTGGCATATAAAAAATCAGAGAGCGCATCTTCGCCACCTCTGTAATTGACTTTTTCTTCCAGTCCGACATCGTACACAAATTCATCTCCAGCGGGTCCGCCTCCGTCACTCGGACCGGCGTCAGAGTTATCCGAAGGATCCAGTACAGGGTCAGGTTTTTCTAATGGTACAATAGTCGTTTCGTTATCTACAATTTCAAACTGTTCAGAGATCGTAGCAGGTGAGGGTGGAGGAGCAGAGTTTTGAAAAGTGTTTTCGATAGATTCAGCATCTCTGCTTTGTGGCAGCAAAGGCATATCAAACACCTGTATGTCTTCATAAGACGTATAGGTAAATAGGATCAGGGTTATAATTAGCGAGAAAGCGAAGCCAATAAAAAGAAACAGAGGACGGTCCTTTCTGAGTTCAAGATCCGGATGTTTTTTAAGTTCCATGGCTATACAAAATTACGCAATTTGGGATAAATACAGCGAGTGTATAGAAAGTAAACGGCAAAGGGGGTTATTTATTTGTCGAGGAATTTAAGATTGCCGTAGACGGTGTGAAACATCAGCCAGCCAGAGAAGGCTCCGATGAAGTCTGCCAGCAAGTCCCAGTAGTCGCCAATTCTATCTGTTGTCAGATAGTGCTGAATCAATTCAATGGCAATGGCATAAACGATTGCAATCACCAGGGCGATTATTCTGATTTTATTCAGAAGAAAAGAGAAGCGCCACATTTTGATGAGTCCGAGCATGATGAAGAATACCAGGACAGAAAAAATAAAGGCGTGTCCCAGCTTATCTGTCGGAATGCCGAGCAGCGTTTGAGTCTGGAACCCGCCGTTACTTGAAGTGCAAAGCACCAATATGAAAATTGCCCACGCAAGCGCAGGCAATTGATGTTTCAATATTGATAATTTGATAGTCAAATCAATTCAGATTAGTGGCCGATTAATGCTTTGTAAGCATTAACGTCTAACAAATCGTTTAATTCAGCAGTGTTGCTTAATTTGATTTTAACCATCCATCCACCATTGTATGGATCAGAATTAACCAGTTCAGGGTTAGATTCAAGTGCTGAGTTAACTTCAGTGATTTCACCAGATACTGGCATGAATAAATCACTTACAGTTTTAACAGCTTCAACTGTACCGAAGGTAGAATCTTTTGAAAGGTTCTGACCTTGAGTTTCGATTTCTACGAATACGATATCGCCTAATTCGCCTTGAGCGAAGTCGGTAATACCAACAGTTGCAACGTCACCGTCAACACTAATCCATTCGTGTTCTTTTGTGTACTTTAAATTTTCAGGAAAGTTCATTTTACTATTTTATTTTTTGAAGTGTATAATTATTGGTCCCAGATCATACTCAGCAATAAGCTGATTTTATCTTTAAGGATGTTTCTGTGTACTATCAGGTCGACGAACCCATGTTCTAGCAGGAATTCAGAGCTTTGGAAACCTTTAGGTAAATCTTTACCGATGGTTTCTTTGATAACTCTTGGTCCGGCAAAGCCAATCAGCGCCTCTGGTTCAGCGATATTAAAGTCGCCGAGCATTGCGAAAGAGGCCGTGATACCACCAGTAGTAGGGTCGGTGAGCAGAGAGATATAAGGAATACCTTCTTTATCCAGCAATGCCAGTTTAGCAGAAGTTTTAGCCATTTGCATCAGCGAGAAGGCTGCTTCCATCATACGGGCACCGCCACTTTTACTAATGATAATCAAAGGCATTTTATTTTCTCTTGCGAAATCGATTGCTCTGGCAATTTTCTCACCAACGACACTACCCATAGAACCGCCGATAAAACCGAAGTCCATACAAGCGATAACAATTTTGCGGCCGTTAGATTTACCATGAGCTGTTCTGACAGCATCTTTCAGACCGCTTTTTCTGATACTTTCCTCAATCCTTGCGGTGTAAGGTTTAGTATCTGTAAAATGAAGCGGGTCATCAGAAATCAGATTAGCATCCAGTTCCTTGAATTTGTTATCATCGAAGAATATTTCGAAGTATTCTTTCGAAGAGATTTTGTAGTGGTAATCGCAGCTTGGGCAAACATAGCGAGCCTCTACCAGATCTTTATGCGGTGTAATGGTTTTACAGCGCGGGCATTTGTCCCACAAACCGTCAGGGGTAGCTTTCTTCTCCTTAGTTTTAGTGGTGATACCTTCGGATACGCGTTTAAACCAACTCATAAATCAAATACAAGATTAGGATAAAGATATGAATTAAGCAATAGTTACTTCTTTTTCAAGATAAACATCCTGAATGTGGTTTAATAAAGAGATACCTTCAGCGAATGGCTTCTGGAATGCTTTTCTACCACTGATCAGACCCTGACCACCAGCACGTTTGTTGATAACGGCTGTTGTAACTGCTTCTGACAAGTCGCTTGCACCTTTACTTTCACCACCACTGTTGATTAGACCAGCTCTGCCCATGTAGCAATTAGCCACCTGGTATCTGCAAAGATCAATTGGGTGATCAGTGGTCAGTTCAGAGTATACTTTAGGGTGAGTTTTACCAAATTTGATAGCGTTGTAGCCACCATTGTTGGTTGGTAATTTTTGTTTGATGATATCTGCCTGGATAGTAACACCAAGGTGGTTAGCCTGAGCGGTTAAATCGGTAGCAGTATGGTAATCGATACCATCTTTTTTGAAGTCGTTGTTTCTCAGGTAGCACCACAGGATGGTAGCCATACCAAGTTCGTGAGCTCTTTCGAAAGCTTGAGCCACTTCAACGATTTGACGGCCAGACTCCGGAGAACCGAAGTAGATAGTTGCACCTACTGCAGTAGCACCAAGGTTCCAGGCTTCTTCTACGCTACCAAACATGATCTGGTCGAACTTGTTAGGGTAGGTTAAGAATTCGTTGTGGTTCAATTTTACGATGAACGGAATTTTATGAGCATATTTTCTGCTGGTAGCAGCTAACACACCGTATGTAGAAGCAACAGCGTTGCAACCACCTTCGATAGCTAATTTAACAATGTTTTCAGGATCGAAGAACATAGGGTTGGGAGCAAAAGATGCACCAGCACTGTGTTCGATACCCTGGTCAACCGGAAGGATACTTACATAACCTGTACCAGCTAATCTGCCGTGGTTATATAAATCGCTTAAACTTCTCAGAACCTGAGGTGAACGGTTGGTTTGAGCAAAAATTCTATCTACGAAATCGTTGCCCGGTAAGTGAAGACTATCTTTGCTGATGGTCTTAGATGTGTGGTTTAGCAAACTGTCTGCATCAGCGCCCAACAGTTCCTGTATTTTTGATATACTCATAATTTCGAATAAGGCTGCAAAAGTAAGAAATTTTGAAACAATCTAAAACTATTTTTGTTAGAGAAAATGCATAAAAAAACCCCGCTTGCGCAGGGTTAATTAATTGTAATATAGAAAGATAACTAAAATGAGGTATCTACAATCAGTTGAAAAAAATAATTCAACATAAAATTGATTGAAATGTATTATTGTTTGATTACCAGCCTTTTAAGAAACATTGCATCGCCGCTCTCAATCTTAAATAGGTACATGCCGTTTTTAAGGTTAAGGGGTGCAAACTCTATTCTTAAAGCTTCTCCTGGTTTGAATGTAAAGGTTTCTATCTTGTTACCCAGGATATCGCTAAGGGTTACAACTACCTCTGTTTGAACGGTTTCAGGGAAAGCTATATCCACATAAGAGACGGCAGGATTTGGAAAGAGGCTGACCTTAGTTGGGGTATTTTGTGCGAAAGCACTGATACTCAGACTGAAGAATAAAATTAGTAAGACTCTTTTCATTGTAATTTGATTTTAGTGTAGCACTCTCAAAATCTGTGCCAATGCAAGTTTTATACGGTTTTTACCTCCTTTTTAAGGAAGGTTTTAAAACATAAACGATAGTTCCAGGCTGTAATTTTTCACCTGGTGGGTGCCATCTCTGAAGGCTGGAGTAAGGTCGCGGTAGTCGACGTTATCATTTTCTGGCGTCTGATCAATTGATCGTTCATAAAAGGTATTGGTCCATATATTCTGCAGACTCACTTTAGCGGCCAGTTGGAACGACATGCCGCTGCCGATTTCTTTTCTTACGCCAATTACTGGCGAAAAATCAAAGCGCTTAAAGGGCAGGTCGGTTTTAACCTGACCGAATTTGCCATACGATTTATTAATGCTTGAACGGAACAAGACACCTGTTTGAAAACCTACGAGTAAATGAAGGGGTTGTTTTTTCTTGGTGTTCAGGATCTGAAAACTCGCCATAACGGGCAGTTCCATATAGGCCAGCGAAATTTTACTGTAAGAGGTGTCATTCAGCTTGCCGAATTTGCTGCCTTTAAAATTAAAATTTAATTCCCAATGCAGATTAACGGTTTTAGGTTTGTTAAGATGAACAATGTTGTAAACGCCTGCACCAAAACCAAAGGCTACTTTTTCGTTATCAAAGGCATTGCCCACAAATAAGTGGTTGCCAAGTGTAAATTTTACGCCAAGTTTTGTCTTGGTTTGCTCTTCGGTATCAATGTTCTGCTGCTGAAGCGGTGCTTCAACTTCCGGTTGCGCAAATCCCGTCATGATTTGCAGCATGAATAGAGACAGTAATATGGGTTTAATATTATAACGCATCTAATTTTTTTCCTGTTAATGCTTTTCCGATGGCCTGGTCCATTAATCGTTCAGCAAATGGTCGTGTAACAGAGTTTAAACGCTCCATCGATTGATTTATTGCCTCGCGGTTGTCGCCTTTGCACAATTCTTCCAGTTCTTCAATAGCCATGCCTGTACTGCTCTTTTCCTCTTCGCTCAACAAATCGTTGTTCGAAAATAAGAGTTTGCGACATTGATACAAAACTTGCTCTGCCTCAGTAATGGTTTCTGCCAGTTGTCTTTTGTGCATGTCTGCTTCGGCATTGCTCATAGCCGCCAGTAGCATGGTTTCAACTTCTTTATCGGTTAAGCCATACTGTGGCTGAATCTCTATGGTTTGTTTAATACCCGAACGGAGTTCTACGGCTTCGATACTGAGAATCCCATCGGCATTCAGCATAAAGCGGATATCAATTTTTGGGAGTCCCGCCGGCATGGCTGGTATGCCATCCAGAATGAACTCACCTAATTTTCTATTGTCGGCTACCATTTCACGTTCGCCCTGGTAAACCGAAATTCGTAAACTTAGTTGACCATCCTTAGAGGTAGTGTATTGTCTGCCAGCATTGGTTGGCACCTTACTGTTTCTTGGGATAATGGTGTCCATCATACCACCAAGTGTTTCAATACCTAAACTAAGAGGAGTAACATCCAACAGTAAAATATCTTTGCGGTTACCAGCCAGGATATCGGCTTCAATGGCAGCACCAAGAGCCACCACTTCATCCGGATTCAGGCTATTGTTTACGCGCTCTTTTCTGAATAAACGTTTAACGGATTCTATTACATAAGGTGTTCTAGTCGATCCACCTACCATCACCACATCCTGAATATCTTCGTGCGTTAGTCCCGCGTCTTTCAGGGCCATTCGGCAACACTTCAATGTTTTTTCGACAATGGGCTGTATGCTTTTTTCGAAGCTACTGCGATCGATGCTTAATGTGTATACGTTATTGAATACGGCAATTGTCGATTCAAAAGTATCGTTTGTGCTCAGGTGTTTTTTTGCTTCTTCGGCCTTGAGGCGTATTTCCTGGTACACCGACTTATCGGCTTCCAGTTGCTGCATGTTCAGTTGATGTTGCTCACACCAGTAAGTAATTATGGCTCTGTCAAAATCATCGCCACCGGTGTAGGTATCGCCGTTGGTTGACAATACTTCAAACACGCCATTCTGAATAGATAGTATCGTGATATCAAAAGTGCCGCCACCAAGGTCGTAAACAGCGATGGTAGTGGTTTGAGATTTGTCTAATCCGATGCCATAGGCCAAACTGGCGGCAGTGGGTTCATTGACGATACGCAAGACATCCAGTCCGGCCAGTTTACCGGCATCTCTTGTCGCCTGACGCTGAGAGTCGTTGAAATACGCCGGAACGGTGATGACAGCTTTGCTAATAGGCTCGCCAAGTGCCAGTTCAGCTTTAACTTTAAGTGACTTTAAAATCTGTGCAGACAGTTCTATCGGATTGTAAATCTTGCCACGGATGTTGATATTGACCATGGCTTTACTATCATCCGGCATGATGTGGTAGCCAAAACTACTTGAGTGTCCGGCAATATCGGTGTAAGAGCGACCAAGTAAACGTTTAACAGAGTAAACGGTATTGTCTGCTTCTTCTATTAAATGGGATTTGGCTGCCTGACCAACGATGAGTTCGTTTTCAGGTGTTACATAGATGACAGATGGGACGATTTTATCACCCTCTTCACCCAGGCAAATGGCATTGCCAGTGCTGCTGTCTACAAATGCAACCAGACTGTTGGTGGTGCCCAGGTCGATGCCCAGCACTTTGTCTGAACGCTTGATGGTACCATCTTTAATATTGATTTTTATCCTAGCCAATTCACCGCAAAATTAGTTAAATTTTACTTCATAATTTTATTCAATCTTTTGATTTCAACTTTATTGAAAATATTTATAGGACATGGTTTGCAACATTTTATTTACTTTTGTGTCTTAACATTAATGAAACGGATACCACTACTATTGTTATTGCTCTCTGCTCTAAGCTCTCAAGCATTTGCAGGTTCTTTTATCGGAGGGGATATACGGTATAGGCATCTGAGCGGCAAGCGCTATGAAGTGACCGTGGCCGTTTACAGAGATTGTCGTGGTATCGGCTTGAACTCACCGCCACGAACAGTTGCTTACAACGATTCATTTGAAATTGTCCTTAGTTTAACCCGTGTTAAGATTGAAGAGATCAAAGGCTCTGCCTGTGTCGGTGGCTGTGTCACCAATACGCCTTCCAATCAGGGCGACGAGAAACATACATTTTTAGATACGGTCGATTTTTCGACGGGCGCTTATACTTTGTTCGGTACACAAACGCGACCATTAGTGCATTTTGCTTTCGAACAATGTTGCCGCAACAGCGCCATTACTACCTATGCACCTGGTAATATGTTTGTCGAGGCCATGCTGAATTTGTATTACGCCAATCAGAATTCAGCCAAGATTGGGTTCAACGATTTTCTTTTTCCGGCAGAGACCTATCTCAATTGTCTTCAAACT
>JAIXYV010000004.1 GCA_027490055.1 Bacteroidota bacterium | reverse complement strand
TTTGAGAGAACTGCCTTTATGATGAAAAAGGACAGCGTTTCTGAGGTGATAGAAACCAAATATGGTTACCATATTTTAAAATTGATTGACAAGAGAGGTGAAAAGGTTATAGTTAGGCATATTCTTATCAGACCTAAATTAATCGATAATGATTTGACTTTGGCCAGATTGAAGATGGACACAATTCTGACGAACCTTAGAGAAGGTAAAGTGACTTTTTGTAATGCAGTAAAAGATTATTCTGAAGACGAAGAAACAAAGCCGAACTGTGGATTTTTTACTGACCCTAATATTGGCTCTCAGCGTATTCCTTATGATTATCTTGAGAAAGATATGGCTGGAGCAATAAGCAATATGCGTCCTGGAACCTATAGTGAGCCTCAGATTGCTTACGCTCAGGATGGTAGTCCGTATTACAGAATTTTTTATTTGAAGCTTGAAACCAAACCACACGTAGCTAATCTTGAACTCGACTGGCAACGCATACAATCTATGGCGCTGGATGAGAAAAAGGAGATGGAATTAGATAAATGGGCGGAGAAGAAAAGAAAAGAAACCTATATTCATATTTCCTCTTTTTATCTGAGTTGCGGTTATTTCAATGAATGGTTAACTAAGAAAAATTAAGACATGAGCGACGTAACAACTGCCGAAAAATTTAATCAGAAGTATCAAGATATACAGAAGGAAATTGCCACCGTTATTGTTGGTCAGAATGATGCTGTTAATGGGGTTTTAATCTCATTGTTTTGCAATAGTCACGCTTTACTGGTAGGTGTACCGGGACTGGCGAAAACCTTACTGATTAAAACTATTTCAGAAGTTCTTGATCTGAAATTTAATCGCATCCAATTTACTCCGGATTTAATGCCTGGTGATATTACTGGAAACGAGATACTGGATGAAAACAGAACCTTTAAATTTATTAAAGGGCCTTTGTTTGCTAATATTGTTCTAGCTGACGAGATTAACAGAACACCTCCGAAAACTCAGGCAGCCTTACTGGAAGCCATGCAGGAGCGCAATGTGACTGTCAGTGGTAAAGCTTATCCTCTGGACGCGCCATTTTTCGTTCTGGCAACTCAGAATCCAATTGAACAGGAAGGTACATATCCTTTACCTGAAGCTCAGTTAGACAGGTTTATGTTTAATCTGGTGCTCGATTATCCTAGTTTTGAGGAAGAGTTGCAGATCGTAAAAAACACCACTGCAAACGCTGGTGCTACGCCTAAGAAAATATTAAATGCTCAGGAAATTGCAGAGTTTCAGGCATTGGTGAGAAAAGCACCGATTGCAGACAATGTGGTTGAATATGCTGTTGATTTGGTTAGCAAAACCCGTCCAGGTACACCACGTGCGAATGCAAGAGTGAATGAATTAATTAGTTATGGCGCCGGACCAAGAGCCGGTCAGTTTTTAGTTCTTGGCGCTAAATGTCATGCTTTGTTAAATGGCAAATTGTCTCCGGATATAGAAGATGTTAAAGCCATTGCTGTTAATGTTCTGAGACATCGTCTGGTAAAAAATTATAAAGCAGAAGCCGAGGGTATCAGTGTTGATGATATCGTTAAGGGCTTGCTGTAAACGCTTTTTCTTTGTTAATATATGTTTTTCAATCTTATAGGAATTCTAATTCTTGCACTAATTGCCTGGGTAATTTACAGGACCTTTATTTCTCCCAAAGCGCCATCAATCGATTATTCTTTTGGTAGAAATGATTTTAAAAATATCACTAAATGGTATAAGGCCTGCAGTTATACGCAAGTTGAGCAAGCTGTTAAACAGTTAAACTCTGATGATCTCACACAAATATGTGATTGTTTAGCCTTGAGTTTATCTGAAAAACAGCTCTTAAGCTATCATACTGGTGTAAGTGACAAGAGTTTTTCCTCTTTGATTCTGGGTGTTTATCATAGTCATATGGCCTGGAAATCCCGCGGTAGAGGTTATGGCAGTTCAGTCAGTGAAAAACAAGCCAATGTTTTTTTTGAGCAATTGCAGCTCTCCGTTTCTTATTTAAGCCCACTGACAAGTCATCAGACATTGTCAGCGGAGGTAAACGCTCGTCTAATCAGGGTTTGTATGGGTTTAAGTGAGTTTGAATCAGCCGCTGAATTTTATTATAATAGCATAAAGACCGACCCCAATCATTTATGGGCGTATATTCATTATGCAGAATTAATTCAACCAAAGTGGGGCGAAAGTGAAACAGAAATCGTGTCATTTTTTAAATCCTTACCTGATAATAGTTTAATACAGACTATTATTAAATTAAAACTCTATTACGATGGTTTAATAGCGGGCATGAACTACTTTGACATGGACATGGACCCTGAAGTGTTTAATGATGAAATACTGGCTTATATTAAAGAATTGGATGCCAGTAATACTTTGTTCAGAGTACCTTCAATTCATAAATATGTGATTTATGGCTATATGTTCTCTTTAGCGAGTAATTTTGCCGAGAAGCAGATGTCTCAGAAATACTGGAACTTACTCGAAAATCGAATGTCACTTTATCCATTTGGATTGCAGTAATAAAAAAAACCCGGAACTTTGGTTCTGGGTTTTTTTATGATGTTTTTTAGATCTTATTCGAATTCAGATTGCAGAATCTTTTTGATTTCTACAACTGTTTCTTCTTCTAATTCAGTTCTGCTTACTAATTCGTCGTTTGGAATATCCAGAACGGCTTTAGCAGTATCTAAACCGATGGCTTTAAGCTCATCAATGATCCAGCTATCGATTTCGTCAGCAAATTCTTCCAGATCAATATCAGAATCATCAAATTCAACATCTTCTCTGTATACTTCGATATCATAACCAACCAATCTGCTGGCAAGACGGATATTGAAACCACCTTTACCGATAGCCAGACTTACCTGGTCAGGACTCAAGAACACATTTGCTTTCTTAGTATTATCATCTAAACTAATAGAAGAAATCTTAGCAGGATTAAGTGATCTTTGAATGAACAGAGAAATATTTGTAGTGAAATTGATCACGTCGATATTTTCATTTCTAAGTTCGCGAACGATACCGTGAATTCTGCTTCCTTTCATACCAACGCAAGCGCCAACCGGATCGATTCTGTCATCGTAGCTTTCAACTGCGATTTTAGCTCTTTCGCCTGGCTCTCTAACGATTTTCTTGATAGTGATTAATCCATCAAGAATTTCTGGTACTTCAAGTTCCATTAATTTTTCAAGGAACACAGGAGATGTTCTTGAAAGGATGATTTTCGGCGCACCGTTAATCATACTAACTTCGTGAACAATGGCTTTTAAGGTTTCACCTTTTTTGTAGAAATCGGCTGGAATCATTTCCTGTTTTGGCAGGATTAATTCGTTGCCTTCGTCGTCAAGCACCATGATTTCTTTTTTCCAGATCTGATAAACTTCACCAGAAACGATTTCACCGATTCTATCAGAGTATTTTCTGAATAACTCGTCTTTTTCAAGTTCGAGTACTTTGGTCATTAAAGTCTGACGGGCTGCAAGGATATTTCTTCTTCCGAAGAAATCCATAGGCACCTGGTCGATGGCTTCTTCACCAATTTCGTAGTCAGGTTCGATTTTACGGGCATCAGTAACACTGATTTGAGTGTTCTCATCTTCTACTTCACCATCGTCAACAATCAGACGGTTTCTGTAGATTTCTAGGTCACCCTGGTCGGTATTGATAATGATATCAAAATTGGTATCATCACCGTAACGCTTTTTTAACATGTTGCGGAATACTTCTTCCAAAACACGCATCAGGGTAGTCCTGTCGATGTTTTTAAATTCTTTAAATTCCGAGAAGGAATCAACCAATCCCCTAACGGTTAATATTTGTGGAGTTGTCATTTGAATGATAAAATGATGTTTGCTTTTTTAATGTCGTTGTAATTTATGTCTTTGGCGACTGGTTTTTCGTGTCTTTTTGGTTTCGGGTTTTCGAAGTGTTCTATACTTAAAGTTTCGCCGGTAACTGAAAGTAATTTGCCTGTTAATTCTGTATCGTCTTTCAAAATAATACTAAACTCTCTTCCAACATGTTTTGGGTATTGTCTTAGTAATTTGATATCACTGTCTGCTCCCGGAGACCCCACATCAAGTGTGTAGTTTTCCTCTGGCATAGCTTCATCGGCGAAGTGGTTGATAGATCTTCCTATTGCAGATATATCATAGATGCCAAGAGGCTCATCGCCATCTATAATAAATTCGTGCGTTTGTTTGCCGTGAATAGATTCTACCAGGAATATTCCGGGATGTTCTTCCAGCACTTTGGCAACAATGGCTTCTAGTTGATTTTGTACACTCATATATAACAAGTGAGGGGCTTTTAGGGCCCCTCATCAAATGATTTAAGTAAATATGGCTGCAAACTTACAGCATTTTTTAAAAATATCCAAATTATCTTCTGTTAACTGTTGCTCCGGTATTGCTACCATTGCCGCCAAGGCCAACACCAGAGGCAGAGCTATTGCTGTTATTGCCTGCTGCTTTAGGGTCAGCACCTGGTCTACTAACATTGGTACTGCTGGTTCCTGCATTGCCAGCTGTGCTGCTTCCACCTGAATTGCCTGAACTGTAGACATTGCCACTTCTGTTGTTAGTTGAAGTACTAACAGTAGAGCCAGAATTTCTGGATTTGTCATTATTATCAGAACTTGAAGTAGAACTACTTCTGTTATTGTTGTTGGTGTTTCCAGACTCTGAATTGCTGTTGTTAATCGCTTCTTCAAGTATAGCGCCGATAATTCTTGCACCAATGTTTAAAGCCTGACCGGTTTTTTTAGTTCTTATTTCAGTGCTTTCGGTTTCTTCTGTCTCAACAGAATTGACATCTGTACTGCTTAGTTCCTCATCATCATTGGTGTCATTGCTGCCTTGATTCATATCTGGCATCATTGGTCCGCCTTTACCACCATTTGTCTCATTGTTATACAATCCACGCATACAGCTATCGAGTTTCATTGAACATTTGTTGTTCTGTTTAACAATAAACTGGTATTCGGTTTTGTATTCGTTCAGTTGAGCGGTGATGGTATTAATTTGATTCTGAAGCGTAGTATTATCTGATTTCAGTTTGGTGATTTCAGCATTTTTAGAGTCCAGTTGTTTTTGAAGATCACTGCAATCGCTGCCTTTATTCTTCAGATCACTAATATCTGTGTTCAGTTTGCTGATAGTGGCATTTAACTCAACTTGTTTTTTATTTATGTCAGTCACTACCGTTTTCATACTGTCAATGCTTTTGTCTTTTGCATTGATAACAGATTTTAATTTACTGATTTCAGCATTTAACTCAGTGTTATTGCTTTGACATTTTTTAAGCGCTTCAGCATCAGTATTGTTGCCGGTGTTGCAGTTTTTGCAGCAGTTTTTAAGTTCATTTACTAAACTATCAACTTGGTTGCTTAGTGTGTAGTTTTTGCCATTTAAGCGACTGATGGTTTTAGTCATTTCAGTCATTTCAGCTTTTAGCAAGGCATTGTTGTCTTCACACTTCTTCATTTTCTCAATATCAGCGTTGTTCTGAGTACTGTTCTTTTTACAGTTGTCAAGGTCGGTGGTTTTCTGAACAAGAATTAGCACCAGGCTATCAGATTGTTTTTTAGCGACCTTAGCATCATTTTCAGCTTTAGCTTTCTCACCTTCTAATTTTTTCACCACTTCGGCATTAGACATTGTGCTGTTTTTCTTACAGTTTTCGTATTCAGTTGTTTTTTGAACAAGAAGTAGTGTTAAGCTATCTGTTTGTTTTTTAGCAATTCTGGCATCATTTTCTGCTTTTGCTTTATCTGCTTCCAGTTTTTTAACAACACCAGCATCAGTTTGGATGGTGTTCTTTTTGCAATTTTCGAGGTCGGCATCGCGTTTTGCCAGCACGACTTTTAAACTATCAGCTTGTTTGCGGGCAATACGCGCATCGTTTTCAGCTTTAGCTCTGTCGTTTTCAGCTTTTTTAACTATCTCGGCACTGTTCATGGTGCTGTTCTTTTTGCAGAAATCAAGATCAGTAGTTCTACTTGCAAGTACTATGGCTAAACTATCTGCTCTCTTATTGGCTAAACGGGCATCATTTTCAGCTTTTCTGCGATCGTTCTCTGCTTTTTTAACAATCTCTGCAGAACTCATAGTGCTGTTCTTTTTGCAGTTCTCGTATTCAGTTCTTGTGAAGGCAAGCAGGATGTTTAAACTATCGACTTTTTTACCCATTTTCACAACTTCTGCATTGGTGGTATTGCTGTTCTTTTTACAATTGTCGAATTCAGTGCGGGTGAAGGCAAGCAGTACACTTAAGCTATCCGCTTTTTTCTGAAGTTTTACAACATCAGCATTAGTTTTTGTGCCATTGCCGGTTTTGCAGGTAGCTAATTCTTTTTCAAGATCTGCAATCTTTTTGTTTGCTGCAATAGTTGCATCATTTTGAGTTTTGGCTTTATCTTTAAGCGTTGTGTTCTCATTGACTAGAATGATGCCCTGATCTTTACATTTCTTGAGTTCTTCACTTTCGTTAAAAGTGCCATTTTGCTTTCTTTCAAGTTCTTTTTCTCTTGAAAGCACCAGAAGGTAGCGTTTGTTAATCTCTTCTTCTCTCTTTTTAAGTTCTGATTCTTTTTCGATGAGGGTCTTGTTGTTAATGATCTTTTCGATTCTTACAGTATCTTTAATAATGATTGTATCTCTCTCAATGATTTTAATCGTGTCTTTTAACTCAGTTCTAAGACTATCATTATTGGTGCTATCTATGTAAACAGGATCTACGACAGATTCATACCAGGAACTGTGGCAGTAGCCAAGTCCGAAGGAGATACCGCCATAGATATCGGCGCCTCTGAACTGACTGGCAGAAGCCACGTTTAATAGTCCGCCCAGGTTATCGCTACCAAAGAAAACCGGACCAATCCGGGTATAGGCACCAACATAGAAGTTGCGGTAGTTTTCGCTAAGCGTGATAGGCATACTGAACTCAAAGCCTCTGGATTCAATTCTAGGAATAACAGAGAGCATAGAAGTGCTTCTTAAGCCTGTAGAGTTGTATCCTTTCAAGCTTTGATTCCAAAAAATGGCAGTATAGAAATTTTTAGTAAGTCTGAAATCCATCTGCATATTAATGGCAGTTGGTAAAGCAGTGCTAAATCCTTGTGATTTAGTAGCGCCCATTGTTTTAAAGATATTGTCGCCAATTGAGTCGAACGCATTCACATTAGAATAACGGAAAGGATCGAGGATATTATTGGAAGCTGCAGCCGTTGTGTAGATATTAGAACTATAAGTATACTTGCTGCTCATTCTGTTAAAGCGAATGCCACCGACATCGTTTAAAGCGAGGGCCAGTTTGAAGTCGTGGTCGCTTCGTTTGTCGTTGTAATCACAGTATTTGCTGGTTGTGTATTTAGTTTTTCTTGATTTATGGGTATAGCTCAGGCCCACATCAATCCCTGCACCGATTCCTCTTGAGTTAAGCGCAAACAAACCATAGGGTTGATTGAATGGTTCGATTAACGATTTGTCATCTGTGTAGGCAAATTGCATATCGCCGCTTACGAGAGCACTATTGGTTCCGGTAGCGTTGATGTCTAAACTATTTCCTTTAAGGTAAGCAGCGCCTAAACCACGAATGAATTTGAAGGTCAGACCACCATTGAATTCATTTCTTTCGTTTTTAGCGAGAACACCTCCAAGTGTAAAACTAAGTTCCTGGAAAGATTGAGCATTTATGCCAAAGCCTTTATTGATAGAGGCTCTTGAACCTGAGTCAATTTTATTGAAAGCTAGTCTGGCGGCTGATTCGCTAATGCCAAACATTTGCATACCAGAGCGTTGACGGGTATTAATAGACATGTTCCATTGTTTAGCAATCGGAAACATGAAAGACGGTCCGAATATGTCCTGGTTAAAGCTAAATTGCTTGTTTTTGCCATTGAGGTCTTCCATCAACCAGTCTTTTTGGTAGTCAACAGTACCATCAAATTTTTTATAGTCCGAGCTATAATTGTTGTTTGCCCAATGGTTTAACTTGATTGGGGCATTATAGGTCAGGTAATTATTATAGAAGTTGATACCTCTTCCCCAGAAGTTGAAGTAAAATCTGTATTTAGAATCAGAGATAGAGGAGGCATTATTATAGACACCATAGGTGCCAGAATAATTGCCGGTTGTTCTTCCCAGCCATTGTTGTGCTTTTGCTGCGGGTAGAGAAATAAGAGCAATGAGAAGAAAAAGAAGTTTTGTAATTTTTGGTTGCATAGTCAATTTGGTTAATGTTTTACAATGGTGAAGCAAATTAAATACGGCTTCAGCGAAAGTTAATCAAGGATTGTACCAAAAATTGGACAATGATTGTTTTATTGGACAAAAGATTGATTATTTATAAGTTAACAGAAATTATTTTAATAACAAATACATTTTCAATCATAAACAATTTAGTAACTTTGACGAATAATATTTGTAGTCTTATGGGATTAGAATCAGGTTTAGCGGTTTTATTTATTATTTGTGTTGTTGCAGTATGCATTTTCGAATTTGCAAACGGCTTTCATGATACTGCCAATGCGGTAGCAACGGTAATTTATACGGGTTCATTGAAACCTTCATACGCCATTGTATGGTCTGGATTCTGGAATTTTACAGGTTTATTTTTAAGTAGTTATTGGGGGTATAAGGTAGCAATGGGAATTGTCAATTTACTACCTTTGGCTGATTTGGTTAATTTGCCAACAGAAGAGAGCGTGGCATTGGTACTAAGTATGATGATATCTGGTATTGTGTGGAATTTAGGAACCTGGTACTTTGGTATTCCTTGTAGCTCTTCACATACTTTAATTGGTTCTATATTAGGAGCGGGTCTAGTATTTTTCTGGCTACACGGAGGCGATGGTGTAAACTGGGGAAAAGCTGGCGAAATAGGACTTTCACTATTCATTTCGCCATTGTTTGGTTTTTCAGTTACCATCTTGCTAATGTATATTTTAAGACGTGTAACTAAAACCCGAAAGCAGATATTTAAAGAACCTGAACCAGGGTCACGACCTCCAATGTGGATCAGAGCGATTTTGATTACTACCTGTACACTGGTAAGTTTCTTCCATGGTAATAACGACGGTCAGAAAGGTATTGGTTTGATGCTGATCATTTTAATCACGTTTATGCCAGTTAAATACGCATTGAACGAGGACTTTAATTCAAGAACTAGTTTAAATTCACTTCATAAAATTGATTCTATATTAGTCGTAGAGAAAAAAATTGATTTGGTCGCTAAAACGCAGGAATCAATAAAAGCGATCAATTATTATGAGTCAATTAAACAAACGGATACCCTGGGTGGAGATAGTTTAAAGTTAGCAATTATTCATGTTAGGTCATCTATTTCCAATCTTTCCAAAAAACTGGGCTCTGAGTTAAAGAATCCAACCAGTATGGATAGTAAAGAAAACCTGCAAATTACAAAAAGTGAGCTTGAAGTTTTAAAGAATGATATTGAATATTCTCCAAAATGGGTAACTATTATGATAGCATTGTGTCTGGGACTTGGAACAATGATTGGATGGAAACGCATAGCGGTGACGATTGGCGAAAAGATTGGTAAGCGTCACATGACCTATGCTGAGGGTGCTACAGCAGAATTAACTGCAGCTGCAACCATCGGCTTAAGTTCTGGTTTTGGATTACCTGTGTCAACTACTCACGTACTATCATCCGGCGTAGCAGGTGCTATGACAGCTTCAAAAGGGGTAAAAAATCTTCAACCAGACACTATTAAAAGTATAGCCATTGCATGGATTCTTACCTTGCCTGTGACTATGATACTAGCAGGCGGAATGTATTATCTTTTAAGGTTTATAATTTAATCTATAGTTAGATTACTTTCTGAACTCAGTTATTTAATGATTTCTTTTATGGAAATTATTAAATATAGTGGTTATTTTGCCTTCACTTATGAAGGTCTCCATGATTGCGGCACTCGATGCCCAAAACGCAATAGGCTCAAAAAATCAGTTAGTATGGCATTTGCCAGACGATTTCAAATGGTTTAAGGAACATACTATAGGTAAACCTATGGTGATGGGCCGAAATACCATGAATTCTCTGGGTAAGGCTTTACCTAAGCGTTTAAATATCGTTGTATCTTCATCTCCAGATAATATCCTCGAGGGATTTACCTATGCTGCAAGCGTTGCTGAAGCCATAGCCCTTGTTGGGAATGATTGCGAAGAGGTGATGATTATAGGTGGAGGTCAAATGTATAGTTCTATGCTCGAGAAGGCCGATAGGTTATATATTACGAGGATTCACCATAGTTTTGAGAATATGGACACGTATTTTCCTCAATGGAATGAAGACGAATGGCAAGAAATAAGAAGAGAGCACCACTCTGTGGATGATCGCCATCAATACGCCTTTGATTTTATCATCCTTGACAGGATTAAAAATGGAAATTGATACCCAAACTTCTAATAGGCTGAACCATTAAAGCGATGCCTTTCTCTGACTGATATAAGTTAGACTGGTTGGTTGAATAACCGACCATTTGTAGACCAGTTTCCATACTGGCAGATAGTAGTTTTGAGAAACGGTATTTAATGCCAACAAATGGCGATAGTCCGTAATAGGTGGTGGTGAAGTTATAGGGCAGTTTGTAATAGGGTAGGAAGTCGCCAAATCCTTCTGTAATTCCACTGTATTTACCAGAATTTAGGACGGCATCTACCCCGGCGAAATATTGTAATTCTGATACATTGAAGGTTTTTTCAATGCCAATTCTGACATCGTGGTTATAACCAGAGCCATCATTTTGATTAAAATTCATTGGGTTGTCGAGTTTGAATGAATAATCATGCTGAGAATATGTATAAGCCGCCCGTAATGAAAAATTATTAAAATGCCTTTTAAAGGTAAAGCCCGCAAAGGCTGTTGGAACATACTTAACTTTTTCAGAATAGAAATTAATCAGTTCTTCGTGGAGGTTAAAAGCATTGATGCCTAATTCATTTCTTAAAGTTTTAGCGCCTTTATCTTTTCCGAATTCGCAAGGACACATTTGCGCGTTTAAAGGCAGAACAGTTATTAAAGTCAGAAGAATTAGGATTCTTATCATTTAACAAATATACAACTTGTTGCATAATCTTTATGGGCTTCTCAGTCATTTAATTAGGTGATTGAATGAAATTGAAAGATCCATATTTCGCTCAATAATGCTCTTTTTCTATTATTCCTTGTAAATTTGCAGTACCAAAAAATGCGAGATTTAACACTTATAACTTGTTCTTGCCCATCGATATGAGACTTGAACAATTGACATTTACCAGGTTTCTGGCAGCTTTATCTATTGTTTTTTTTCATTACGGTCAGTCGCTGTATCCTTTTGATCAGGCGTCTTTTCAGTTTCTTATCAGTCAGGCCAATATATGCGTGAGTTATTTCTTTGTGCTGTCAGGTTTTGTTATGTTGATTGCCTATCATTCTCAGAACAAACTCAATGCAGTGAGTTATTATTTAAATCGCTTTGCCAGGATTTATCCAGTATATGTCATCGGATTAATCGCTATTTGGTTTCAGGAACAGCACTTAAATAGCGCAGCTTGTACACTAACGCATTTTACCTTGATGCAGTCGTATTTTCCCGAATGGGTTTTGAAATTCAATTTACCAACCTGGTCGGTTTCAGTTGAAATTTTTTTCTATGCCTTGTTTCCTTTGCTTTTTAATCAGGTTTATAATAAGCGACACTTATGGAAAGCAGCAGGCATAGGCATTCTGGTTTTCTGGATTATCAGTCAGATTATATTTCATTATTTATTGGGTTTACAAGTAAACAATGGTAAAATCTTAAATTTAGAAGAGTTTGTGTTTTATTCGCCTTTGCTGCACTTGAATGAATTTTTATTAGGCAATGCTGCCGCGATGATTTTTATCCGTTACAATCAAACTCAAAGCAGAAATTATTCATTATTACTTGGTGTGATCATTGTTTTGATGGTGTTGGCATTAAAGTATAATAGGGTATTCAATTTTCACAACGGCTTATTAGGCGTATTGTTTGTGCCATTTATATTGGCCTTGTCAATGAATAAAGGCCGGTTAAACGAGTGGTTGAGCAAGCCTGTATTGGTATATTTAGGCGATATCAGTTATAGTTTATACATCTACCAATATCCGGTTTTTTATTATTTCATGGATTTTAAAACTGGCTGGTCTTCGCTAGATTTTCTGATAAAGTTTGCTATACTAATTATAGTGTCATCACTGAGTTATTCTTATGTTGAGACCCCTTTGCGAAAAAGGATAAAAGCCTGGGGGAAATCTTAGGGTAAAAGCTTGTTTAGAAGTATGAATCCGATGTAACAGGCTAAAGACAAACATCCCCATTTTACTGAAAGTTTATACTTAAGTATTTTAGATACAATAAGGATTACTGACGTGATCCCGGAATGGGGAGGCTAAAGACAAACATCCCCATTTTACCTTTGGTAAAATGGGGTATTTTACAGCCACAACCAATTTTCAAACACAGAAGACAGGCGTTTGAATTGGTTTTTGGCTGTAAAATAAAAAACCCATTAGCTACGCTAATGGGTTTTTGTTTGTCTTGCGGTGTGGACGGGATTCGAACCCGCGACCCCTGCCGTGACAGGGCAGTATTCTAACCAGCTGAACTACCACACCGTGTGGTTTTTGGGAGTGCAAAGATAAGTGATTTTTGCAATTATCAAAAAAATTATGATAAAATCTTTTCTGTTTCAACATCTAAGCTGCGACCAAACGCAGCAGTGCTTACTTTCAGCTTGTTGATTAAGCCTGAAAATTGGTCGAAATATAAAGACTGGGCGCCGTCTGATAAAGCTTCTTCCGGTTGGTTGTGAACTTCTACCATTATACCATCTGCTCCAGCAGCTACTGCAGCAATGCTCATTGGTTCTACAAGTTCTCTAATACCTGTACCCTGACTTGGATCTACGATTACCGGTAAATGTGAAACGGATTTTAATAATGGCACTATACTTAGATCTAAAGTGTTTCTGGTGGCGGTCTCAAAAGTTCTAATACCTCTTTCACACAGAATCACTTTATCGTTTCCGCCTGATAAAATATATTCTGCAGCTAACAACCATTCTTCCATAGTGCTGCTCATACCGCGTTTTAACATCACTGGCTTATCAATTTTACTAAGCGCTCTCAGCAACTGATAATTCTGCATATTTCTGGTACCCACCTGCAAAATGTCTGCATATTGAGCTACCTCGTCTACTAAATTGGTGTCCATCACTTCAGTGATGACATTCATGTTAAATTTATCTGCGGCCTGACGCATTAAAATCAGTCCGTCTTTTTTAAGACCCTGAAAAGAATACGGTGATGTGCGCGGCTTATAAGCTCCCCCTCTTAGAATTTTAACATTTTGCTTGCTTAAAAATTCGCAAATAGTAAAAATCTGATCTTCATTCTCAACAGCACATGGTCCCGCAATTACCGTAATATTGCCATTGCCAATACTGGTGTTTTTAAGATTAATAACGGTATTTTCCTTTTTCCACTCTCTGGAGACCAGTTGGTAGGGTTTCCTTTTGTTTTCCATTATATGCGTAACAAAGTTTTTTAATTAAAGTTCTGTATATATCAGCTTGAATTCGATACCACTTCCCGAACCGCCTTTTTTAGCATCAACCATTATTCTGCTTGGTGCTACTGGTGAATCTGAAGGTATGGCTAAATACAAGCCCAGGTTATTGTTAGTTCCTTTTAACTGGTAGTCTGTGTACAAACTCTGTATATAACGCGTTATATTGAATCTGTATTCGTTTTTTGAAGCATCGTATGAGCCACCATAGAACGGTTCAAGCATATCAATCATACCGGCATTCAATCCAGTTTCTTTATCTTTTACAAAAAGCAACATTCTTTTTGGTAAAGTATAGGGAGCGGTATAAGTACCAGCAAGTGGTCTGATTATAATTTCAGCTTTACCAACAGATATTAGTTTTCCATTCGTAGGAACAATTGTAAATAACTCTGGCAATTTGATAAAGGTTTTGGCACCAGTCATCGCCATTACAAAAGTGGTATCAAAATTACCAGAACCGCCAAGGGCTTTTTGTTTGTTGATTTCACTCCCTTGATTACTAAAACTGTATGAAGAGAATCTTTCACAGTCGTCGAAGACTTTGAAATCACTCTGCATATTGCCATTGTAGTATATTCTTAGTTTAGAAAAGGCCCCCTTTAAATTAATTGCAGCAATAGCACCACTTCCTGAAGGAGGTGTATTAGTTGGAACTAAAACCAGACCTTTTAAGAAAGTAAGAAAATTGGACTGACTTGAAAGGTCGCTGGCACTTGCATTGAACATTTTCTGAGCGAAAGCAGTACTCATCTTGATGGAGATACCAGGAGCACCTTTGTAGGCAGTACCTAAACTGGTGTAGTTCATACTGTCTTTAACATTAAAACGGCCTGTGAAAGTACCAATTGGTGTATTGTCGTAGGTGTAAGACTGATTGCTATGTGTCACTTTAGATCCCATGCTCTCTGTTAGTTCGTGAACATTGAAACTAATTTCTGAGTTCAAATCACCATAATAAGCAGTCGTTGAAGTGAATTGCAAAAAAAGCACCACTGAATCCAGGGTATTAGTGCTAATCACATTGCCAACTTGTGGAAGTTTTAGCTGAAAAAAAGTAGAGGCTTGGTATTTTCCAAAAACTGGATCATTTATAACACCAAGCAGATTGTGACTTAAGCTATCTGTTTTTAGAGAATCTTCTCTGACAGTAGAGGTTTCCACTTTAAGGGAATTGGTTGAGCTATAGCCATCAAATCCAGTAGTGGTCTCGTTTTCCAGGAAAACATTATCATCCTGCTTCCTGCAAGAGGAAACAAAAACAAAGCTTAATAATAAAATAAATACAATTCGAAGATTCACGAACGCAAAATAACTGATTATTTTGCAGAAGTCATCACCTGATCGTAGAAAGCAACATATTTTTCGCCTAAATTCTCACTATCGTGTGTCATGTGAGGTTTTGCTTTAATCATTTTAGCAAATTCAGGGTCTAAATTAGAGGTACAATCAACTACAGCATCTGCATTTTTGATACCGCCCATGTGAAGACTCTTGTTGTCGCCATTTGAATAGGTTTCCAGATGTTTGTCTTCAATTTCGTTTAAAGAGGCTTTGCGGGCAAAATCTTTACCGAGGTTTTCTTTGAATTCATTTTCGAAAACAGAGTAAACAACTTTAGCATTTTTAAATACTGGCTCGTCTTTATAAAGGGTTTTCAGATAAACCGGAATTAAACTGGTCATCCAACCTTGGCAGTGAATAATATCAGGAGCCCAACCTAGTTTTTTTACTGTTTCCAGAACACCTTTACAAAAGAAGATAACACGCTCATCGTTGTCATCAAAAAATTTGTTCTTTTCGTCAGTATAAATAAACTTGCGGTGGAAGTAATCTTCGTTATCTAAAAAGTATACCTGCATTCTGGCTTCAGAGATAGAGGCTACTTTAATCATGAGCGGATTGTCTTTGTCGTCAATAGAGATATTGATACCAGAAAGACGCACTACTTCGTGTAATCTGTTTCTTCTTTCATTGATGACACCAAAACGGGGAACTAAAACACGGATTTCGTGATCTTTTTCCTGAATCGCCTGAGGCAGAAACCTCGAAACTGTAGCTACCGGTGATTCATTTAAGAATGGTGTCATTTCTGATGACACAAATAGTACTCTTTTCTTTAGATTGCTCATGTGTGTTGTTGTTTAGGAATTTTCTATTACAAAGATAATACAATTTTTTCTGAATTTCTCAAATTTTAAAGAAAGAATTTTATAAAATAGTCTGTAAACGCTTATCAATATTAATTATATTGTATATATATAATAAAGCCACTTATAGTTGATATTTCCGAATTTATCGTGTAAAATTCAACTTGTTTTATTCAGAAAAAAGTTGTATAGCAGGTGTGAAACCCTTGTCAGGCCTTAATTTTCAGATTGGGAGGTTTTTTCGAATTCCAATATGCCGGTTGTTGCACCGCATATGCCATTCACCGGAGCAATAATTCCGCCGATAAATGGAATCATGTCTGTTGCTAAATACATCAATCCGTTTC
Organism: Bacteroidota bacterium; assembly: GCA_027490055.1. GTDB lineage: Bacteria > Bacteroidota > Bacteroidia > NS11-12g > UBA955 > JABMMZ01. Next base: position 21,883 of record JAIXYV010000004.1, on the reverse strand, counting down.
CTAAAGCAAACCATTTATGCCTTCTGACAAATTTTACCCCCTCACCAATTGAAAGTCTGCGCCTTTCGCAAGTGTAGTCCATCATGCTGAAGCCGTAGAAATACGCGCTAATTACAAGCAGTATTGGCGAACTTACCAAAGCAAGTCCCCCAGAAAAAAGAGATGCAATCGTTATTAAAGCTGTCCAGAACAATTCAATAATTAAGTTTCTTATGGCAATACTGATGCCTCTTATCATGTCTTTTACAAATTGATTTAACTCAAAGTCATACTTCTGCCCGGTTAGTTTATTGTCGATTTTCTCGCCTAAAACTGAAAATACCGGGGCCAATAGTATCAGAACAATGTATTTCGAGAACCTGGATGCCAGAAATAAAGTTAATACTGACATCATGATGGCTGCAATGCTATATAATGAGATATTGCCTAAAATGTTAAGGAAGTCCCAGAACCCTTCCAGTTTCGGCATATTTTCGGGCAGGTAGGGTCCCAGTAATAATTTAACTAACGAATAGGCATACTTTATCAGTGCTCCCAGTAAGAACACATAAAACACCACACTCACCATTACTGGATACAGGTAATATTGCCATAAACCATGTCTGAACATAAACCCTGTTGCTTTAACAGAATGCCATACACCAATTGTGAATTCTTTCATCATTAAATTCAAAAATACGAAATGCTTTGAAGAAAAATATAGTTTACTTTGCAAGGATGGATTTTATAGACCCAAAAATCGTTGACTATTCAGAGCAGCACACCCAGGAAGAAAGTCATCTTTTAGCCGAGTTAAACCGATATACGCATACCAGTGTGCTTAAGCCTCGTATGCTAAGCGGGCATCTTCAGGGTAGATTCTTAAGTTTCATCAGTCATATGATTCAGCCTATGCATGTTTTAGACATTGGCACCTACACGGGTTATTCTGCTTTGTGCCTGGCCGAGGGTATGAAAAAAGAGGGCAGACTATACACTTTGGACAATAATGAAGAGGTAATGTATACGGCAGCGGGATTTATTAAATCTTCAGCCTATAGCAAACAGATTGAAATGCTTACGGGTGAAGCTTTAGAATCCATTCAGCTATTGAATCAGAGAGTGCCGCAATGGGATCTTATTTGGATGGATGCCGAAAAATCTCAGTACAGCGATTATTACCATGCCTTAATAGATAAGCTCAGACCAGGAGGCATTATGATGGCTGATAATGTCTTATGGAGCGGAAAAATACTTGATCAGAAAGCTTTGGAAAAAGATGAAGACACCAAATTACTGGATGCCTTTAATAAAATGGTGTACCAGGACAAACGTGTTGAAAGTCTTTTAATGCCAATCAGAGATGGCATTATGATGTTAAGAAAGTTGTAAACCGGCAGCAGTGAAATCAGTGGTTCTGATGGTTTCAAGCAAATCTTTTATCTCATTAAGATTATTAGACATTACCAAGGCAGTTCTGTACGGTTTAAAATTTGGAATGCCCTTGAAATAATTGGCGTAGTGGCGTTTCATTTCATTGATGGCCAGAATTTCGCTTTTCCATTCTATAGATTTAACCAGGTGGGTATAGCAGGCATTCACTCTATCTTCGAGGGTAGGACCAGGAAGATGCTCGCCAGTGTTGATGAAGTGTTTTATTTCATTAAATACCCAGGGGTGCCCGATGCTGGCTCTACCTATCATTAATCCGTCTACGCCATAGCGGTTTTTGTATTCGAGTGCTTTTTCTACAGAGTCTATATCGCCATTGCCAAAAATCGGGATTTGTATTCTTGGATTGTTTTTCACTTTGCCAATCAATGTCCAGTCGGCTTCACCTTTATACAGCTGAACACGGGTTCTACCGTGAATTGAAAGCGCTTTGATACCGATATCCTGCAAACGTTCGGCTACCTCTTCAATGTTTTTAGATTTCTCATCCCAGCCTAATCTTGTTTTAACGGTTACAGGCAGGTGAGTAGATTCAACGATGGCTTTGGTCATTGCCACCATTTTAGGCACATCTTGTAAGATAGCAGCACCGCCACCTTTGCACACCACTTTTTTCACCGGGCAACCATAATTGATGTCAATTAAATTGGGATTAGCCTGAGTGGCAATTTTAGCGGCTTCGACCATACTGTCTATTTCTCCTCCAAAAAGTTGAATACCAATTGGTCGTTCATATTCAAATATGTCGAGTTTTTGTACACTTTTAGCGGCATCTCTAATTAATCCTTCTGAGCTTATAAACTCCGTATACATAAGGTCGGCGCCTCTTTCTTTGCACACAAACCGGAAGGGAGGATCACTGACATCTTCCATAGGTGCCAGGAGCAGGGGAAAATTTCCCAGAGATATGTCAGCGATTTTTACCAAATTTGCGTTTTTAAAAACTTAAATAATTTGCAAAATTACGCTGAACAAAACAGAATGCAATATTTTGCCGACATATTAATTTTGTTCGGCATGTTAATTCTGTGCTCAACAGTCTTTAATTATATCAGTTTATTGATAGTGTCACTGAGCTTTGGATTGGATTTTCAGGACCTGATTAATATGGTTTTTGATTTGGACGATAAGCATCAGATTCTGGCCCTGAAGGTTCATAACACGCTATCTGCTGCTGGTACCTGGCTTTTTACAGCCGTGTTTTTTGCAATGTTTAAAAAGTGGCAGTTTGGAACGCTTATCAGTTGGAATCCGCCAAAGCACAGAGTGGTATGGATGCCTATACTAGCCATATTTTTATCATCCATATTTATTTCAGCTTATTTGTTAAGTATCTGCAATCAGATGCCTTTTCTAAAGGAACTGGATGCTAAAATAGGCGGTGGATTGGGCCACGATATACTAAAGAAAATGCTTAAGATGTATAGCTTGAGCGATTTGCTGGTTAATTTTTTCTTCATTGCTTTAGTCCCTGCAGTACTCGAAGAAATATTCTTCAGAGGCGTGTTACAAACAATGTTTCAAAGGGCAACAGGCAATCCGCACGCAGGTATTTTTATTACGTCTGTTTTATTCGCTGCAGTTCACCTTAACCCAACACAGTTTTTCCCTATGGTATTTCTGGCACTGGTATTAGGGTATGTTTTTTATTTCACCAATAGTCTGTTCTGTAGCATAGCAGTGCATTTTTTCAATAATGCACTGGCTGTATCGGCCTATTATTTTCAGGACTCATCCGTTATGGCCAAAGATTTAGTCAGTGATTCGTATACACCTTCATTGATTATAGTTGTATTGTTTACTGCAATATTGGTGATGGCTTTCTACTTACTTAAAAATTTAAAATCAAAATATCATCATGAATAATTTCTGGCAGAGGGCAATTACGGGTGTATTCTTTGTGGGAGCGGTATGTGGCCTGACGTTATACAACGAATTTTCTTTTTTAGTTCTGCTTTGTACCATTTGTTTATTCGGACTGTTAGAATATTACAAAATTGTTTTCAAGGGTCAATTTCATTATTCCCAGATACTTTTTGTTGTGCTTGGAATAGGGGTTGTAACCTTAAAATATTGGTATCATGACTGGGTGGTGTATTTATTGCCAGTCATCTTCCCAATTGCAGCCTTTATAGTGTTATTTTCTAAAAATAGAGAATGGAAGTCGCTAACCTATCTGTTCTCAGGCTTATTTTATATTGCTTTTCCTTTGCTGTTTTTCTATGTAAGCACTTTTAAGTTAGAGGCAGCTCAGGAGTCTCCCCAAACGATTTACATGCCTTTATTAGCCTTAAATTTATTTGTACTGATATGGTGTAGCGATACGTTTGCTTATTTGAGTGGAAAGTTACTCGGTAAAAATAAAATGTTTGAAGCGGTGTCTCCGGGTAAAACCTGGGAAGGATTTATAGGCGGCTTGCTACTAACTTGTGGGTTCTCGGTTCTACTTGCCCATTATTTCAAGATTCCTATGCAGGTCAATATCATCGTAGCCTTGTGCAGTGTGATTTTCGGCACCTTGGGTGATTTGGTAGAAAGTATGTTAAAAAGAGAGTTTAAAATCAAAGACTCTGGTAATATTTTACCAGGACATGGAGGTATACTGGATAGATTTGATGCTTTGTTAATTTCTCTACCCTTTACAGCGCTTTGCTATTATTTGTTATTGTAACTAGATTGTAGCAATAACTTTCAATTCTATACCTATCGGAGTAGGCAGGCAATTGATTTCAATGGTTGTTCTGCAAGGTGCATTTTCTTTGAAGTATTCGGCCCAGATTTTATTGTAAATTGGGAAGTCATCCTTCATATTTGTAAGAAATACTGTTACATCAACGATCTTGTCCCAGCTACTGCCAGAATCTTCCAGGATATAGCGAATATTGCGAAAAACACTATGGCACTGCTCGGCGATATCATAAGAAATGATTTGATTGTTTTCATCAAGTTCAACACCTGGGATTTTTTTTGTGCCTTTTTCGCGCGGACCGACACCACTTAAAAACAATAAATTTCCGACACGTCTTGCATGAGGATACAGTCCTACAGGTTCTGGTGCTTTGCTTGATTCTATACTATTTTGTTCCATTCTATTTTTTAACAGTTGACTTGCTTGGTTTGCTTGTTTTACTAGCTGCTGGAGCAACAGTTTTTTTGGCTTTGCCATCGGCTCCGGTTTCAGGTAATGGGGTAGTCATGATACCAGTATTGTATAATATTGCCCCAAATTTCTGTGCATCCATATGGGTTGCAATAATTGCTACAGAGCCATCGCGACTGATGCTTACGTCTCTCACATTTTTACCCATTTCTTTAAGATCTGTTACAACTTTGCCAGTTTCGATGTCAAATATTTTTGCAACACCGTCGTTACAACCACCGATGATGTATTTGCCATCACTGCTGTACTTTAAAGAAGTAACTTTCCATTCAAATCCAGAAAGTGTTTTGTGAGCTTTACCTGAGTTCAGGTCCCATACAATGATCGTTTTATCATTAGAGGCACTCGCCATAAAGTTACCATCAGGAGAAATTTCAATGGTATTAATATCGTCGGTATGTCCGCTAAAAGACGAGATTTCAAGGTTTTTTCCTCCGGTTTGAATCTTCTTAATTGTTCCTCCTTTGAAGGCAACATAATAGAATTTTAAATCTTTGCTGATTTGTAAGTCCATTATCGGTCCAGATAATTTTAAAATCTTAGATTTCATCGCATCATTTAGGTTGGTAGTTCTGATGGTGCCATCAAGACTGGATGAAATCAGGAATTTATTGGTAGGGTCAAGAAAGGAGGCTGTCACTGGTTCTAAATGTAGATTGAATACTTTACTCTTTGCAGGGGTATCAATGTTCCAGACTCTTGAAGAGTAGTCTTTGCTGCAGCTTACCAGGTACTTGCCATTTTTTGAAAAGTTTAGAGAAATGACTGCGCCAAGATGACCGGTAAAAGATTGTTTTAAAATTGGAAATCCAGTTGAGTCGAATGTGTATAAGTTAACCGCGCCATCCCAACCACCACTTGCAAAAGATTTACCATCTGTAGAAAATGCGACTGCTTCAACATTGGCAGTATGGTCTGTGAGTTTTGTCTTAAATGTCTGACTATCAATTTTGTTTGATAGTAAGAACAAAAATAACAAGACTATTAGATGTTGATTTTTCATAAGATTTTTTCGATTGGCTAACTTACAAATTTATATCGAAACCATTTCAACATTCTTAAAATTCTTGCTTAAGTTCGACTAAGGTAATAAGGTTCAAGGTAAAGAAAACTTTTTATCGGTTGAATTTCTCGAAAATATACTTTATTTCGCAGTACGATTATGTCAAATTCGAAATTGCAAAAGGATGCTTTAGACTATCACAGTTCGGGCAGACCGGGGAAGATAGAAGTTATATCAACTAAGCCAACACAAACTAAGAGAGATTTAAGTTTAGCGTATTCGCCTGGTGTTGCTGAGCCATGTTTAAAAATAGCCGAGAATACGGATGATGTATACAAATACACAGCAAAGGGAAATCTGGTCGCTGTAATAAGTAATGGTACAGCAGTTCTGGGACTTGGAGATATCGGTCCGGAGGCCTCAAAACCTGTTATGGAAGGTAAAGGGGTTTTATTCAAAATATTTGCTGATATTGATGTTTTCGACATAGAACTTAATACCAAGGATGTTGAAGCTTTTATCGCTTGTGTAAAGGCAATGGAGCCAACATTTGGTGGTATCAACCTTGAGGATATCAAAGCACCAGAATGTTTTGAAATAGAGCAACGTTTAAGAGATGAATTGTCAATTCCTATCATGCATGATGATCAGCATGGAACGGCCATCATTAGCGGAGCGGCATTACTCAATGCACTCGAGTTAGTAGAAAAGCCTATTGGTGATATTAAAATGGTTGTCAATGGTGCTGGTGCCAGTGCGATGAGTTGCAGTAAGTTGTTTATCGCTTTGGGTGTTAAAAAAGAAAACCTGATTATGCTGGATAGTAAGGGCACACTTAACCCTTCAAGAACCGACCTGGATAATTATAAGCAGTATTTTGTTAACGCTACCGATGCCAATACACTCGAGGATGCACTAAAAGGCGCCGATGTCTTTGTTGGCTTATCTAAAGCCAATATTTTATCTCAGGATATGATTCGCAGCATGGCGGATAATCCTATTGTGTTTGCTATGGCTAATCCTGATCCAGAGATTGCCTATCAAACTGCAATTGATGCCCGTCCGGATATCATCATGGCGACAGGTAGAAGTGATCATCCTAATCAGGTAAACAACGTATTAGGATTTCCATTTATTTTCAGGGGTGCACTAGATGTTAGAGCCACTAAAATTAACGAAGAAATGAAGTTAGCAGCTGTTAAAGCGATTGCTAATCTGGCAAAGGAACCAGTTCCAGAATCTGTCATGCGTGCCTATAATGAATCGGCTCTGGAGTTTGGTAGAAACTATATCATCCCAAAACCTATTGATCCCAGACTAATTGAAACTGTTAGTCCTGCCGTTGCTAAAGCTGCCATAGATAGTGGTGTAGCAAAACGTGTTATCGAAGACTGGGATGCCTATAGATTGGAGTTAAGAAACAGATTAGGTTTAGATAATAAGTTCATCAGAAGAATGATGACTCAAGCCAGACAGCACCCTAAACAAGTGGTGTTTGCTGAAGCCGATAATATCAAAATTCTTAAAGCGGCACAGATTGTCAAAGAAGAAGGTATTGCTATTCCAGTATTACTGGGTAATGTTACCAAGATTAAAGAGATGCTCGAAGAAAACGGTATTGATTTAGGCAATGTAACGATTATTGATCCATTGATGGAAGATGCCAAAAGAGAAGCGTATGGTGCCAAGTTCTTTGCAGAGCGTCAGCGTAAGGGTATCAATATTTACGAATCTGTTAAGCTGATGCGCGACAGAAACTACTACGGTTGTATGATGGTGAATGAGGGTGAGTGTGATGCCTTCATTTCTGGATTAACAAAAAACTATCCTAAGTCTTTGAAACCAGCCATGCAAATCATCGGTCGCGAAACCGGCATCTCTAAAGTAGCGGGCATGTATATTATCATGACCAAGAAAGGTCCGTTTTTCTTTGCTGATACAACAGTCAATATCGATCCAACAGAAGCTGAATTGGTTGAGATAACTAAAATGACCCATGCAGAGGTGCTAAAATTGGGTGTTAAGCCTAACATTGCAATGTTGAGTTACAGCAATTTTGGCAGTGCTAAAGGCGAAGTGCCTGAGAAGGTTTCTAACGCTGTTTCGTACTTGCACAAAAACCACCCTGAAATTGTTGTAGATGGCGATATTCAAGCCAATTTTGCTATGAATAATGATATGCTTAAGGAGAACTTCCCATTCAGCCGTTTGGTTGATAAGGAAGTTAATACTTTCATATTCCCGAATCTGGCAGCAGGAAATATTGCTTACAAGTTTGCTCAGAGTTTTGCTGGCGCAGAAAGTATGGGTCCGGTTTTATTGGGCTTTAATAAATCTGTTCACTTTCTTCAGTTAGGCAGTTCGGTTCGCGAAATCGTGAACATGGTTGCTGTGGCTGTTTTGGATGCCGAAAGCAAGAAGTAATTACTGCTTGATAAATCTGGCTGTGTAAAGCTGTTGTGCTGATTGAAGCACAATGGTATAGACACCATTATTTAATGAGGCAATATCTATTGTCTGATCGCTGTTATCGCCTGCAAGGGTTCCAGAAAGCAATTCCTGACCTAATGCATTTTTGATGCTGTATTGACCTGAAAGAGGCAATTGAATAGTGAGGATATTACTTGCGGGGTTAGGACTGATAGACAATTGCAACCAAACGGGATGTTCTAAATTGACCGGAAACAATTTACTACCACAGTATTGGTTGTTGTTATAGTAGTAATTAATGCGTTTATCTGAGCCATAGAAATTGCCGCCATCTGAACTTGTATGAGATTCAATCACTCCCAGACCTTTATAGGCATTAATGCTACGCATAGAATGTCCACTTAACATTAATATATTATAGCTGTATCTGACATTAAATACAGTACCACAAGTATCCTGATTGATACTGTCTCGATGAAGGCTGTAGCCATAAGGTCGTTTTTTCAAGGTGTCAAAATCACTGAAATATTGAAAAAAGGTATCAATTTCTCCGAAGTTTTTAAAGTAGGGCGAATCGAGATGGTATAAGTTTAAGTGTTCTTCGTAGCTGCGATTCACCCAACTGGGATATTCGTAGCCATAAGTACCAACATAGTAGGTGAGGTGCAGGCTATCGCGACCAAAAGTTTGTTTATCAATGACTTTTTTAAAGACATATAAAGGCGGACCGGAAGTGCCACGATAGATGTAATCTGTATAGGCAAATTTATCGCCTACCGATACATCATAGATGTCTCCATTGCTGAGAATTTGAGCCCTGGCAGACAACACTACCAGCACCATCGTGGCAACAAGGAGGCAATTTTTAAACATAGTTGTAATTTTATTTTGTTGATAGTCAATGCCAACTAAAAATATGACAATAAAATGATTTAATTGGAATTAAATTTGAATCAAAAATACAAAATTAAAATTTAAGACACAAATGGGGGTATTGAAGTCGATCAGCATGCTGGATGATCAAACAGTGGAAATAGTTTTCAAGGACGACATAACATTCGATTTAGAAGCAATTCAGTCGTGTTACAAAGAAACAGAAGCTTTTACAGGAGGAAGAAAGTTAAAGCGACTAGTGATTAGTGGTAAGAAAACCGACATAACAAAAGAGGCCAGACAATACGGACTAAAAGAAAATGAGAGGTTAAAGGACCTGGTTGTAGCAGAAGCCCTTGTTGTGCATAGTTTCACACAGAAAATGATCACGAATATCTATCTAAAGTATATTCAAAAGAGTTATCCTGCCAGATCCTTTACAGACGTTGACAAAGCAAAAGAGTGGTTAAATACGTTTTAGTATTAGGCCAGTTCTGCTCCCGGAGCGATTTTTTTCACTAAGCCTTGCAGGACTTTCCCTGGTCCTAGTTCCACAAAATTTGTAGCACCATCGGTCACCATAGCTTGCACGCACTGGGTCCATTTTACTGGAGCGGTTAGCTGTTTTAACAGGTTGTCTTTGATGGTTTGAGGATCGGTTTCAGCTTTGGCAGATACATTCTGATAAACAGGGCATGAAGGGGTATTGAAATGCGTATTTTCAATAGCACTTGCCAGTTTTTCTTCAGCGGGTTTCATTAAAGGTGAGTGGAATGCACCACCAACCTGTAGCACCAAAGCTCTTTTAGCACCAGCAGCTTTTAGTTTTTCGCAAGCTTCGTTTATCGCTTCGATATCACCAGAAATAACTAGCTGACCAGGGCAATTATAATTAGCTGGAACTACAACACCAGAGGAGATAGAAGCACAAATTTCTTCAACTTTAGCATCATCTAGGCCTAATACTGCAGCCATAGTAGAAGGTTTCATTTCACAAGCTTCCTGCATCGCCATAGCGCGGTGATAAACCAGTTTTAAACCATCTTCGAAGTTAAGTGTACCATTGGCTACTAAAGCCGAGAATTCGCCTAAACTATGACCAGCAACCATGTCAGGTGCAAATTCGGCGCCCAAACATTTTGCTGCAATAACTGAATGCAAGAATATAGCAGGCTGTGTGATTTTAGTTTGTCTTAAACCTTCGTCTGTACCATTAAACATTTCGTTGCTGATACTAAAACCAAGAATCTCGTCTGCTTTTGCAAACATGTCTCTGGCGATTTCAAACTGGTCGTACAGGTCCTTACCCATACCTACAAACTGGGCACCCTGGCCTGGAAATACATATGCTTTTTTGCTCATAATAAGATTGTCAAATAAAGTTCAATTTTAAGTGATTGGTGATTAATTACCAAGCGCAATTTCTGCCTGAATTTTTTTAGGCAAACTTGATTTAACCAGTTCATAACTGTGGCGAATCAATTCTTTCACTAATTTGTCGGGGAGTTCACCGACAAGAACCGAGTTCCAATGGGTTTTATTCATGTGGTATCCCGGTGTGATTTCCGGGTGTTGCTCGCGCAATTCAATTGATTTTTCAGGGTCGCATTTAAGATTGACTCTGCTAAAGTCATCAATACCACAAAGTGCAAACATTTTACCTTTCACTTTATAGACCAGGTTATCCGGTCCGAATGGCGTTTCCTCAGTCACCGCCGGGAAATGCAGGCAATAGTCTCTGAACTGTTCAATATTCATCTTAAGAAGAAATTAATCAGTCAAAGTTCGACCATTTACTCCATCTTTCCAAAGAGGCTTTCCAGCGTCGTATGTCTGAAATCGAAGATCTTTTTAAGTTGGTTTTTAACCATGAGTTGATTACCTATTTGTCCAAGAATACCGAATGGCAATTTGTAATGAATGGTATCAGACATTAAAACACCACCTTCTATAGCTGTAAGCTCATGTTTGTGGTGCCACATAGCATATGGTCCGAAGCGTTGTTCATCTATAAAGTATTCGCCTTCTTTGACATGGGTTATTTCTGTTACCCACTCTGTTTTGTACAATGGCAGAGGTGTGATGTTATAGACGATTATCTGACCTGCAAACATTTTGTCTGTTTCCTTAACACCATTTAAAATTTGAAACCCCATATTAGGTGGAGTAATCACTTTAAGATTGTATGGAGAAGATAAAAATTCCCAGGCTTTTTCAAGACTGATAGGTAGTTTTTGGACGGTTTTAATCTGATAGATTGCCATAGTACTTGTATAGACAATCTAAACCTGAATTAGTTTTGAAATGATTTAGATGTTCTCGACTGTTTCTTTGAAATATTCCCAGTAGAAATACTGACTTAACAATAAACCTTTTTGTTTCCAGGGGATATTTTCGGGGATGCCATTCAAGATATCATTGACATATCGGAGAAGCGATTCGAGCTCATATTTTTTCATCACGAAGACATTATAGCCAGAGAAATTGGTGATTTGTTTTTCTTTAAATTCGGGGTCTTGCCAAACCGTTCTGAGCAAACCTTTTTCGTCGCAAATATTGAATGAAAAAACATCTGCACCATTCTTACCTTCCTCGCCAATTTCCATTTCAATATTAATGAAATAGCCATCGGTGGCATCAATATCCATTAAAGACGAACCGAATTCACCTTCTATGGATTTTAGTTGTAATTTTGGCATAATCAGAAGGCAACAGCCTCTTCTACTTTTTGGAGGATGGCATCAATTCTTGTGTGATTATCTGCAAGAAGCGCTTTTGCTTCATCTGCCATAGCTTTCGCTTTATCTTTACTGTTTAAACCTTTGGCGTTTACCATCACATTGAAATAAGCACCTCTAACGGCAGTTTTGATGCAAAGCAGTCCGACCCCCGCATCCGTAATACTATTCGGGTTACCTTGTTCTACCATTTCTTTCAGGATATCTATACTTTTATAAGCCACGTGCATGGTTCTAAGTGGAATTTCAGTGGCGTAAACAGAGGCTGATTCCAGTGCTTCAGATCTGGCAGCTTTTTCTTCCGGAGTTCCTTTAGGCATTTGAAGGGCATTCATAATGCCGTTAAAAGCATTGGTATCTTCATCTATCAGATAGATCAATTCTTCTTTGATTGCCTGAGCTTTTTCCGCCCATTCGCTAAACATGGCCGTTTTGCTTTCCCAGCCGCGTTTATCGGCGCTGAGATTAGCAACCATGGCACCTAAACCAATGCCAAGAGCGGCACTAAGAGCACTAACAGAGCCACCACCGGGGGCAGGACTTTCACTAGCTGTTTCGTTAATGAAACCAGTAACAGTCATGTCCACTAAGTGTTTTTTAGATTTATCTCTTAAGACGTATTCAATGATACGCTCGTCGGCATTGAATTTACCCAACTGATCAAGTCCCATTGATTGCACAGCAATTTCGATGAGTTCGGCATCGCTAACACCTCTGCTTCTGCCTTGCTTATCCAGGTAGTGTTTACCGGCATCCAGTAAAGGTTGTAAAGGCACCAGACCTACTAATTCACTACCAGTTACACGCACGCCTCTTTCATCTGCTTTTTTACAAACTTCGTCAAAGGCTTTGTGCACAGAGGTGATTTTATAATTGGTCAGATTCATGCTAATCTGAGCCATGCCATATTCTTCGATATACCAACCAATGGCCTTAACAGATTTAAGCGTGCCTGGAATTCTGATTGGTTCACCATTTTCATCGTTGACCACTTTACCTGTTATAGGATTGCCTTCTCTTTTTACCCTGCCAGCTTCTCTAACATCAAAAGCGATACGGTTAGCGATACGGGTAGATTTGGTGTTGAGGTTAATATTATAGGCAATAAGGAAATCGCGAGCACCAATAACGGTAGCGCCGTGTTTAAGGGGTAGTTCGGCAGGACCGAAATCAGGCTGCCATTCAGGTAATTTTATTTTTTCTGCAAAACCTTCGTATTCGCCACCTCTGATAACTGAAAGGTTAGAGCGGTTTTTATTCGGTTGAGCGTCTTCGTATAAATAGACAGGAATTTTAAGTTCTTTGCCAACACGTTCAGCTAATTTAATTGACCATTGTGCGCATTCTTCCATAGTGATACCAGAGACAGGTACAAACGGACAAACGTCGGTGGCGCCCATGCGGGGGTGTTCACCTTTATGATTGCGCATATCAATTAGTTCGGCTGCTTTTTGAATAGCCAGAAAGGCTGCTTCTGTTACTTTAGCAGGTTCGCCAGCAAATGTAACAACAGTTCTGTTAGTGGCTTTACCCATATCGACATGAAGAAGCATAACACCTTCAACGCTTTCGATGGCATTAGTTATTTGTTTGATAACAGCGGGGTCATTGCCCTCGCTAAAATTCGGAACGCATTCTACGATTTGCTTTAACATCGATGCAAAATAAGGACAAAAAAGCGAAAAAAAAGAAGAAACCCGGTGTTGGTTTCTCAACAGGTGTCTTGAACCTTGAAAAAAAATAAATTCAGAATCAAATGATTAGTAAAAATACCGTCATTTTTTAATCAGATTTTCAGAAGCATTGCCACCTTTTTGGAAATTCTTACGTCTAAAAAGTATGAAAACCAGGGTAATCGAAATTGTGGTTGCTGGCATTTTATTTTGGATTATATACAGCCATATCTCAGCATGGATGGACGTTTGTAAACTTTAGTAATAAGCAACATTAAAAAAAGTACTTCCCAAAATTGGATTAAGGGATATTTTTTTGTTTTATTTGCCGATGCAAAAACAACTAGCTGTTTCAGCTTTATTTTATTTTATTGTATGCTCTGTAAGTGCACAAATTAGCAGTTTCACACCTAAAAAAATTATTGGTGGAATCTCTCAGAAATTAATAATCAATGGGAATAATTTCGGTGCCAATCAAGGCAATTCTTATGTAAGTTTTAATCAGGAATCAGGGCAATATCTGGATGCCGCTGCATCAAAAGCCTTAAAGTATCTTTCGTGGTCTGATACTAAGATAGAATTAGAGATGCCAGTGGCATTTTCCGGAAAAGTTAAGCTGAACATTAATGGTACTGATTTTATGTCAGGGGATACGCTTAAAGTTACGGCAAATTTGGGATATAGAAGCGCAAACCCAATGGTATACGAGTATTTGACAAATAACAATAACAGAGGCGGATACACTTGGTATATACACAAAACCTACTGGGATATTCCGGAAGCAAAAGCAGCGATTGAAGCTGTCTTCAGAGAGTTTAGATGTAAGACTGGGGTTAATTATATTTTAGCGCCGTTTTCAACGCAAGTCGGATTCAATTTGGGAGATACTTTTAATGTGATAGCACCCGATCCACAACTTGGTCCCGTAGGTTATAATGAGCGTTTATGGACTTCCTGCATATTGGGTAACGAGACATTTTACAATATTAAATCGCATGATCTGCACATGAGTACCTCTCAGGATTGGTATTATGGCACAGGCGTGTGTCCGGCTGGAAAAACCAAGTTCAGATATGTTTTATATCACGAATTAGGGCATTCTTTGGGTTTAGGTCATGTTAATGAATTAGGACAATCTATGTTTCCATCTGTGTCGTTCTTGCCATCAAATACCTGGAGCGGTCGCGATTCAATAACAAGTGACGAGCGTACAGCTATTTCATACTTTATCAACCTGTCACAGAATTTTACATTCAGAGCCTGCGGCATTAGTCCTTTAAGTAAAGTATATGATTGTCAGGATGTCTATGGAACGAATACCTCTATTGATAATGTGAAGTATTCTCCGTTAACAGTGTATCCTAATCCTGCCAATGCCAGCATCTTTCTGGAGTCAGTCAATCTTAATTTAAACGAGACTCAAATTTGTATAAGAGATTATACCGGAAAACAAGTCATTAAAACGATGTATACCGAAGAAGGGATTTCTGTTGCCGACTTAAGGGAAGGGATATACACAATAGAAATTCAAACAATCGATGCCCGTTACACGGCAAAGTTTGTTAAATACTAGTGGTGCTTATTTACAAATCCACTTCCAGAATTTTTTGTGAAGCAATGGGATGCAAATGCCCATTAGAGGAACAAGCAATATTGTAAACACAAAGGTTTTTCCAAGTTGGGGCAAGTCTTTCACCAGAGGAAAAACAAAGGCAAACATCAGGTTAATGACTGGGTAAACAAAGAGCCAGCTGATGAGCATGAGTTTCCATTTTTTAGGGGTAGAAGTAGTATTCATTACTACTTAGAACATTCGTTTAATTGTTTTGTTTTATTTTCAAAATAATAAAATTAATGAAACGCTTAACAATTGAACGTATTTATTATACAATCATGGTTTTAAATTCCTGCTTAATCTAATTCTGATTTAACAGATTTTATAATCTCTTTAATGGCAGGGTATTTAACTTTATTTAGGAGAAAAAACTTTCTTTAGGTATTGCTTAGTTTCGCTCAGGATTCTTCTAAGCTCATGATGTTTTTGGACTCTTAAGTAGCCAATAAAAGTAAAAACTTTAGCAAGTATTAAAGGGTTTTTTCTTCTTGCCCAGGATCCAGCGCCCCATCTTGTACTATAGCCGCCATTGCCTGTTAGCCTTAGTTTTCCGAAGGTGATAGCTTGTTTGATGGTTTTCAGATTTAATTTTATATCAGGCGCCAGAATGCTGTGTTCGCTTCCCTCCTGGTCGTGAATAAAAGGGATATCTCCCCATACAAGTGCATCATTTTTTTCGGGATTTTCGCAAAATTGCTGGAGTAAATTGTAGGCTGCGAATCTCATGTTAGGGATATCCCAGTTTTTCATGATCTCGAGGGGCAGATGATCGCAATAGTCGTTTACACATTCGAGGAAAATTTGTCTTCCCCAATGGTCTAATTTATCTTCAATTTTATTATTAAATGTCGGAGTGGTTTTTCCATCTTTTTTTTCAAAACCCTTTACAGATCCATGAGGGGCAAAACAGAAACTTTCAAAGATTTGTGGCAGAGCATCAATTGTTAAATAATTAAGTTCAGAACCGTATAGAAAAGTGCTGTATCTGTTGGTGTTCTGTTTGAAATTTTGATCTAATCCCAGATAGAACCAGTGCATATTTGCGGCATTTTCATCACCTAAAGCTTTCTCAAATGATAGTCTGGTCTTTCCTTTCCAACCAATTTCGATCATGCCAGTTTTACGACTAAAATCGATGTTGTTTTCGGATAAGTAATCTTTTAAGATTTGTCTTTTTTCAGAAGCGATTTCAAGCAGATGAGTTCTCAGAGCATCGTTGTTTTCAATGATGTTTTTTATGGCTGTTTTACTATTCTCATCCAGATGTGATTCCCCATCTTTTATATGATTTAAAGTTTCGGGCGCTAATTCTATCATCTTCTCCCAACTTGTTTCCAGTCTTTTCAGGATGGAATTTAGAGTAAGGTTGTTATATGATTCAAAAAGCCAGCTGTAGATGTCTGGATTAAAATTGCGAATACCGGCTATATGCCATGATTGTCTGCTGCCATAAACATAGTTGTATTTGAAATCATAGCCAAGTTTAGGGCCGATTTTACTACAAATGATAAATGGCACGTAACCATCTCTTGAAATAAAACACAGCTGTTCAATTTGTCTGTGTTTTGCTTCTCTCAGTATCCATAAGCAATACATCAGCATTGATGGTCCGGCGATGTTTCCAACTATTCGGGCAATTTCAGCTGTTTTAGCATCTTTACTGGAGTTTAAAAGTCTAAAATATCTTCCAGATCCGGATATAATTGATGCAATTCCATTGGTCGAATCGCGGTGTTTTTCTAATAGTATTTCATAAGTATTTGGGTTAGCATTTTCAAGCAATACTGGTTTTATGCCTGCTTTAATAGCGCCCAGATAATCGATGTAATGGTCGTTGCCGAAATGTCTGATGTCATTTAAATTGACATCAGGGTAATGAGGGAATATCTTTTTAAATAAATTTCCAGAGTCTTTAGATGCTCCGTGTTCTGAAGACACCCATATCTTATCATCTTTTTGAAATATATTGGCATTTTCCAGAAAAGTTCTGATCACTTCTGAGGACCAATACATGTCAGATACATAGATAATCTGATGCCCATTCATCCTCTCTTTGTCTACCATGTTTTTGGCGCCAGGAATTTCAAAAAGCAATTTGCTTTCCCATTGAAATTCCAGTTGCATTAATTGCTTACTGCTTTCTTTGGAGATGCTTAGTAATTCAGATAAATAGTCAAATATTCTCTCGCAGTGTATCTGTCCTTCTCCGGCTTCTTTACGCGAAAGTCTCTCTGCTTCTTGTCGTCTATTCACATAAGTCTCGGCCGAACAATCTATAATTTTTGATTTAATGGCATCCAGAGCTGAAAAATAAAAAACAGAAGAAGGTGCAGTTACTTTACGAGTTAACAGGGTGTCAAAAACATCGAAAAATACTAGTTTTGGTTTCGTGTTGGTCATTCAATTAGTGTTTATACAATAAAAACATCATGGTCATTGCAGGCGTGTTTTTATCCAAACAAATATAAAAATGTTTAACAAATAAATATATTAATTTTATGTTCTTAGTTTAAATAGTTGATTAAAAGTAATTAAAGATGAATACATTTGTTTTAAATTTATTTTTATCATGCGAAAGATACCTTTTTTGTTATCAGTAAAGTTGGTATTGTTGATTTTACTGCTTGTCACATTGTTTAACCTATGTGTATTGTTTGGATTCCTGCCTTATAATATAGTTTGGGGCGGACGATTAACCAGCTATGACGATATGATTAGATTTGAACTGGTATCGATTGCTTTAAATATTTTTAGTGGATTTTTAGTCATGGTAAAAACCGGGTATATATTGCCAGGACTGAGGCGCAGCGTTAATGTGATAATATGGATATTGCCGGTATTGAATTTTCTGGGCATTTTAGGCAATGCGGCTTCAAAATCTGATGCTGAGCGAGCCATGTTTTTGCCAGTGGCGATAGTGATGTTCATACTTACACTAAGAATAGCACTCGAAAAATCTGAGAGATAATCCATCCAGGCTCTTTTATTTAACTAGTATATTTGCCGCTTATGAAAGATAAGGGTAAAGTGATACTATTGCTGAGTGCGATGCAACAAGAACATGATGCAGTTGTTCAGAACATGTCAGGGCATCATCAATATGAAAAATATGGTATTACAATAGTAGAAGGCACACTCTTCGGTAAGCATTGTGTAGCGGCTTTAAGTGGGGTCGGGAAAGTAGCATCAACTTTTACAGCTCAGTATTTAATGGAAGTTTTTCAACCTGTTTCATTGGTTTTTACGGGGGTTGGCGGAGCATTAAATCCGAAGTATGAAATTGGTGATATTGTGATAGGCAGAGATTGTGTACAGCATGATATGGACGGACGGGGTTTGGGATTCAAACGGGGAGAAATACCGTATTCGGAGTTTCGTTTTTTTGAGAGTGATTTGAATTTGGTGACTATTGCCCATGAGGCAAAATGTGCTCATGTCATTCATGTTGGAAGAATTCTGACAGGAGATCAATTTGTGACGAACAAGGATCAGTTGGAATTTGCCTATATGAAAGATGAATTTGACGGGGATGTTGTTGATATGGAAGGAGCGGCAGTGGCCTATGTTTGTAGATTACATCAAACGCCATACGTTCTGGTTCGCACTATATCAGACAAAGCCAATAGTGAGGCACCTGAGAGTTTTGAAGCTTTCCTTCCTGAAGTCGTTGGGAACTCAATTGCTATTATTAAACATATTTTACTTAATTCGCCCTATTAATTATGTTAGATATTCAAAGACTGGTTGATCAGCTTCAGCTTCAACCACATATAGAGGGCGGTTTTTACAGAGAAACCTATAGAAGTAAAGAAAGTATTAATAATGCGCATGGGCAAGAAAGGCACCTAAGCACATTAATTTATTTTCTTCTCCCATCAGGCAGGTATTCTAAATTTCATAAGATAGCGTCGGATGAGATCTGGCTATACCAACAAGGCGCACCTGTGGCGATACATTTGTTATTGGAAGACGGGACCCATAAAATCGAAGTCTTGGGTCAGGATATTAGCAATGGGCAACAATTGCAGGTGATAATACCGGCAGGGACATTGTTTGGTGCAGAGGTGGTAGGAGAAAATACTTTTGCTTTATCAGCATGTATGGTTTCGCCAGGATTTGATTTTGCGGATTTTCAATTATTAGAAAAGGATGAATTGATCAAGATGTTTCCTCAGCATACCAGCATAATTAATCATTTACATCAATGATGACCTTAAGTGAAAAGATCAATAGCGCAATAAGAACGATACCTAATTTTCCTAAAGAGGGTATACAATACAAGGATATATCGACTTTGTTTTTAAGGCCTGATATTATACAAGAGATTATTGATGCCAGTGCAAATGCATTGAAAGAACATCGTGTAGAGGTTATTGCAGGAATTGAAAGCAGAGGATTTTTATTAGGTGCTGCTATTGCCGCCAAAATGCAGTTGCCATTTGTGATGATAAGAAAAGCGGGAAAGTTGCCGGCGGAAACGTATAAGGCGACTTACGACTTAGAGTATGGAAGTGCAACAATAGAAATGCACATTGATGCCATAAGGCAAGGAAGCAGGGTAGCCATTATAGATGATGTATTGGCAACTGGAGGTACGGCTTTAGCTGCTTCTGAATTAATAAAAAGGGCAGGAGCTTATCCAATTGTGAGCAGTTTTATCGCCGAGCTAGCATTTCTTAATGGGGCTAAAAAATTAGAAGACATTGGTATACAGTGTTTAAGCCTTGTAAAATATCAATAAATCGCAGTTTTATTATTTTTTTAAGTAAAAAACGGGCCTGATTTCAGGATTGTTTTATGGGAATTGAATTGTTAAATTTAAAAAATTCCTGGTTTCACATATCTATCTTCTTGTAATACAAGATTAATGCCTATCATTATCTTCTATAAAAGTGTATAATAAAATAGATTTTCCCTAAATTGGTTTTCATCAATTTTGTGTAAAAAATCAGGTGTACTGAGTAAAAAGTACTAGATTAAAAACAGACATTTCTGTTATTTGAAAGAAAAAGAGGCTTATTCAAGAAAAATACATTCACTTACAAAAACTGTTAAGATTCTGTGTAAAAATACCTATTATCTTTGCAGCCTATTTACACTTATACACAGATACATGAAATTAAAATTATTAGCCTTATTACTAACGGCTTACGCAAGTGCGTCCGTTATGGCACAAAATTCTTACAACGTTAACGCTAAGACAATCAGTTTTTTAGCAGCTAACAAAGTACACAAAGTAGGTACAAACGGTCAGACTGTAGGTAACAAAACTCTTTATACCAACGTCGTTAGAGTTGGTACTCAAAACATTGATTGCATCGTTACAACAGTAGCCTTAACAGGTGGATCATTCACCTTGCCTAGTAATGCTGGAAACGGAACAATTCCTTTTGACTACAGTTCTGCAACAGGAACTGGTATGACATCGAACGAAGATAGTTTTTTCGCGCCAACTTTTAGTTGGAACGGCACCGGCGGTAGTGCTAAATTCAGATTTGAATTTATTGCCGGCGGATCTTACAATAACTCTACCAATAAAGGTACAGCAGTTATTCTAAAGAATGTCTACATCAATACATATGATATCGACGGTAATGGTGGAACCAATTCTAATCAGTTTGCCGCTTTCGGTGGATTTACATCGTCGCAATATCAAACAACTACAGGTGGTTATATTCAAACAGCCTATAATGTAACAGACGATAAAACTACCTTTAGTTCTAATACCAATAACAACAACACCAATGTTGTTGATGATAAAACAAGAATCAGAGTTTATTACGCTTCTATAAGTGATTTTGAGATCTCTGTAGGTGCAGGTGGTGCTGGTGCAGCATATTACTTCTTAGACTTCGGTTTCGGTCCGGCATGGACTTCAACGCCATCTGTTATTACTGCTCCAAAAATTGAATTATTCAATGGCGACACTGTGTTTAATAAAACTACAGATGTAAACAGCTGTAATATTATTAAGGAATTAGCTATAAATACCACTAACACTATTGCTTCTTCCACTATTGATACAATTTATTTTTCGTTCAATACATCTGATATCAAAGACGGTGCAAGCGAGCGTTTGGTAATTGACTCATCAAGTTCTGGCGATACTATCAGATTGAATTTCACTAATGCAACGACCATCCCTAATTTGGTTTTCAAAGGTGTAACGTATAGAGTTATTCCAAGAGTTTCAGGGACAACAAGTACCCTGGTATTCTTCAGAAGTGGCGCTAAAATTACTGTTGCTCAGTCTGAGAGTATGTTAAATGCTTTTGGATACATTACTACAGATTGCAGTCCAACAGCAGGTGCAAGAGCCTTTACATTCAGTATCCTTCAAGGTTCGTTTATGAGTAATAAACTCAATCTGACTGCTAATATTTTGATTCCGCTTCCATTGACACTTTTAGATTTTAAAGCAGAGTACAATAACGGCGCTGTTTTAGTAAAATGGACGACAGTGCAGGAAGAAGCTACAAGTCACTTTAACGTGATGAAAAGTGAGGACGGCATGAACTGGAGTAAGATTGGAACTGTTGCAAGTAACAATAAACCAAACGTTTCAGTTTATACTTTCAATGACGCGTTTCCAGTAGCTAAAAACTACTACCGCCTACAACAGGTTGATATTAACGGTACTATTACTTTATCTAAAGTTTGTTTCTTAGTAAATAACACTGCTGAAAATGCTTCATCAGTTTATCCTAACCCAAGTAGAGGTGAGGTAACTATAAACTCTTCAGTTTTTAATAACTATCAAGTATACAATATTCAGACAGGTGCATTGGTGTCTGAGGGTGTGATTGATCAAACTGCATTGATTAGTGAGCTTTCTAAAGGTTTGTATTTCGTTGTGATGAGCAATGATGAAACCAGAGAAGTTGTAAAGCTTATTGTTCAATAATTATTCATTAGGTATTTATTTGTTTTGTATAGAATGAAGCCACCTTCGGGTGGCTT
>JAIXYV010000021.1 GCA_027490055.1 Bacteroidota bacterium | reverse complement strand
TTTAAAAAGACAAAAATTAGTTTTAATAGATTTCTGATCGAAATAGAACTAACAAAAAAATGAAAATTCTGTATGTTTTTACAACAGCTGGATTACAGGCTGGGTCTGTTCAAAATAAAGTGATTGAACAGATTAAAGCACTCCGTCAATCTGGTGCTGATTGTAAAGGTCTTTTCTTAACAATAGATGATGCGGAATCTCAAAACAACGAATTATACGAATTCATTAAAGTGCCCCGTGTGCCCAAGACATGGTTTCGATCAACTAAACAAAAAACAGCCTACCATAAAACCCTGTATCAGTATTTTAAGTCACATCAGCCAAAATATGATTTCATTTATTGCAGATACCCCGGAGCCGGCAAGTTTATAGCCTTATGGACACGATTAAAGGGCTGTAAAGTGTTTTTTGAGCACCTAACCTCAGAAGGCCATGAAATAGACATATATGCCAGAGAAAACCCCTTAAAATGGAATTTATCATCCATATTAAGTCATATCGAATTCAGATTTTTGCCTCTCTATCAAGAATGGAGATATGGTAAGTCCATTAGAAAGCATGCACAGTTTGGTATTGCAAATTCACAAAACATTGCAGATTACGAAAACGCTATTACAGGCAATAACTATGTACGCTTAATTGGAGGCGATGCAGTGAATGCCCAATCCTTTTCTGTCAGAAAATTCCAAGCTCAGCCAGGTACATTGAAAATGATTTTTTTGAAAGGTGCCGTAACGCATGCCGACTTTAATGGTCTTGACAGACTATTTAGGGGCATGGCAGCCTATAAAGGAAATACGAAGTTACATTTAAGATTGTACGGACGTAACCTCGAAAGCGAAAAAAGACAGATTCAGGAATATGGCATTCAGGAAATGGTTGAATTAAATGGTTTTATTGATAAAGAAGGCATTGACGAAATAATGAATTCGGTAGATTTAGGGGTTGGAGCTTTAGGTGTACACCGCAAAGGTCTTAAAAGCACAACCACCATCAAGGCCAGAGAGTATTTTGCAAGAGGCCTGCCATTCTTTTTTGGTCATAATGATCCAGATTTTTCGACTTCTGCAACTGCCAAAAATTTTTGTTTGGAATATGAAGCAAACGATACACCTATCGATATGGAGCATCTTATTCACTGGTATTCGAATCTTGAAGATCAGCAGAATTTGCCTGAAAAAATGCATCAGTTTGCAGTAGAAAATCTGGATTATAATATAAAAATGAAACGTTTATTTGAATTCCTTAAAACATTCGATAAATAGAATCCACTGTGCTGCTGAGTACAATTTAAGTTTTAACTATAGCCAAATCTAAAAATACAATTATTGTAAAGATTAATGTTATTTAACTCTATAGAATATCTTCTCTTTTTGCCCATTGTAGTCATTCTGTATTGGTGGCTTAATAAAAGGGAATTACTATATCAGAATACATTTCTGTTATTGATGAGTTACCTGTTTTATGGGATGTGGAATTGGAAATTTTTGTTTTTACTGATATTTTCTACACTTCTTGACTATTACAGTGCTATAAAGATTAATCAATCTCAATCAAAAAGGGGTAAGAAGTTTTGGCTGATTTTAAGCGTTGGTATCAATCTTGGATTCCTTGGATTGTTCAAGTATTTTAACTTTTTTTCTGATATTGTTACAGATGTAAAGCACTTATTTGGACTAAATAGTTCTATAGCCAGATTAGATGTTTTGTTGCCGGTAGGGATCTCGTTTTATACCTTTCACGGACTTTCATATGTGTTTGATTGTTACAATGAAAAAATTGAGGTAAGGAAGAACTTTATAGATTATGGTTTATTCGTAAGTTTCTTTCCGCTATTAGTGGCCGGTCCTATAGAGAGAGCGAATCATCTTCTTCCTCAAATTGAAAGGAAAAGAACCTTTACAGAGCTGAATGCTGTAAATGGCTTAAGACAAATTTTATGGGGCTTGTTTAAAAAAATTGTCATTGCTGATAATTGTGCAATTTTCGCCAATACAATTTTTGATAATTATCCTGATTACTCAGGTAGTACTTTACTGGTAGGTGCAGTTTTATTCGCATTTCAGATCTATGGTGATTTTTCAGGATACTCAGATATTGCTTTAGGTAGTGCCAAGCTTATGGGATTTGATCTGTTGAAGAATTTTTCTTTCCCATACTTCTCAAGAAATTTGGCTGAATTCTGGAAAAGATGGCATATTTCTTTATCCTCATGGTTCAGAGATTATTTATACATTCCATTAGGTGGCAATAAAGCTGGTACATTTAAAAGAGTCGTCAATGTCATGATTGTGTTTCTGGTAAGCGGCTTTTGGCATGGCGCTAACTGGACCTTTATCGCTTGGGGTGTGTTAAATTCGATTTTTGTTGTCATTGATAATTTTATTCTAAAAACTAA
This sequence comes from Bacteroidota bacterium, assembly GCA_027490055.1. GTDB lineage: Bacteria > Bacteroidota > Bacteroidia > NS11-12g > UBA955 > JABMMZ01. The sequence continues at coordinate 33,752 of JAIXYV010000021.1, read as the reverse complement.
GTTTGAAGGTGTCGTGGCAAATGGAAGAAAAATACCCAGTTTAAAGGAGTTAGCACAGGTTTTATCGACTTTTTTACTAGTATCAATACTATGGATATTTTTTAGAGCAGAGACCATTACAGAAGCCGCCGATTACATAAAGCGAATATTTTCAGATGCTTTGTTTAAGCTACCGGAAGTCCGACCAAGTATTGTCTTTATTTTGATTTTTATATTGCTGATTTTTGAATGGCTGGGAAGACATAGAGATTTCGCTTTTCAAAATATGTACAACATAAAGAGTAAGTATTTAAGGTGGTTCATATATAATGCAATTCTTGCCATTATTTTGTTGTTTGGCGCAACGCCTCAGACTTTTATCTATTTTCAGTTTTGAAGATTTTTTATAAGCACATAGCGATTTTTTCAGTTGTCACTGGCATAATTGTTTTTTCAATTTTTCAATTAGTACAAATTGCTTATTTGAAGAAGTCATGGAAGCTAAAGGAAGACATAACTATTGCATTTATTGGAGATTCACATATAGAAAAATCAATTGCAGATTTCTCGCATAAAGGGATACTTACATTTGCTCAAAGTGGCGATAATTACATATATACCTATACTAAACTTGTTAAATTACTCAATGATAATACCAACATCGATACAGTTGTATTAGGCGTCGACTATCATAACATCGATAAAACATCCGAAGCCTGGTATACATCGCAGAGCTATATCAACTATAAGTTCCCGAGACTCTACCCGTATATGACATTTCAGGATGCGAAAAAACTTGTGGAATTTAATCCTTGGGGTTATGGCAAGGCGATAGCCAATTTAATGTCTGTTCAAGATTTAATAACCAATAACAATTTTGTTAAAATGTATGGATCTTATGAGAATACGAACGATACAATGTCAAAGGCAAGTTTGGATTCTGTTGTTAAAAGTAACTATGAAGAAATACCATCAGCTACCCAATTTCAATATATTGATAAAATAAACCAATTGTGTCAATCAAGAAACATAACTCTGATATTACTTACTACGCCCATTCATTCAACTGCATACAGATCTGTTGTACTCGATAGTTTAATAACAAACTATGTGGCGCAGAATCACCTACAATACTTAAATTATAGAGATCTGAAAATGGATAATACCCATTATTCGGACAAATTTCATATCAATCAACCAGGATCTGAGTACTTTACTAATTATTTATTAAAGGCGTTGAGGAACAAATAAGATGTTAAAAATAGCCCACAGAATCAATACAGTTGAACAGCTGAAGAATGTCCCAGGCGAATACGGCGTGGAGATGGATCTTCGCCCAGATGGAGACCACATTATTATTCATCATGATCCGTTCACTAAAGGAGAGAATTTTGAAGAGTGGCTTCAACACTACAAGCATAGTTTGATCATTCTAAACACAAAGGCTGAGGGTATGGAAGAGCGAATACTCGCTTTAATGGAAAAGCATCAAATTGATAACTACTTTTTTCTCGATTTATCTTTACCTTTTCTCATCAAATACATGAATAAAGGGATTAAGAAAATTGCTGTGCGTTTTTCTGAGTATGAACCTTTGGAATTTGTGATGAAATTCGCTGGTAAAGTAGAATGGGTATGGGTAGATTGTTTCAATGATTTACCTCTTAATCACGATAATTATAAATTTCTTAAAGAACATTTTAAACTCTGCCTTGTATCACCTGAATTGCAAGGCTATGATGTTTCGAGAATTGCAGAATTTAAGGAGAAACTGAATGGAATGTCAATTGATGCTGTGTGTACTAAACGACCTGATTTATGGTAATTAGTAATTGGAATGATATTGATTTAACGGAAGTCAAAGGACTTCTACTGGATCTTGATGATACTTTGTATCATTATGAACCGGTGCATAAAAGGGCATTTGATGCTTGCGCTCAGGTAGCAGAAACTAACTATCAAATTCCTAAAGATAAATTTAAATCGCTATGGAAAATTGCTCGCGATAAGGTACATACCGATGTTCACGGACAGGGCGCTTCTCATTCACGTCTGCTCTATCTGCAGAAACTCTATGAACTTTATAGCGGCAAGACAAATGCTGAATTTGCGCTTGAAATGGAGGAACTTTACTGGACTGTGTTTTTAAATGAAATGAGCTTCAGAAATGGTGTGGAAGCCTTTCTTCAAAAAGCCAAAGAACGCGGGATTAAAATGGCAATAGTAACAGATTTAACAGCTCAGATTCAATTACAAAAATGGCAGAAGCTAGAACTGCATAGATACATAGATTTTATGATAAGTTCTGAGGAGGCAGGTATTGAGAAACCAGCGCCTTATATTTTTGAATTAGCACTTCAAAAACTTCAATTACAAACAAATGAAGTGGTCATGATTGGAGACAATGCCACTAAAGATATTGCCGGCGCTCAAGCGCTTCAAATAAAAGCGTATCAGGTAAATGAAAAAACAGAATAAACAACATGTCATTATTTTTAGATAAAAGAGGAAGAAGTAAAATACCTCTGGCCAAGTCGCGCCTGTTTTGGGCGGGACTGGCAATTAAAGTCATTATCGCATGTTTCTTTGCCTCTGGGTATTTGCGCGATTTGTTTGCGCCTTTCACTAATTATTTTATTGCTTCTGGTTTCGAAGACCCTTATGCCTATTTTATTGTCAATGGCAATGGCAACGAATTTCCATATCCTCCGCTCATGTTATGGTTGTTTTCTTTGCCAAGAGCCATATTATGGCCATTGATTCCTGGATCTCTTGAGGCGTTTACTTTTTGGGATAGTCTTATTTACAGAATCCCACTTATACTAGCAGATTTCGTTATTTTAATAGTGCTTATCAGGTGGCTTAAGACCCGCACCAGACAAGTATTAATTTGGTATTGGTTATCGCCGGTATTAATCTATATCAATTATTTCCATGGACAATTGGATGTCATCCCTATGGCATTTATGATGTCTTCCTTATACCTTCTTTTTAAAAATAAGTGGACATGGGCTTTCGTCAGTTTAAGTATGGCTATTGCCTGCAAAACCAATATGGTTCTGGTCGTTCCTTTCTATGGCCTATACGTTTTCCGCTCTTCTCAGATTAATGTTAAAACACTGCTATTAGCGGTATCTGGATTAATTCTGCCAGCACTAATTATCAACCTGCCTTATCTCAACAGTCAGGGCATGTGGCAAATGGTATATAATAATCCGGTGCAACAGCAAATATTTGATTTGTACTACCAGTTTAATACTACACTGAGAATTTATTTTATACCTGCCATCTATTTCACTTTAGTGCTGTATTATTTCACCTTCAGTTTTGTTAACCGCGATCAGCTGGTGTTATTTCTGGCATTTACATTTCTGGCATTAACCCTTATGATTGCGCCAATGCAGGGTTGGTATTACTGGATAATGCCACTTTTAGTGTATTTTGTTATCAAACAAAGCAAGCGCGAGAAATATATGCTGGTGCTTTTATCCATATTGTATTTTGTGTATTTTGGACTGATACAGGAATCAGATTATACTGTGGCCTTTATTTTTGGATCTGGTTCTGAGAGTGCGCCATTTAGTGCCAGCGATAAATCTCTAAATATCGCTTTTACACTTTTGCAGACTACCTTAATACTTTTAGCCTATCTGGTATTTAAGAATGGTATCGCTAACAATATTCAATCTAAATTTTTGTCGCAGCCTTACATGATTGGCATCGGTGGTGATTCTGCCAGTGGTAAATCTACGCTCAGCAACGCTTTGTCTGATGTCTTTGAGGCGCAAAATACCAGTATCATCAGAGGAGATGATATGCATAAATGGGAAAGAGGCAACGAAAACTGGAATGTCTATACCCATCTTGATCCAAGAGCGAATAAATTGCACGAAGACTTTGAACATGCCAGAGAACTTAAATCTGGAAGAAGTATAAAACGTCGGAACTATGACCATAGCACGGGTAAATTCACCTTGCCGAAATTCATCAAACCCAATAAACTCATTGTTTTTGAAGGACTTCATTCATTTTATTTAAGCAATCAGGCAGAGGTCTATGATTTGAAAATTTTCATGGAACCGGATGATAAGCTGCGCACCTGGTGGAAAGTGCAGAGGGATGTCGCAAAACGCGGTTATTCCCCGGAAAAAGTACTTGAACAACTCAAGATGAGAGAGGAAGATTCTGAAAAGTACATCAAATCTCAGGCTTCGCAGGCAGATATCATCGCTAAGTTTTATCCTTTAAATGATATCGATCCGGTTAATCAATCCGTAGAACCAGAAATAGCATTAAAAATTACCTTATCGAATGATGTTTTCCCGGATACTTTAATCGATCAGCTTAATACTGTAAGCTCTATTAAATTAGAACATTATTATTCAAATGATTACCAGGAATTAATCTTTAAAGGAGAAATTTCCAAAGAACAAATCGAACATATTGCCGATCGATGCATACCAGAACTTGAAGATATTGGTATTTATAATACAGACTGGAAAGACAACTTTGAAGGATTACTTCAGTTAGTAACTACTTTTGTTATTTTTAATAGATTGAAAAATAAAGAGATAAATGGCAGATAGTAAACGTGAACTCTTAGAACTTACTAAACCATTTCTGAATAGAACAGATTTAATTCAGGGACCGGGTGGAAATACTTCAGTTAAAAATACTGAAGGAGAAATGTTCATTAAAGCCTCCGGTTTTCGATTTGATGAAATGACAAATGAGAAAGGAGTTTCAGCAGTAAATTATTTAAATATAAGAAATTACTTCTATACAGTTAAACCTTTAAATAAGGTTCAGGAGGAGGCAGAAATGCTCAAAATTGTCACTCAGAATATTTTAATTGATGATAAGGGTGTAACATATCCAAAGCCCTCTATGGAAACTGGTTTTCATGCAGTTCTTGATCAATATGTCATCCATACGCACTCTGTATGGACCAATTTAGTCAATTGCAGAAGTGATAGAAGCTCTATAATTAGTCAGTTAAGTCAGAAATTTAATATTGCCGAAATTCCTTTTGTAAGTCCGGGTTTTGGTCTGTCTTACCTCATAACGGACGCTCTTAAACAATCTGAAGTATCAGGAAAAAGTCGACCGGATATTTTCTTACTCCACAATCATGGCGTTATAGCACATTCTGGTAGTATGGGTCATTGTACTGAATTGCTATTAGATTTGGATACTGCCATAATTGATATTTTAGGTATCCAACACTATTATCCATCTACTAATATTATCGGCTCAGATGGAGAGTGGAAGCCTGAGAGTGACTATGTCAATCAGCAACTTAAGAAATATCAGTGCGATGCTGATTTTTTCGAACAGGTTCTGTTCCCTGATCAAACTGTATTTTTTAAAGATCAGATGCTGTTCAATCAATCAGAAAAAACGAGAAAAATTAGCATCAGTAATTTTGACATTGAATATAATTGTCAGCACCGGGATGCTAAAGCAATACACGAGACGATGACGGCCTATTTGTTTATTTTTGATTTCCTTACTTCTGGTTCAGCTAAAATAGATTTCATTGGTAAAAGCGAAATTGATTATATCAATAACATGGACATGGAAAAACACAGGAAAAGCATTCAGTAAATTAATAAAAAATTGAAAATAATTATACCACTTTCAGGTTTAGGTAAAAGGTTCGCAGATGCAGGCTACCTCGATATAAAGCCTTTAATTAAAGTGCATGGAAAACCCATACTTGAATGGGTGGTGAGCCTTTTCCCTGGCGATAATGAGTTTATTTTTATTTGCAGAAACGAACATCTTGAGCATATTTCTTTAAGGGCTGAAATTGAAAGAATTTGTCCTGAAGGTAAGATAGTTGGTATAGATGGGCATAAATACGGTCCTGTTTATGCCGTTGCCAAAGTTTTTGATCAAATAAAAGATGATGAAGAAGTTATAGTAAACTACTGCGATTTCTATCAGAAATGGGACTTTAATGATTTTAAGTCAAGTGTTGGTCCGGATACCTGTGCCGGCGCTATACCTTGCTATACAGGTTTTCATCCGCACCTCTTACACCCTGAAAATCTTTATGCCTCATGCAAGAGAGATGAGAACGGCATCTTGCTCGAAATCAGAGAAAAATTCTCTTTTGAAGAGGATAAAACGAAAGCTTACCATTCAGGTGGAACCTATTATTTTTCGAAAGGTGCTTTTGTAAAGAAGTACTTTCAAATGATGATGGATGAAAACGTCCACCTGAACGGCGAATACTATGTCAGTCTTGTTTATAATCTGATGGTAAGAGACGGACTGAAAATATTGGTCTATGATAAAGTACCATATTTCTGTCAATGGGGCACACCAAAAGACCTGGAAGAATACCTGACATGGAGCAAAATAATTAATCACTATAAATTCGACACTAAATGATAGCATTAATTCCAATGGCAGGTGCCGGAAGCAGATTTGCAGAACAGGGATATACCACCCCCAAGCCACTATTACCTGTGCTCGGTTTACCAATGGTTGTAAATGCTGCCAAAGCATTACCAGTAAGTGAAAAATATGTATTTGTTGTAAGAGATTTTCAGATTAAAGAGTACGCTATCGATCAGCATTTAAAAAGCTTTTTTCCAAATTCAGATATTGTTGTACTCGACCATCTAACTGAAGGACAGGCTGTAACTTGTTTGATGGCAAAGAATCAGATCAATACCTCTGAACCTTTAGTTATTGGCGCGAGTGATAATGGTATGATATACGACAGAGAAAAATTTGAGTATATCAGTAAGGAGGCCGATGCCATCGTATTTACTTTCAGAAATAATCCGGCTGTATTAGAAAAACCCCAGGCATATGGTTGGGTAAAAGTAGATGAGAATCTCGACGTAAAACAAGTGAGTGTGAAAGTGCCCATTAGTGAAAGTCCTATGCAAGACCATGCCGTAGTAGGTACTTTTTGGTTTAAGTCTGGTAAAATATTTGTTGAAGCCGCCGAACATATGATTGCCGCCAATACAAGAATTAATAATGAATTTTATGTGGATGAGTGTGTCAATGACCTACTGAGTCTGGGTTATAAAGTTAAAGTCTTCGAAATAGACCATTATGTATGCTGGGGTACGCCTAACGATTATAAGACCTTTAATTACTGGAATGAATTTTTTAATCTTAAATACTAATTCTGCCTTATGAAGCTGTCTGTAGTTCTTCCATGTTACAATGAAAAAGATAATCTCGAGGCTTTGTTTGCCAGACTCGATTTACTGGCTGAACAATCGGATTCCATTGAAATTATTCTCGTAAACAATGGTTCTACTGATGGATCTGATAGGGTATTTGAAACAGAATTAGCCAGGAGAAATACTTCAATTTTCAAAGTTGTTAAAGTTGAAAAAAATATTGGATACGGATTTGGTATTTTAAGTGGTTTAAGAGCTGCTAAAGGCGAGGTACTTGCTGTCACCCATGCTGATAGACAAACCGACCCTATGGATGTTTTAAAAGCTTATAATATCTATCAATCAGCCGCAGATACAAAACTACTTGTAAAAGGTTTTCGAAAGAACAGAAAATTATCTGAAGCAGTTTTTTCTTATGGCATGGGTATGCTGGCCTCTCTCGTTTTAGGCACCAGACTGACAGAAATAAATGCTCAGCCAAAATTGTTTAGTAAAAACTTTTTTGAACAATATGAAAAACTGGCACCTAACGATTTTTCAATGGACTTGTATTTTTTATACCAAGCTAAAAAACATGGTCAGATCAAAGATTTTCCAGTGTATTTTGCTAAACGCGTTGCAGGTGAAGCCAAAGGTGGAAGTGGCAGTAGCTGGAAGGTCCGCTGGAAACTTATGAAACGCAGTTTTAAGTATATTTTTGAGTTAAGAAAAATAGTAAAAGCTTAATTGTACTATCATTATGAAAGTCCTACTTAATCAAGTTGTTTTGTATGCCAGACTTACTTTAAGAGGTCTTTATTCGCCACGTTATTTGAGACATATTTAATCCCATGAAGAAATTAATTCAAACCTACCCTTTTGAGGTACTCTTTAGTAGTTTGTTTCTCGGTTTAGCGGTTTTCCTAAACTTACAGTTTCTTGATGGGGCAAATATTAATCATATAATTGCTGGCCATGATGAGTATTTAACGGTCCGTGAAGTATACAGCATAATCAATCCTCTAAGCTGGAAACATTGTTTGCTGGCAATTATTAGTGGGGATATATTGTATTATGGTAGAGTTATGTTTTATACAGATGCTCTTTTTGCCTACATTCCTTATAAAATATGGGGAATAGGAGGGATGGTATACGCAATTCGAATCATTCATTCTATATGGATTTTAATCAGTTTCCTGATTTTGAACAATCTGTTTATCAAAACAAATTGGAGTAAGTGCTTATTTTTATTCGGAAGTGCAGGTGTGTTTTATTCTACCTATTTTGTTCAGATGCCAAAACCAGAACCTTTGCAGTTCTTGTTTATCGCAATATTCTTAAGAGGAATGATTAAAAATAATTATGCATTTGGGAAGTACTATTTGTGGCTGGGATTAGCATTGGCTACTAAAATTAATGTATTGCTAATTTTGCCTTTTATGTTCTTATTGCCTTTGTTTATTAAAGACAGTTCTGCTATTAAAACAAAATTGCTATCAGGGATAAAAGCATTGATTTGGTTTTTAGCTGGGTTTTTAATTGGAATTCCATGTTTACTGTTATCGCCAATAAGACCCATTTATTTAAAAGCCTATATTCATGAAACGATTTTTGGAACAAGCCGGTCATACGACAATCCCAATTTAACTTTTATTGAGTGGTTAGAATCTGGTTTTGGAGGTAATTATCTGGGGTCACATTTCTTATCCTATGTATTCTTGCTTTTAGCTTTTGTACTGGTCTTTTATACGCTGCGAAACTATTTAAAAACTAAAGATAAGACAGTGTTACCCGTGTTTATAATTGGCTCTGCAGGTTTAATTTTAATGCTGTCGGTGATGATTTTAACCAAGCGACTTTGGCCACATTATCTATGGACGGGTTTTGTTTTAACATGGTTGAGTTTTAATATTTTTACTGAATTAACTATCAATGTAAACCTCAAGAAATTTTCTCTTGGCGTATTGAGTCTGTTTTTTGCAGTCTCGGCTTTTGCATTTTACGGTAAAGAATTACCAAAAATACTTAGCAGAGATCAAACCAGTGAAATGCTAAGAATAAAGACAGAATCTGCTCAGTTGTATCAGTATTTAGAATCCAGTTTTAAGGATAAAGTGATAGGAATTGATGGAAGCGTTTTTTACCCATACAGACACTTTATTCACTCAAGTCCTTATCACCCTTTTGCCAGCGAAAGACCAAGAACCGCTTCTACGATTATCAAACTATATTCGGATCAGCCAGCATTGATTTGGGAATGCGAAGTGGTGGTGTTTAAAGACAGATATCCGCCCTTTTTAAAGAGTTCTCCAACCACCTTGAAACCTGAGGATGTGATCAAGCTCAATTCTATTTTTGAAGCACAAACAAAAAGTAATTTTATATTACAAACAAAGATTGGCAAATATTGGATTTACAAAAGAATAAACGATATAAAATAAACCTTTTACAATGCCTTTAGCCTATTTTGTAGACGAAATTAAGTCGCCTTTTGTTATCAATGATATAAAGAAGTTAGCAGCTAAGGTTGATGTTATCTATTTATTTTCAATTGATGTTTTAGAAGGTAAAGAGGCCTTACCAGGTAACGTAATTGTTTTTGAAGAGTTTGTCCACTGGAAAAGTTTCAAGCCATTGAAGATTGTTTTAGTAAATCTGTTCAGCATTATTAGTATTTATCTCAATGAATGTTTTGCTCTGAAGAAACTATTGCCTTTTAAACAGTCCATTGCATTGCTCGCTTCAAATATTTATAAAGCAGAATGTATAAAGGATAAGCTGAATTCTAAATTCAAAGCGCCAGATACACATCAATCAATAAGTACCTTTTATTCCTTTTGGTTCTATGATTGTATTTACCTGGCTTGGATGCGAAAAAAGGGCTGGATTGAGAAGGCCATTACAAGAGCGCATGGAGGCGATTTGTTTGAAGAGAGAGGCTCACTTTCCGGGAAAATTTTATTCCGGAATTTTCAAGGCAGGTATTTAGATAGAATACTCTCCGTATCAAAAACTGGTACTGATTATTTACAACATAAATATCCTAATTTTAAGGAAAAGATAGAAACAGTTTATCTGGGTAGTCCGAATCATGAACACTTAAATCCAATTAATAATGGAGAAAGATTTGTATTGGTAAGCTGTGCCTTGGTAAGAAATATAAAACGAATTCACAAAATAGCAGAAATGCTTCAGTTGATAGATTTTCCATTAACCTGGTACCATATTGGGAGCCAGAACCTGCAAGCGAAAAATGATCCTACAATACCCATTTATATTGATAATGTAGAAAAACTGAAATTAAAAACAAATATCGAATTTGTCCCTAAAGGCAATATGAGCAATGAGGAAGTCATGAAGTTTTTTAGTGAAGTTCCAATTGATTTATTCATAAGTCTTTCGGAAGCTGAAGGTGTCCCTGTTAGTATTATGGAGGCCATAAGTTTCGGTGTTCCGATTTTAAGTACAGACGTTGGAGGATGCAAGGAAATTGTAACTGATGAAACGGGTATTTTAGTACCTTTGGAAACAGAAATGGAAGTCATTGCTAAAAAAATAACAGAATTTAAAACATCCCATAAAAATACGGCCGAATTTAGAAGTAACGTAAGACTTTTTTGGGAAAATAATTTCAATTCAAAAAACATAAGTATAAAAATATAAAATGATAAAAGAAGAAATCGAAAAAGTGTTTTCATACCATAAATGGAGGCAGAAAATCCTGATCAAAGATGGCGTGTATACACCTGGACATATTGATAATAATATCTGGTTAGATTTAGGTTTGCCTCAATCGGTTGAGGGTCTGAATATACTTGACATTGGATCAAATGACGGGCAATTAGTTTTTGAGGCAGAAAGAAGAGGCGCTAAAAAAGTGTATGCAAGTGATTTGTATATCGATAAACTAGAAACGATGGCAATGGGCTGGCCAGTTGAAGGCATAACAATTTTAAAGGATGTCAAAAATTCTGATATTGTTATACATACCGAGGGTTTATTCGGACTTGATTCTATCAATGAACATTTTGACATAGTTATATTGAATAATGTTTTAAACTGGATCGGAGATATTGATTTGGTATTAAGCACGCTTGCTAAAGTAAATTTTAAGAGATTGTATATTGCAGATCAGTTTTTAACAAGTAATACTACCGAATTGAAAACGGTACCTCAAACTAAAGAATTAAAAACCTTTAAAGAGTTGTGTAACATTAAATATTTGATATCAAAAATGAAAGAGCACAATATCGAATTGGAAAAAGTTACCAGCTTCAGTATTCAAGAGAAGTATATTAAGAAATTCATCAATCAAAATAACATTAAAAGTAATGGGGAAGTTGATATTTTTAATCAGCCAGATCAAAATTCAACAGTTATATCAAAATCAAAAATTGACAGCTCTTCTGAATACTTATACAATGGTTTTTATTTCGTAAGAAGTGTTGGCTGGGTTAGAAAAGAAGATGTTTCTGGCAGTAAAAATAAAGTTAGTCTCTTATTGAAAATAATTAATAAGCTAAACCTCTTAAGTCTGTATATTTTCCTAAAGGGCTTATTTAGAAGTGATGAAACCAGTAACTACGTGCTGGTTTTCAAAAAAAATTGAATTGAACTTTTTAGGCAGTAATATAAAATGCAAAGAATAAAAATAATAGCTGAAATTGCACAAGCTCATGATGGAAGCTTGGGCATATTGCATTCTTACATAGATGCTCTGTCAGATGCAGGAGTGGATGCTATAAAGTTTCAAACCCATATTGCCGAAGCAGAAAGCAGCGAGTATGAGCAATTCAGAGTGAATTTTTCTTATGTAGATAAAACCAGGTTTGATTACTGGAAAAGAATGGAATTTTCATTGGATCAATGGAAAGAAATTAAAGCACATTGCGATAGCAAAGGCATAGAGTTTATGTCTTCTCCTTTTTCAAATTTGGCAGTAGACTGGTTAGAAGAAGTTGGAATAACCCAATATAAGATTGGTTCAGGCGAAGTCAGTAACCTTTTGCTACTGGAAAGAATAGCCAAAACACATAAACCTGTAATATTAAGCTCAGGTCTAAGCGATTGGGCTGAATTAGAACAGGCTATTGAATTTTTAAAAGAGAAAGAGGCAGAGGTATCCGTATTGCAATGCACCACTGCTTATCCTTGTCCGCCGGAGAAATGGGGACTAAATATGATTCAGGAGTTGAAAGATAAGTTTAAATTAACGACAGGTTATTCTGATCATTCTGGAACGCCAACTGCTTGTATTTCGGCAGCCTCAATGGGAGCAGAAATATTGGAATTTCACGTAGTATTTGACAAGCGAATGTTTGGACCAGATGCAAGTAGTTCTTTAACCATTGACGAAGTGAAATATATGGTACAGGCCGTGAGACAAATAGAAATTGCCAAGAATAATCCCTTACAAAAAGAATTAAGCGCCTCGCATAGTGAACTTAAAATTATGTTTGGCAAGTCTCTGGCAATTAATAAAGACCTTAAAAATGGGCACATTCTAACCGTAGATGATCTGGAAGGGAAAAAGCCTGGAGACAAAGGAATACCTGCCAAAGATTTTAAAAGTGTAGTTGGAAAAAAACTGAAAGTAGATAAAAACAAGTGGGAATTTTTAAAACATGAAGAATTAGAAAAATGAAAAGAAAAGTATGTGTAGTAGTAACAGCTAGACCTAGTTACAGCAGAGTAAAAACAGCATTACTGGCAATACAGGAACATCCTGATTTAGAATTACAACTGGTATTGGCAGCTAGTGCTTTACTAGATAGATATGGCAGCGCAGTTAATATAATTGTGAAAGATGGACTGCCGATTACCGCAAAAGTATTTAATGTTTTAGAAGGTGAAAATCTGACAGCGGCAGCCAAAACTACGGGTATTGGAATATTAGAACTTTCGACGGTTTTTGAAAATATAAAACCAGATATAGTTTTAACAGTTGGGGATAGATTTGAGACACTTGCAACAGCAATTGCAGCATCCTATATGAATATTCCTCTAGGCCATATTCAAGGTGGTGAAGTAACTGGTAATATCGATGAAAAGGTAAGACATGCCGTTACAAAATTGGCAGATTTTCATTTTGTAGCATCTGAAAATGCCAGAGAAAGAGTGATTAAACTAGGTGAATCTGAAGAAACTGTGTTCAATACAGGCTGTCCTTCAATTGACTTAGCAAAGCAAGTATTAGAGGAGAAAGAAATCAATTATCTGGAATTATATAAAAAATATGGCGGAGTTGGGAAAGAGCTGGATTTAAGCAATGACTATATAGTAGTTATGCAGCATCCCGTAACAACAGAGTACACAGAATCTAAGGATCAGATAAATATCACTTTAGAGGCAATCAAAGAATTAAATATTCCAACTTTATGGTTTTGGCCAAATGTGGATGCAGGTTCTGATGGCACTTCTAAGGGTATCAGAACATTTAGAGAAAAGAATCCAGATGTTCCTATTCACTTTTTTAAAAATATGGAGCCTCTAGATTTTCTTAGACTACTGAAATACAGCAAAGGTTTGATAGGAAATTCTAGTGTTGGTATAAGGGAGTGTGCATATCTAGGAGTACCTGTTACCAATATTGGAAGTAGACAAAACAGAAGGGACAGAGGAATAAATGTCATTGATGTTTCCTACAATAAAGATGAAATAAAAAACGCCATCAAAACACATATTGCGAATGGTCATTATTCCAATGATACAGTGTATGGCGGAGGCGATGCCGGGAAACGCATTGCAAATAAAATTTCGGAATTAAAATTAAAATACCATAAAACAATAACATATTGAGAATTTTAGGAATTATACCAGCCAGAGGTGGTTCTAAAGGTTTGCCAGGTAAAAACATAAAATTACTGAATGGTACACCCTTAATTGCCTATACCATTAAGGAGGCTTTAAATTCAAATTTAGATGAGTTTATTGTGTCTACTGATTCAGAGGAAATAGCAGAGGTTGCCAGAAATTATGGCGGAAAGGTCCCCTTTCTAAGACCTGCAGAAATAGCCACAGACAATGCTTCATCTTTGGATGTCGTTTTACATGCTCTCGATTTTATGAAAGAACATGAAAACAAAGAATACGATGCAATTATGTTACTTCAGCCAACAACGCCATACAGAGACAGTGCAGATATAAATCAGGCAATAAATTTATTAATAAGTTCTGACGCAGATAGTGTAATAAGTGTAACAGATGTCGGAGGAACTCACCCTGCCAGAATGAAGTTTATTGTTGATGGAAATTTAATTGACCCGCCATTTGTTGAAGCATTCGAAGGTCAAAACAGGCAAGAATTACCGCCCATGTACATAAGAAACGGGGGAATCTATTTAACCAAAGTTGATACAATAAGAAAGGGTTCTTTTAAAGGAAACATATCAAAAGCATTAGTGATGCCCGAAAAAAAATCTGTCAATATTGACAATATTGATGATTTTGAGTTTGCTGAATGGTTAATGAGTAAACATCAATGAGGATTTTACATTTAGAGTCAGAGAACTATAGTCAGGAGTCCTTAAATAGTCTAAGGAAGATTGGTGAACTTGATTGTTTAAGTCTTGCTACAGAGCAAGAACTAGACGAATGTTTATCTAAACATCAGTATAATGTCATTATTATCTCAATTGGTTTTTTATTTAATCGTGAAAGGTTAAAAACACAACCACAACTTAAGTATATCGTTTCACCAACAACGGGTTTAAACCACATTGACTTACTTTATTGCAATGAAGTTGGTATTAAGATTATTAGTTTAAAAGGCGAAGAAAATTTTTTGTCAACTATAACCAGTACAGCCGAACATACCTGGTCACTTCTATTAGCTCTTTCCAGAAATGTTATCGCAGCCAATCAGCATGTAGTTAATGGGGGTTGGGATAGAACTTTATTCTTGGGAAGTGAGTTATATGGGAAAACAATAGGAATTATAGGATACGGAAGGTTAGGTAAAATAGTGTCTAAATATGCAGCAGCATTTGGAATGAAAATAGTCGTAAATGATACTATTATTGAAAAAGTACCTACAAGGCTTTATAAAAATTTTGATGATTTATTATCCATTTCGGATGTTGTAATTTTGTTAGCCTCATATTCTGAAGAGAATAAAGACATGATTGGAATGGGTGAAATAAAAAGAATGAAACCTGGGTGTTTTTTTATTAATACTTCGCGCGGCGAAATGGTGGATGAAAAGGCACTAATTTACGGTCTGGAAAAAGGGATTATTAAGGCTGCTGCATTAGATGTGTTAAAAGAAGATTCAAATTGGAAAACCGAGACTCCTAACAACAATACCCTGATAGCCTATTCATCAAGCGTAAGTAATTTATTAATCACTCCCCATGTTGGCGGGTATGGAGCAAGCTCGATTCAGAGAACCAGAGCCTTTATTATTAAAAAGTTCATCAAAACCCTTAAATCTTCATAGATAGATGCTTTTAGCTAAACATTCACTTACGAAAGAATTATATCAAAATGCCATTGAAGATGGGGTAAAGATTTTTCTATACAATGAAATAAACTTTTCGCCAGAACAAAAAGAAGGCATTGTCCTTTTTAATTGCACTACTGAGAGAGTTCCCAGCACATGGTTTACCTGGCAAAAAAATGAGAAAGTTTTCGAGAGTTTTAAGAAAAAATACCCACAATTTTTTTCCTGGGAAGACTATGATATGTCTCTGGCATTTTTAAAAGCATTGTATTGGGCAAATCAGAAATCTGGCTTTTTGCAATATGTAAAAAACAGATATTTTTCTCAAACACAGGTCTGGAAGGAAGATGCACTTTATGATTCAAAATTCATCAATGTACTTCTAAAGTATAATTATTTTTTTATTAATCACAGAAGTCAGAGCAAGGAATTTCCAAAATTTGAAAAACAAGGAAAGTTAGGCTTATTAGTAAAAAATGAATTTGAGGTAATTTTATATAAATTCTTAATCACTCAAAGCTTAAACAAAGAAAATGCAGTATTTTTTGTACTAGATGATCACACAAAAGAGGCTGTTGTAAAATTGGGAGCAAAAGAATCTCAAATTGTTCATTGTAAAAATATTACTTATAGAAAAACACCTTTCATAAATCCCTTGTTTCTAAATAAGTCGGACAGATATATTTTAAATCAGATACTAAATAATTGGCATGAAGTTGAATATTGGATAGGCGTAGCAGAGGAAATTGTTTCTTGTGGCGTTTCAAAGGTTATGATTAATGAAGCTGAAAATGGATTAATTGGAGCAGTATTAGGCGAAGTCTTTCATAAGCATGACGTTATTTCCTATAACACCATGAATGGCATGAAGGCAGGCCAGGCACAAGATACCTATATTAATTTTGATTATTGGTTTGTTTGGGATGAAAAAATAAGACAATTATTGATACAGAAGAACAAACTCCCTGAGAGTAAATTAATCGCTTCTGGTCATTTAATGGAGGACAAGGCAAGAGAGCATCAATTCCATGATTCCTTACCAATATCAAAAGAAGAGATAAAAGGGAAAAAAGTAATTTCCTTTTTTTCTGTCAGAGGTAGAAGAGAAGAAAAACTGGAAGCATTTGATTATATTTATAAACTAGCAGAATTAAACAAAGAATTAATATTTTTAATTAGGCTACATCCTTCAGAAAATGCAGAAGATATTATATACCCTCCGACCGATTTAAATAACGTTTATACAGTGCACTATACGGACGAAAATTCTAAAGTAACACTTTATGATCAATTACTCATAAGTGATTTAAGCATTTGTTTTGGCTCTACAGTTGCATTGGAAAGTAAGTGGTTTGGAGTGCCATGCATCACCTATGAGAAAAGAGATGAGAGTTTAATTTATCTCATCGACGATGAAACCATTTTTCATGTTAAATCAAAAGACGAATTTATGCAGAAGTTTGATGATTTGCTGTCCGTAGGCAAGAAAGAAAGACCAAAACTGATGAAAGTAGCAGATAGTATTTTAGAGACATTATTGAATTAAAATGAATACCCCAATTGTTATCATCGATTATGGTCTGGGAAATCCACTTTCCATTAAAAATATGCTTAAAAAAGTGGGAGCAGGTCGGGTTGAAATAAGTCATGACATACAGGTGCTGCAATCTGCCAGATGCCTTATTTTACCAGGTGTTGGCAACTTTGCCCAAGGTATGCAGAACCTGCAATCCCAGGGATTGATTGAAGTTTTAAATGATCTGGTAATGGTGCAAAAAAAACCAGTAATAGGCATCTGTTTAGGCATGCAATTAATGACTTCATTTAGTGAGGAGGGTAACTGTAATGGTTTAGGATGGATTGAAGCAGATACTAAGAAATTTGTATTTGAGGATAAAGATATTAAAGTCCCCCACATGGCTTGGTCTGATACCCATTTTATAAAAAAACCATTTAGCGACTGTGTTTTTGAAGAAGAAATGCCAAGGTTTTATCATGTCCATTCCTATTTCGTTTCTTGCAAACATCAAGAAGATGTTTTATCAACAGCAGAATACGGAGGACAGCAGTTTCACAATGGATTTCTTAAGGAGAACATTATTGGAGTCCAATTTCACCCCGAAAAATCACATGTATTCGGACAAGCGTTTTTTAAAGCCTTTCTGGAGCATATCGGATAGCTATGAATTTAGATTTAAATAGTATTTCAAAAAAGAAGAATGATTTCACCAATCTGGGAATAATGCCAAGTATGCTGTCTTTACTATTTTAAAGATAAAAATTCTTGACTGTCCCAAAAAATGTAGTAAATAATGAGTCGAACACGAATAATACCAGTTTTAACCATAATGGGCAATCGATTGGTAAAGACTGTAAAGTTTAAAAACCCCAATTATATTGGCGATCCTCTGAATGCCATAAAAATTTTCAACGATAAAAGAGTAGATGAACTAATTATCCTGGACATAGAAGCCTCCAAACAAAACAAAGAACCCAATTATAAATTAATTTATGAAATGGCTGGTGAGGCCTTTATGCCATTAGGTTATGGTGGTGGCATAAAAACATTGGAACAAGCCAGGAAAATATTTGCACTAGGTATTGAAAAAGTTGTTTTAAACTCAGTAATATTAGACAATCCTCAATTGATAACTCAAATAGCCAATATCTATGGCTCCCAAAGTGTTGTTTTATCACTTGATTTCAAAAGAAATATCTTAGGAAAGATACGACCATATTTTAATTCCGGTAAAGAGTTTATAAAACAAGATTTAAAAACATTTGCTTCTCAAATGATAGAATATGGTATTGGAGAAATTATTTTACAAGATATTGAAAAAGATGGTACATTTGTCGGATATAATTTAGAAATGATCTCAGAATTAAAAAATCTAAGTATTCCAATTGTTGCAATGGGTGGATGCAATAGCATCAATAACATGAAAGAGGCTCTAACGTCTGGAGCCAATGCCATTGCAGCAGGTAGTTTCTTTGTTTATAGAAACAATGACCCTAAATCCATTTTAATTAATTATCCTCAAATTAGATTATAAAAAAATATGCAGGTGAATGGTCAAAGTGAATGTAAGCAATGTTTGTTGAATTCATCCGATACCCAATATATTTCTTTTGATGCCGAAGGAATTTGCAATTATTGTAATTACTACGCTACGAAAATTAAAGAATTAGGAAGTTGGGAGAAAAGACAACAAAGTCTATATGATAAAATATACCAAATAAGGAAGTCAGGTGAAGGTAAAAAATACGACTGTTTATTAGGTTTAAGTGGTGGCATAGACAGCAGTTACATGGCCATTCTGGCACATGAAGCAGGTTTAAGACCTTTGGTAATTCACTTGGATAATGGATGGAACTCTGATATAGCTGTAAAGAATATAGAAAAAATTTGTCAGAAATTTAATTTTGAATTATACACCTATGTGATAGATTGGGAGGAATTTGCTGGCTTGCAAAAGGCGTATTTAAAGGCAGGGGTAATAGATATAGAAGTTCTAACGGATCATGCTATTTATGCCATACTTAATAAACTGGCTAATAAGTTCAAAATAAAGTACACGCTAAGCGGCTTTAATTATGAGACTGAGGCCATCATGCCTAAAGGATGGACCTACAACAAAAGAGACTTTTTAAATATCAATGATATTAGAAAGAAATACGGAGAAGGTTTAAAATTCAAAACGTATCCTTACGTGAACTTTTATAAAGCTTTGTACTATTTCTGGGTCTCAAAACTTGAAACCTTTGAAGTACTAAATTTAATTGATTATAATAAAGAAGCAGCTAAAAAGAGACTAATTACAGAGGTAGGATGGGAAGATTACGGGGGTAAGCATTATGAGTCTGTTTTTACAAAGTTTTACCAATCTTATATATTACCGGTAAAATTTGGAGTTGACAAGAGAAGAGCCCATTTATCAAACCAAATCTGTGCAGGTAGGATCACAAAAGAACAAGCTATTCAGACGCTTCAAACCAAACCTTTTGACGAGGATTCGATTAAAGATGAAATGGAATATATCTTAAAAAAATTCAATATGACAAGTGCTGAGTTTGAAAAAATTATGCAGGAGAAACCAAGACTTCATACTGAATTCGACTCAGATCAAAGATTATGGAATAGATACTTTAAAATAGTAAAATTATTAAAGTTTGGAAAATAAGGTTTTAATTGTTTCTCATACTTTTCCTCCTGCATCTGGAGTCGGAGGAAGACGATGGGCCAAATATTCAAAATATTTAAACCGAAATACTATTACGCCTTACATACTAACTTCTAAAAGCACCTTTAACGAATCGCTTTGGAAGGATGATGTAAAAGAAATAAAAAACATCTTCTATTACAAGAATTTTTTTCCAGCAATACTCTCAAAAACACAACTCACTTTTTTAGATAAACTACTGTATAAGTTAGCGATTGTCTTTTTAAAAATCTTCACAAAAGGCAATTATTATGACAGAGTGGTATTTGATAAGAACCAGTTCATAAACAAAATAGATTCAATACTTAAAAAAGAGGACATACATACTATAATTGTTTCAGGAGCGCCATTCAATCTTTTATACTACGCAGCTACTTACAAGCAAAAACATCCTCAAATTAATTTTATCGTTGATATAAGAGATCCATGGACCTGGGGACAGAATTATGGTATTAATTTAATTGGAAGCGCCAGGAAACAGATAGAAGCGCAAAAGGAATCTCTGGTAATCAATGAAGCTAATACAGTGTTTGTGCCAACTGGAATCATGTACGACTATCTGATTAAAACCTATCCGAATTGCGCCAATAAAATTAAAGTTCTACCTCATGGTTTTGACAGTGATTCAATCAAACCTAGAGAAGTAAAACCTAATACGCAATCAGGTAAAATTAAAATTGCATTTATAGGTGAGTTATACGACAATATAGGGCACTATTTTGACAAGATATCGGAGGCGATTGAACAAGAAAGTTCTCCATTTTTTATTGATTTTTTTTCCAGAACGGATAGATATAAAGATCTTTTTAGTCAAAGATCATTAGTAGGAAACAAAGTTAATTACTTTCCATTAATCAAAGCCGATGAGCTATTTGAAAAGTTAAGTGAATATGATTTTATTTTAATCATACATCCTGAATTTGCTAAAGACTATATTTCAACGAAATTTTATGAAATATTATATTCGAGAACGCCAATTATATACATCTCAATGAATGGCGAAACTAGTCGGTTTATTGAGACTACAAAATCTGGAATTTATCTGGATATTGATCATACCTTTGAATTCTTTAAAAATGATCAAAAGGTCAGAGAATTTAAATATGAAGTATACAAGGATATTAATAAATTTGAATTGAATTATTTGACCCAAAATAGTTTGATTAACTGTTTAACACTAGACCATGAACACCCTTCAAAGTAGTAAAAATACCCTCATACTAAAATCCTTAAAAGGATTTTACCTGATTGTAAAACAAGCTATCTTAAGAACGATGAATTATAATCACCATCTGTCGAAGCTTTCGGCTAAGTATAAATAAATTTAAAAACACTAAAAATTATCAAGTTATAAATGAAAAAGATATTAGGTATTTCTGCTTTTTATCATGACTCTGCAGCAGCAATTACCGTTGGCGGCAGAGTAGTGGCCGCTGCGCAGGAAGAGCGCTTTACAAGAGATAAACATACACCAGACTTTCCAAAAAATGCTGTTGAATATTGCTTACAGGAAGCAGGACTGACACTTAACGAACTGGATGCGGTTGTTTTTTATGATAAACCATTTTTAAAATTTGAACGTCTCCTGGAAACTTATTATGCCTTTGCGCCCAAGGGTTTTTTGTCGTTTATTAAAGCGATTCCTGTTTGGCTGAATGAGAAAATTTTTCTTAAAAAACTCATCGTTGATCATTTAAAAGACATTCAGTCTTTTGATAAACGCAAAGTAAAAATATTATTCCCTGAACACCATCTTTCTCATGCTGCCAGTGCATTCTATGTTTCGCCATTTAAATCTTCTGCTATTTTAACAATTGATGGTGTTGGTGAATGGAGCACAGCTTCGATAGCGTATGGTGAAGAAGGGAAGATAAAGTTATTAAAAGAGCTCGACTTTCCTCATTCTGTCGGATTGTTGTATTCTGCTTTTACTTATTTCCTGGGTTTTACAGTTAATTCAGGTGAGTATAAATTAATGGGTTTGGCGCCATACGGTGATCCGAATGCAGAACAAACAAAACACTATATTGAATTAATCAAGAAGCACCTGGTTGATATTAAAGATGATGGTTCTATTTGGTTAAATCAGAAATATTTTAATTATGCAACAGGCCTTAGAATGGTGCATGATTCTAAGTGGGAAGCAATCTTTGGTTTTCCAAGACGCGATGATGAAAATGATTTAAAGCAGCATCATTGTAATCTCGCCATTGCTATTCAGATAGTAACCGAAGAAATTGTTATTAAAATGGCTAAAGAAGCCAAAAGAATTACCAATAGTGATTATCTCTGTATGGCAGGTGGAGTTGCGCTTAATTGTGTTGCAAATGGTAAACTCCTACGAGAGAAAATATTTAAAGATATATATATTCAACCAGCTGCAGGTGATGCGGGTGGTGCTTTAGGTGCAGCGCTTGCAGTTTCATGTATGTATTTTGACGAACCTAGGCTTTACAATACTGAAAATCCTAATTTTGATACTATGTCTGGTTCTTATCTTGGTCCGGATTATTCTGATAAGGAAATTGAACAGATGTGCAGATTGGTTAAAGCAGTTTACACAAAACATTCAGATAACCAGGTAATGTCTGATTATGTCGCCTCCCGATTAGCTGAAGGCGCTGTAGTAGGCTGGTTCCAGGGTAGAATGGAATTCGGTCCAAGAGCCCTGGGTAATAGAAGTATTCTGGGAGATGCCAGAAATCCTGAAATGCAGAGGAAACTTAATTTGAAGATTAAATACCGCGAAGGATTCAGACCATTTGCCCCTTCTGTGCTCGCCGAAGATGTTCAGGATTATTTTGATCTGGATTCAGATTCACCTTATATGTTAATCGTATCTCCAGTGAAAGAGAGCCGCAGAAAAAGTCTACCGGAAAACTTCCACTCAATGGATTTATGGGATAAATTGTATTACGAGAGAAGCGATGTTCAGTCGATAACCCATCTTGATTTTTCTGCAAGAATCCAATCGGTTCACAAGGAAACCAATCAACGTTACTGGAATCTAATTAATGCATTTAAAAAACAGACCGGCTATGCCTTAGTAGTTAACACAAGTTTTAATGTGAGAGGGGAGCCTATTGTTTGTACGCCACACGATGCTTTCAGATGCTTTATGAGTACTGAAATGGATTGTTTAGTGATCAATGATTATGTGTTTGAAAAAACACAACAACTCGACTGGGAGAATAAGGAGAAATGGATGGTACAGTTTAAAAAAGACTAATATGTGGTTTAAAAAACTTCTTACTGTTTTCATTGGTATAGTTGTTTCATTAGCACTTTGTGAAATTGTGCTCAGAATTTACAACCCTTTCCAATCAAGAGTCAGGGGGAATGAAATTATTCTCAAAAGCAATTATAAACGCAATGTCCTTATAGAACCTGCTATAAAAGGTTTGGATACTAAAGTCCAGTACTCAACCAATTCATTGGGCTTTAGAGGTCCTGAGCCACCAAAGAACTGGGATGAAGAAACCACTATTATTACAATTGGTGGAAGTACCACCGAATGTTCTTTGTTGTCGGATGATTCGACATGGACAGCACATTTATACCGAAATTTAAAAGCATCAGATGCTTCAGTATGGATGAATAATGCGGGCTTGGATGGTTGCTCGAGTTATGGTCATATTATTCTGATGCGAGATTATATCGCTAAACTCAAACCGGACTACGCCGTATTTCTGGTTGGAATCAATGATGTTGTAAAAATGTCATTTCAAAATGAAGATGGTTTTTTGATCAAAAGAAAAGAGTCGTACTGGCGAACATTGCTTAAAAAGTCTGAATTATTTACCACTATTTCTAATCTTATGGAAGCCATGAAATCTCAGAAAGCTAATGTGGCACATGGCAATGATCCTTACGACTATAAAAATATGGATCTTAATCAGGGAGATTCAGTGTATCGTGCAGGCATTCAAGAGAAGCTAACTAAAATGCTGCCTGCTTACACAGAGCGAATTTCGCAAATAGTTGGATTGTGTCGCCAATCGGGCATAAAACCAGTTTTCGTTACTCAGCCCAAGTTTGATGATACCGCTAGCTTCTCCTGGAAGGTTATGGAGCAATATAATATTGCATTGATAGAGTATTGTAAAGCACAGGCAATTCCTGTAATTGATCTTGGAAGCTTAATGCCTCGTGAAGAAAAATATTACTATGATCAAATTCACTTTACAAATCGCGGAGCCGCTAAAATCGGCCAGATTTTATATCCTGAAATTCAAAAAATAATTAAACAAAATAAAAAATAATGGAATTTTTAAAAGATTTATGGCAGTTTATGAAGCAAAGAAAGAAATTCTGGCTCATTCCTATTATTGTGGTACTTTTATTACTTGGTGTTTTACTAGTATTAGGTGGTTCTAGCGCCATTGCACCATTCATATACACCCTATTCTAAGTTATGCAAAAAATGAAAAGCAATCCAGCAAAAACTGCCTTGACAATTTCGATGGGCTTTTTGCTGATATTTTGGTTTACAAAGCTAAAATGGGCAATTGTTGTAGCGCTGATAGTTGGCATTACTGCAATAGTCTCTGAAAGTCTTAGTAAATATATTGAAAAGGCCTGGATGAAGCTGGCCTTTATCCTTAGTTTAATAGTTCCTAATATTGTATTGGGAGTAATATTCTTTGTTTTTCTGCTCCCTTTGTCTTTGTTATCTAAAGTATTCAGAAAAGAGGATGCGCTTAAACTTAAAAATAAATTTAGCACTGTTTACAGCGAAAAAAACAAGGAATATGACAAGGCTCATTTCGAGAACATGTGGTAAACCTTCATAAACTGATAGTCGTCAATTTTAATTAAACCCCCCTTATATAGTTTTGCAAGTAGATAAAAACACTGGTATGCAACACATCCTAGAAAGTCATCCGTATATTCAGGAGGTTCTCTCATTGGAAAAGCAATATACTGATAGAAAAACCTTTCATCAAAAGGCAGAGCATTTGCTCGCGAAAATGGGGGCAGATGATGATTTCCTTAAGTTGGTCATTAAGCGAAATTTTGAAGATAAAGGGTTTCTTGACCAGAAATGGAGTCTCTATAATATCCCTTTTTTCTACATCTATGAAACAGCCGATTTTTATTTAAAAATCCACTTCTTCCCTAGTATGAAGCAGTATGTCCCGGGAACAGCGGCCCACTGTATTCACCATCATAATAATTATATTTTAACCACTGCCGCAATCTTCGGATCCGGATATGAAACTTTATTATTTGATAAGGATGTTAAAATTGACCCGGTAACATTAGATGCCAGGCTTAAAATAACAAAGCATTTTACTCAGCAAGAATTTCCCATCCACTGCATTGATGCCTGGGAGCCTCATTTAGTATTTAATCCCGAGAAGTTTTCTGCCACATTACAGTTATGGACGCCTGATCAGAAGCGCGTAACCGATAATCTTAGAGTCAATCCAATATTAAAAGCCATTAAAAATCCTCTTAGGAAGTTGATTTATACGTTGGGCATGGAGAAACAATTCGGTATTGCATCAAAAAAGACGTATCAATGGTATCCTGTAAAGGACCACTTTAAGGCTATTGAAGAAAACGAATATTTTGAGCCTACCAGAACAGCTGTTGGTCCGGAGGTAAATTCATACAGTTTTCAAACCATCAGTTATTTTATTCAGAACCGTAATATTGTTGATAGCACTTATTTAACCCAGGTGCTAAACAATTCAAATACCCCAGAGTATTATAAGCCATTTCTAAAGGCTTTGCTTAATGGCCAAACAATTGAGGAAACCTTCTGTAAAGAGTCGATAAATATTCCGCAAAAAACCTATATGATCGCGGACGTTTTAGAAGCCTCCAAGTAAGGGATGTTTGATTTATTTTCTATTAATTTTATACTTTTAAAAGTGTAAAACAGAACTAATGTTGTTGTAGAAAATAGTATTCCCCAAGACAGAGATAAATCTAATAAGAATTGTTGTTTGAAAGGCAGGAATTTCTCAAATGTTGTAAAATAGAATCTCAGCGCTATCATTATCAGTATAGCGATGCTGAAATACCTCAATTTAGGTTGTCTCACTAAGCTAAACAAGTTTGGTAAACACAGTAAAAGAAATACAATTCTATAAATGTAGTTATTTCCGATCAGGAATGTTCCAATATAAATACTTGCACCACATAAGAATAGCCATGTTTCAGAGTTGTTGATAGTATCTGAGGCGGCGAATTGCATTTTACTAAAAAAGAATTGGGTAAATAAGGCAATCATTATAACTATTGAAGTTAAAATAATTGAAATTTTATGCCTCAATTCAAGGCTGTAATTGAATATCCAAAATTTAACCATTCTTCCGTATGCCATATCACTGGGATTTGGTGTATTTTTTAATATTAACTTTAAGTCATCTTTAATATAAAAAATATAAAGACAAGATAACATTACAAATAGTAACATAATTGCAGTTTTTTTGGTCAAGGTTAACTTTTCAAACAGAATTGTAATAATGAGAATGAATGGATAAAGTTTTAATACTCCAAGGATAAAGAAAATGATTATGGGAAGATATAATCTTAAATTTTCAGGCAAATTTTGATTGGCCTTGATGCCATAGTAAGTTAATATAATACCCGAAAAAACCAGTACATCATTATTGCCTCTTTCAAGCAACAATAAAACAGGCGGAGAAATTAAAAGTACAAAAATAAATAAGAGACTTTTGTTGCTTCGACCTAAATTCAACTTAGAAGCACAAAATGTGAAGAAAATGACATACAGAAATCCAATGTATATGGTTGACGATTTGCCCAGTTTAAGAAACGAAAATACACTTAACCAGATTCTCGGATAGTTATATAGTCTTCCCCATGGATCACATGAGCCATTTAAATAAGGATTATTGAAAACACAGTTACAATCAGCGGTATTAGTAATAGTTATAAGATCGGCAAAAGCAATTGACATGTGCCAAGGTATAAAATCAATCCCTAAAAATCCTCTTAAGACAATTAGAATTCCGTATGTCAAAGTCAATAAAATTATAGATTTCTTGAACGGATTTAGTGTTGTATTTAGTTTTAACTGGTACCCCATATTACAAAGATACTTTAGGCGGCTAATTTTTAAATGCCCGTCTATGTGCACAATGCTTGTAACTATTTATATAGTTAAATAGAACAAATTTTTAATACATGAAATATAGCAGAATTAAATAGGACAGTATTAATATTGCACCCATCAGAAGAGCAGACCAAAATGAGAATATTATATTATTCACCACATCCCACCCATGACATTGTTAGCGAAGTAGGTTATGCAACGCATCAGCGCGAAGTAATTCTGGCTCTTAAAGCCCTTGGTCACGATGTTTTACCAGTTATTATGGGTGGAACAGATGCTTCTGATTTAAGTCCCTTAGCACAGGCAAACTATCAGCCTTCCAGAATAAAAGTTCTCATTAAGAAACTTGTCCCTCGGTTTTTATGGACGAGTTTTAATAATTTCAAACTAAGACAGCATGATATCAAAGCTGGAAATCGATTGAAAGAAGCCATAGTAGAATTTAAACCCGACCTTATATACGAAAGATCGGAATACCTGCAGGATTCTGGCGCCAAACATGCCTCTGAAGCGGGTATTAAGTACTTCCTTGAGGTCAATGCCCCTTTTGTGGAAGAAATGCGCTCATTCGAAGGGTATTCACTTTATGAAAATAAAGCCCATTCTATTGAGACCTATA
Source organism: Bacteroidota bacterium (assembly GCA_027490055.1). GTDB lineage: Bacteria > Bacteroidota > Bacteroidia > NS11-12g > UBA955 > JABMMZ01. Next base: position 6,274 of record JAIXYV010000021.1, on the reverse strand, counting down.
AACTTCAGAAAGCTGATCGTGTTTTTGCTGTTTCTACGTCATTGGCAGATTTTCTGGTTAAGAGGTATCAATGCAAAAAGGATAAAATAATCGTTCAGCCTAACTGCATTAATCCTACAAAGGTTTCAGTAGATACCTCTGAATCGGATCGAATAGGCACAGAGTTCGAATTAAAAGATACTTCTGTCATTGGCTTCGTTGGCTCTATGTTTCCCTATCACGGTGTCGATATTCTGATAAATGCTTTTGCAGAAGTTAGCAAACTGCATAAGAACATTAAACTGATGATTGTAGGTGACGGTAGCGTTTTAAATCAACTTAAAATTCAAACGAAGCAACTCGGAATCGAGAGCAAGGTCATCTTTACTGGAAAAATTCCACATGGACAGGTGTTTAATTATATTAGTGTCATGGATATTTGCATTATGGCTAAATCCAACTGGTACGGTTCTCCTGTCAAATTGTTCGAATATGGTCTGATGAAAAAGCCAATTATTGCACCCGATACTGCCCCAGTTAAGGATGTGATGATTCATGGCAAAGATGCTTTGATTGTTCAGGATAACATGACAGAACTTGCAGATGCCATTAGAGAACTTTTAGAAAATACTACTAAGGCCAATGAAATGGCTGAAAGTTTTTATACTAAAGTCATGGCCGAATATAACTGGAAACACGCAGCAGATAATATAGTTAAAGAATGCATTTAGCAATAGTTTGTGATGGTGTTCATCCGTATGTGATGGGAGGTATGCAAAGGCATACCTACTACCTGGTGAAGTATCTCAGCAGAATGGGCGTTAAGATCACGCTGGTTCACTTTAATATGAGCAATCTGGATATCCAAAAGCTGGAGGTGTTTTCTGAGCAGGAGAGAGTCTATATTGAAAATATTGTCCTTGAATTTCCAAAAGGAGACGGTCTGCCAGGTCATTATGTTAGGGCATCCTACAAGTATTCTTGTATGGTTTACGACCTACTGAAAGATAGAATGGCTGAATTTGATTTTATTTATTCAAAAGGCTTCAGCGCCTGGAAAATGATAGAGGAGAAAAAGAAAAATCCATCAGCATTTCCTCCTATTGGTGTTAAATTTCATGGCTATGAGATGTTTCAGAAACAAGCTGATACTAAGAGCTTACTGAAATCCTACTTATTAAGACGACCAGTAAGGTGGATTAGTCTGAATGCTGATTACGTATTTTCATATGGATCAAAAATTACTGAAATAATCAAAAGTCTCGGTGTTAAAACAAGCTCAGTGATTGAAATTCCGGCAGGTATAGAAAAAGAATGGATACGGGAATCCGACTTACAGGTAAATCCTACACGTCAATTTGTTTATCTCGGCAGGTATGAAAGAAGAAAAGGGATTGAAGAGTTAAATAGAGCAATTGAGAAGTTATCAGCTGATAAATTGTCATTTGAGTTTCATTTTATTGGTCCCTTTACAGAAGCACAGAGGCTAAAGATTCCGGGTGTTTATTACCATGGCTCAATAACCGATAATGCAAGCATCAGAAGTATATTAGATAAAGCAGATTTTCTGGTTTGTCCGAGCTGGAGTGAAGGTATGCCGAATGTTATACTTGAAGGTATGTCTCGTGCTTGTGCAATCATTGCAACTGATGTTGGGGCGACATCTATTATGCTCGCCCAGGATAATGGATTGACTGTCGAAACAGGTGATATTGATGACCTGGTTAAGCAGTTAAAACAAGCAATTAATATGAATGAAGCCGAAATTCTATCATTCAAACTCGCTTCATTAATGAAGGTAAAAGAAAAATTCGTTTATGAGCGAATTTTAAATAAATTCGTCGATTCAATTCAAACTATAATTAAAAAATGATGAACAAGATTAAAGAACTCAATTTAAAAGTATGGATGATTTATGTCTTACTGGCATTTCCAATGTTCTATTTTGCTTATAAATTTGGGGTATTATTACAAGGCTACAAAGACGCTGAATCTTATTTAAAGTTATACGAAAATTTAAGTTCTCCGGATGTTGAAGCGCCATTCAATATGCGTTTAATTAGCGCATCTATTATTCATTATATGGATAAAATTGGTTTGATGTATTACACGGAGTGTTCTATAGATGCCTACCCTCAGTTTGATAAGAGCTTATTTTTCAATAACATCTTCCTGAATTTCTTTTGTATATCACTGACGTCTTTTTCATTGTATAAAATCTTTGTTAAATTGGGTTTCAATCCAATTATGTCTTTCTTGTCAGGTGTATTGTATTTATTAGGTTTTGGTACATTGTTTTATCTGATGATGCCTGGTCCTGATGCCTTGTCAGTCTTGATCTTCACCTGGATAATTTATTTTTACATTCAAAGAAGTTATTGGTTGATTCCTCTGTTTGCTCTGTTAATCTTACAAAGAGAGTACTTTTTTCTGTCCTTTATGGTCATTGCTCTAATGGATTTTATTAAACATAAGAACAAGTATTTTATTACTGTTTTTCTAATTAATATTGCTTGCTTTCTCATCTATTTCGCCCTGAGAAAAACCATCTTCCATACCCATCACTGGAGTCATCAGACATCTCCTTCAATATTATTGGAGACACTTTTAAACAGCGATCTTCAGTTGGTGCCTTTGATTAAACAATCCTTAATGACTATGAATATCTATCTGATATATATCTTTATAGTTATTTATAAAAAAATGAAAGGGATGACAATTAATTCACACTATTTATTAATTACATTGTTGTTACTTGCTGAAATAACGGTTCTAAGTTATGCTGCTACATTCGGGACAAATAATGGAAGATATTTCTATCTGAATATTCCATTTTTTCTGTATTTAATGATGCTTGAAATTAGACCGTTTTATGACAAACTCTTATTCTATAATAAGGAAGAATAATTAGAAATTGATCCTTTTGAGTTTCTCCTTTTTGTAGTGTTCTCTGATAATTTTATTACAGATGTAATACATAAAAAAGAAGAGGAAGAAACCATTCCCAAAATAATTGCCGGTTCTAACAAGGCGAATTATAAACCAAATGAAAATACTTTGGTTGATGAGCGTGTAATCTCTTAGTTCAGGGTTTTTGTAACCTTTTTTACCTACAAAGTTTTTTAATAGAAATGTGAAGAAAAGGCTTAGCCCGAGCAAGCCTGTTTCAGACATTAACCTCACAAACATTGAGTTGGCATCTGCTGTATTAAAGATACCATATCGAACTACAAAGTCCTGATCAAAATACCTGCTAAAATATTTCTTATAGTTTGCCTCGTGTGTTCCGAGACCAGTACCTGTGAGTGGTTTTTCTGTAAAGGATGCCTTTGCAATAACGTAGTTAGAATACAGAGCAAAACTACTGGTGTTGAGTTCGTTGATGTCTTCTTTCTTTGTTGAATTATTAGTGAAGGCATCCAAGGTTTGGTTAAATTTAATATTGAACTCGAGCCATTGTTTCTGAAGGTTGTTAAACGAGATAAAAAAGAGTGCAATAAAGACTGGAAGAAAAATAATTTTCCAGTTCGTGAAATTCAAATAATTTTTATCATAAAGCCAAAAGAGAATAATCCCACCCAGACCCAGGAATCCGGCTGAGGAAAACGTAAAAATAAAGCAGGTAAAAATTATCCCAGTAATAAAGAGGTTATTATATTTAGATAAAATCTTTTCAAAAATTGTAGTTTTATACAAAATATAGAACATCGAGGGCAGTAGCGCAACGGCTAAAAAATAGGGCTCACCCAGAAGGCCATAAATTCTGTAATACCCGGAAGTGGTAATCCTGATTCTCTCATTGATATGTATTCCACCTAAATTTAATACCTCCTCCAGCAATCCTTCTAAGGCGATAAAAAGCGCACAAAAAACATACATTCTGAAGATTCTTTTTACTTCAAAATTATTATAGGCCAGAAAGGTATAATAAGCAATAGATGTAAATAGGACCCCAACCAGTTGTTTGGTAACGCCAATACTATAGGTATTTTCAAATAAAGTTATTAGAAGTGTTGTTACAATTAAAGCGCCTATCGATAAGGAAAACCATCTGGGCAATAATTGAATAGAACCCGTTGAATTGATATAGTAAATAATACTCGCAGCAAAAATCAAATAGTAATAGTAGAAGTCAAACGGCAACTGATAGCGTAAAAAGATAAAATTATCCATGAATACGGAGGCGACCATTGCCCAGCTAATCAGTTTTTTGAAATTCATGAATTAAGTATAATCTTTGCAAAAGTAAAAATTTTGCGCGTATTAATACTATATACTGAACTTGCTGGTTATGTTCTTGGAAATTTTAAACGTTTTTTAGACCTGAATTCAGAAGCACAAATGCTGGTAGTTCACTACCCTGTAAATCCCGAAGCCCCTTTTAATTTCAATAAGTTTGAGCATGCAGAGTTTGTCGAATTTAGTAATAATTCAATAAGTGAAACAGCAAAAAAAGTTGTTGAATTTAATCCTGATATTGTGCTTTGTTCTGGTTGGGGAAATAAGCACTATATCCAATGGGTGAAGTTGCTCAGACCAGAGACAAAAAGAGTTATTTGTTTCGATAACCAATGGAAAGCCAGTTTAAAACAGATAATTTTATCCACTATTTCTAAATTGACTTTCCTCAAAATGTTTACTTACGCCTGGGTACCAGGAATGCCTCAAAGGGCCTATGCTTTAAAACTCGGTTTTAAATCTGAAAGTATTTTTACGGGACTTTACCCGGCAGATTCCGAACTTTTTAAACCGGTAGGGAAGAAAAAACTTAGTAATCAAGGGGCATATCCCAAAGTATTTCTAAGTGTAGCCAGATATATTCCCCAAAAAGATCTACCAACCATGTGGCAGGCATTTATTGAAGCCAATAATGACATGGGGAATCGGTGGACCATGAAATGTATCGGTTTGGGTGAAGAATTCGAAAAGAGAACTGTCAATCCGAATATTACCCACTTGGGTTTTAAGCAGCCTTCAGAAATGGAAGATGATGTTTTAAATGCTGGTGTTTATGTCTTACCAAGTATCTACGAGCCATGGGGAGTTGCTGTTCACGAAATGGCACTGAGTGCACTGCCAATGGTCTTAAGCGACAAAGTTGGAGCCGCTACTATGTTTCTGAATAAGCGCAATGGCTTTAGTTTTCCTGCTGGAGACACTGTTCAGCTTAAAGCTGTTTTTAAAACTATTATGGCGCTAAGCGACCAGCAATTATGGGAAATGGCCGAGGCTAGTTATCAAAACGGACTGCAGTTAAGCAGCGATAACTGGGCGAATACTTTAAATACTATTCTTAAAAATTGATGAAAGACAATCAAGTGCCAAGCATTCTTATATTCACTGATTGGTACGTGCCAGGCTATAAGGCGGGCGGACCAGTACAATCAGTCTATAATCTGGCAGAACTGCTTAGCAAAGATTTTCATGTAAAAGTAGTAACAAGAAACACCGATCTTAATTCTAACCAGGCCTATCCGGGTATTATCCCTGATCAATGGGTATCTATAGGAAAGCAACATGAGGTGTTGTATATCAGTCAAGGGAAACTGGGCTTTAAAATAATTAAACAATTAATTAAAGAAAATGTAAATAATGTAATACTAATCAACGGATTATTTTCATTTTATTTCAGTTTTTTACCCGCACTTTTATGTGTCTCATATCCGGTTCGAAAAGTCTTTATTGCCGTAAGAGGCATGCTTCATACCTCTGCTTTGTCGGTTAAGCCTTTGAAAAAACAGTTATTTCTTGCCTTTGCTCGTGGCTTTGGTCTGTATCAGAAACCTGTGATGCTGGCAACCAATAACGAAGAACTTGAAGAAATAAAGAAATCACTAGGCAAGGTAAAGCCAGTAATTGCACCTAACATACCAATGGTGTATCAAGCGCTCAAAACAAGAGAACATAAAGCTAATCCAATATTTACACTGGCTTACATTGGTAGGATTGCTCCAGAAAAGAACCCGCTCTCTTTAATTGAAGCCCTGCAAAAAATTAATGAACCTCTAAGGGTAGTATTTTGCGGTGGATCTAATAATGCCTCCTATTTACAGACTTTTAAAGATCAGCTGAGAACGCTTCCTCAAAACATCCAGTCTGAATACCATCCTGAAATGTCTCATCAAGACATTCAAAACTTATTGTCGGAGACAGATATAATGGCTTTGCCAAGTCTGGGCGAAAATTTCGGTCACGCTATCTACGAAAGCCTGGTCGCGGGTGTGCCGGTTATCATTGGCAATAATACACCCTGGAAACAACTTGAGAATAATCAGGCTGGAATTGAAATAGATCC
>JAIXYV010000038.1 GCA_027490055.1 Bacteroidota bacterium | reverse complement strand
CTTGCTTGCTTCTGAACTGTCTTAATACGTCCTCGCGCTCGTTCTGTTCCAAATCTGAGTGAATGGCCAGGGCATTGAGTTTGGCGCGTCTTAATTCCTTTTCTAGTTCGCGGGCTTTTATTTTAGTGCCTACAAAGACGATCACACTGGCATAGGTTTTCTCTTTGAGCAGGTGACTGATTAAGGCGTTTTTGTGTTTGTCGTATACCAGATAGGCTTGCTGATCGACACCTTCTGCAGGTTTAGAAATCGAAATGCTTATTTCTTCTGGTGATTTAAGCAGTTTCTTGGCCAGATGTCTGATCTTGTCGGGCATGGTGGCAGAGAACATCAGGGTTTGTCTGTTGGCAGGCAAATAGGTGACGATGCGGGTGATGTCATCTACAAAGCCCATATCCAGCATGCGGTCGGCTTCGTCGAGGATCAGAAAACTCAAGGCGTCAAATTTAACATAGCCCATATTGAGGTGGGCCATTAAGCGACCAGGAGTAGCAATGATGATATTGGCGCCTTCCATTAGCGCTTTCTTTTCGCGGGCAAATACCTGTCCGTCGCCACCGCCGTATATGGCCAGTGAACTGATAGAAGTGAAGTAGGAGAGACCCTGAATGGCCTGGTCTATCTGTAAAGCCAGCTCACGGGTAGGAACAATGATGAGGGCTTTGGTATCGTCTGAAGCCTGTTTGCTGAGGGCATCAAGTACAGGTAATACAAAGGCTGCTGTTTTGCCGGTGCCCGTTTGAGCACAGGCTATTAAGTCCTTGCCCGATAGTATAACAGGAATTGCCATGGTCTGAATAGGCGTAGGGGTTTCGAAACCCATAGAATCCAAACTATCCTGCAATTCTGTCGTGAAGTTAAAATCTTTAAAAGTCAATGATGGTACAATATTATTACGCGAAGGTAGGTATAATTTTTTTCAAGCCCTCATTTCATCGGATTTAGAGCCTTTGGCAGAGATTTAATTTTTAATTTAAAACAATTAGTCGGAAATTGCGGGCTTAAATTTTTTATCATGCAAATCGGAAACAACAAGGTGGTAACATTAACCTATACCTTGACTATCAAAAGCGGTGAGGTTGTAGACACTGCAACCAGCGACCAGCCATTCGTATTTATTCACGGAATCGGACAAACATTGCCGCTTTTCGAAAGCAATCTCATGGATCTAAAAGCCGGAGATGAATTCGATTTCAGTATCGATGCAGAGAATGGTTACGGTTTATCTAACGATGAATTTAAAGTAAATATTCCTAAAGAGGTTTTCTCTGGTCCTGAAGTGCCAGCAGATATTCTTCAAATTGGCAGAATGGTGCCTATGCAAGACCAGGATGGTAACCCAATGAACGGTGTTATTCTTGGTTTCGATGATACCACTGTGCAAATCGACTTTAATCATCCTTTAGCAGATCAGGAGCTTAACTTTAAAGGCGCTATCGTATCTGTAAGAGATGCAAGTGCTGAGGAGCTAGACCACGGTCATGTACACGGTCCAGGCGGTCACCACCACTAATCTAATTCAAACAGTATTCAAAAGGAGCCATAGCGCTCCTTTTTTTATGTTCCACCCTTTTTAAGTTAATTTTTATATTCCTGGTTGAAATTTTACTCTACAAGTAAAATTAAACCTAAGTTCTTAATCGAATTCCCGATTAATGGGAATTAAAATAGTTTAAAATGTTCTAATTCGTTGTTATAATTAGTTTACAATCAACCGATAATCGGTGTGTATTTTCACGTCTTTTGCCTCTCGTGCTCAGTAAATTTGCAAGCAATGGGTAAAACTGAAAAACAGTTAAAACAGATAGGCTTGCGCTTAAAAAGTTACCGTGAACTCAAAGGGTTCTCGCAAGATTATATGGCATCTAAACTGAATATCAGTAGCAGCGCCTATTCAAGAATTGAGAGAAATGAGGTGAATCTAACACTTGGAAAACTCATGTTAATGGCCGAAGTCTTCAATGTTAGTCTCGAACAAATTATCTTCGGCGACGATTACAAAACAGATGCTATGCTGGCTGAGGAAAATGAATCTGAATACAAGTTGAAACTCATTGAAAGCTCAAAATTGCTTAAAGCCTATCAGGATCAGATTGAAATGCTCAAAGAACAAGTCGATTACCTTAAAGGCATCATCAATAAAAAATAAATTCGTGTTGTTCAAATTCGAATTAGTTCTACAAATTTTAAAGCACTGTGTTTTTAGTATTGTAAGAATAACGGATTACAAAGTCTGTTTTTGAGACAAACTAAAGCAAAATGAGCAAAATTGATGAGTCTAAGCTACCACCGCTTGGAAGAAGAATTAGAAAAATTAGAGAGTTATACGATTTCTCACAGGAATATGTGGCCAACGAACTGGGCATGAGTATCTCAGGATACTCCAGAATTGAAAGGGATGAAGTGAAGGTGACGCTCGATAAATTAATGGTTATTTGTAAAGTGCTTAATTTGTCTATAGCCGACTTAACCCACCCGAATGAAAATCACTTTTTTGCTAACTGGACCATGGTAGTACCGCGACTCCCGCGTCTGGATCACAGCGCCGAAGATTTTGAAAAATTGGAAGAGGCTTATAAAGCTCAGGTGCAAACCTTAAAAGAGGAGGTCTTATACCTGCGCTCGCTGCTTACCAAAGTTACCTGATTTTATAAAATGCGCTTCAGATAAAAAGTGCCAAAGGGAATCAAAGACAAGACAAATGCCAATACGGCTTGCTTAAAAGTAAAATCTTTGCTCAGTAGCAATTTTAAAATCTGCCACATGAAAGCGATAAATAATACACCATGTATTAGGCCAACAATGGTTACCGCCTCGGGTAAGCCAAATAGTCGCTTTAATGGCATAGCAATTAGTAATAAAACCAAATAACTATAGCCTTCTACTTTTCCTGTAATTAAAAATTGTTTGTATTTCTCCATGGGTTTATTTGTTTAACCAGTGTTGTTTGAAGGGCACTAAAAAGCCTTCTGATAACTGACTTAGTTGTTGTATGAGTGGATTGAAAAATAGTGTTTCTGTGTTAATGTCGCCGCGACTCAAAGCTGATTTTACTTCGTGCATCGGTAAGTCGTACAACTGCCCCTGCTCCATGTAAACCATCTGTAATCGATTGAAAAAATCGACCTTTAAATGGGTCGATATTTCCTGCATTTTTTTGACACTCTTGTCGATGCTGCAACCGCTGGCACCTGCCTGTGTTTCGTCTACCACCAGTATCACAAAGCGATTAAACAAGATGTCAAAATCGGCCTTTAGTTTTATGTCATGCGCCGTCCACGTCGGACAAAATTCGCTGAGCACTTCTTTGATATAGCTAAGCTCTGTGTCCTCCAGTGAGCGCTCTGCCTGGTACACCCAAAGTCGACTGCTGTTAGATAAATCGTTTCTCATTGGTGCATTAAAGTGATGATTTTGTCGACTTCTTTGATCATTTCATTGATCTTGAACTTCAAATCCCGGTTAGACCCATTCTCAGCTTCTTCGCCGTTGAGTTCATCGGCCATGCGTTTCATCTTTAACTTTTGCTCAAGGTCTTTGATAGAACTATTTTGAATCTCCAGTAATTTTTTCAAACGATTAATCTCTTTCTCTCGCTTTTCAAGAGCTGAATTCAATTGGACATTCTCTTCTTTTAATCCGAGTATGGCCTGTTTAACCTCCTGTAACCGTTTGATAAGTGCTTCCATTACTTTCTAATTATAGCGTTTAATTCTGTTTCAAACTGCTGAATCAGTTTCTCCATCAAAGGATCAATGTCCTGATCGCTAAGTGTTTTATTCTCGTCGTATAAATCAATAGTGATACTGACTGCTTTCTGACTGGCCTCTAGAGGTTTGCCTTCGTATACGTCAAATACATTTATGCCGCTTATCAGTCTGTTGTTTTGTTTTTTGATGATCGCTTCTACCTTGTCAAACTTCACTTGTTTGTCTAGCACTAAACTCAGGTCTCTTCTCACTGATGGGAATTGAGGAATGGCCTCGAGCTTAAATTTCACCTGAGCCTTAGCTGCTTTGGTCCACTCCATTACTGCATAAAATACCCGGTCTTTTATACCAAACAACTGTAGCGTTTTAGCATCTACTTCTACAATGTCCACTTTGTCTGCCTGGGTATGGAACAAATGGTAAACTTTATTGACCAATGAGCGGATATAATACTGATCGGCATTTTTAGCAGGTGTCTCCCAGCTCTCATCGCTCTGAGAACCTGATGCCAGAATGAGTAATTGTTCAGTTTCTTTAAAGCCTTTTTCCTTCTGGAAATACACTTTTCCAAACTCGAAAAATCTGGTATTGCTCTGTTTTCTGTTTTTGTTATAGGCCACAGATTCTAAAGCCGAATACAACATGCTCTGACGCAATACATTCATTTCGGCACTTAAAGGATTTGATAGATAAACCAGCTGTGATTTGTCTTCGTAGTATTTATCAGAACTTAGAGAATTGGTCATGATTTCTCTAAAACCATTGGCTCTCAACAATTCGCTGATATGCAATTCTGCCTGGCGAAGCGGACTGTCTTTCTCGTACCTCAAAGACATTCTCATGCTGCGCTCCAGCGGTATATGCTTGAATCCGTATATTCTTATCAGTTCTTCAATCACATCTATCTCTCTGCTTACATCACTCTTAAATCTTGGAACAGACAATAAAAAACCACTTTCGTTTTCAGAAAGAATGGTGATGCCCAGTCCTGTTAAAATTTGTTTGATGGTTTCAGCCGGAATATCGATGCCAATGATTTTTCTGATATTGCTGCGTTTTAAATCTACTGCAAAGGGTTCAAGCGGGCAAGGGTAATGGTCGATGATATTGCCAACGACTCTGGCACCGCAGACTTCTGTTAATAAAGCAGCAGCTCTTTTCAGCGCTGTAATAGTCATTTCAGGATCAGTGCCTCTTTCAAATCTGAAACTACTGTCGGTACTAATGCCATGAAGTTTAGCACTTTTTCTAATTACATCTGGTGAGAAGTAAGCACTTTCCAGGAATATTTTGGTAGTGCCATTGCTAACGCCACTATCGGCGCCACCGTATATGCCTGCCATGCACATTGGCGCTTCGGCATTGCTAATCATTAGCTCATTGCCCTTCAATGTGCGTTCAACGCCGTCAAGCGTCACAAATTTATCGCCGGTTACGGCTCTTTGAATTCGAATGGTGTCGCCTTTTATTTTGCTGTAATCGAAGGCATGTAAAGGTTGACCAGTTTCATGAAGAATGAAGTTTGTAATGTCTACAACATTATTTATCGGTTTTAAACCTATGCTGCTAAGGCGGTTTTTAAGCCACTCAGGACTCTCGGAAACCTTTATATTGTCAAGTACTAAACCTGAGTAACGCGGACAGGCATCTTCGTCTTTTAATTCGATGTTTAAACTAACAGCATCATTGGTGCTGAGAATCTCAGAAGTGTGAACGGCAAAGGGCAGGTTTAATACAGTTGCCAGTTCGCGTGCCACACCAAGGTGTGAAGCGGCATCGCCCCTGTTGGCGGTTAAACCGATTTCAAAAACGACATCACTTTCGATATTGAACAATTCGGCCACTGAGCGACCAATAAGGGTATCTTCGGGGAGGATTAACAGGCCATCGTGACTTTCGCCAAGACCGATTTCGTCTTCGGCGCAGAGCATACCTTCTGATACTTCGCCGCGAATTTTGGCTTTTTGTATAGTAAATGGCGCACCTTTTAATGGGTGTATCGTTGTGCCAACCGTTGCTACAATTACTTTTTGTCCCTGTGCTACATTGGGCGCTCCGCAAACAATCGATAATAATTCGCCGCTGCCTATGTCTACTTTTGTTAAGTTCAGTTTATCAGCATTAGGGTGTCTTTGGCAAGATTCTACTTTGCCT
>JAIXYV010000066.1 GCA_027490055.1 Bacteroidota bacterium | reverse complement strand
GCAAGCCACTCATTATAGATCCTATTCTTGTATTTTCAACATACAGCGGTAGCGAGGGAGACAATTTTGGTTTTACCTCGACCTATGATTCGCGTTCACATCTTTATGCCGGAGGCATTGTAGATGGCGGAACTGGCACTAACGGCGGACCCTTTCCGGTGACGCCAGGCGCTTTTCAAGTGACATATGCCGGCGGTATTGGTCAATCGCCAGCCAACCTACCCTGCGATATCGGCATCAACAAATACGACAGCGCCGGAACGACATTACTTTACAGTACCTATCTGGGTGGTAGTCGCGACGAGTACCCGCATTCGCTGGTAGTCGACAACAATGATAATCTCCTGGTTATGGGCACTTGTTACTCGCCCGATTTCCCAATGGACACAGCTGGATACGACCTAAGCTTTAATGGCAAGACCGATATTTTTATCGTCAAATTAAAATTTGATGGCAGTGAATTGCTCGCTTCAACATTTTTTGGTGGCGACGAGTTTGATGGTTTAAACACCAGATCATTGCGTTATAATTACGCCGACGATTTTAGAGGTGATATTGTGGTGGATGAGTTAGACAATGTCTATGTGGCATCTACCACCAACAGTGTTAACCTACCTTTAAAAAACGCATTTCAGAATAACAGAGCATCTTTTCAGGATGGTTGTGTTTTTAGTTTAAACAAAGATCTGGACAGTTTACGATTTAGCAGCTATGTGGGTGGTAATGCCGATGATGCCATGTATTCGGTAAGATTATACGATACCTTTGTTTACATTGGTGGAGGCACAGCCAGTAACGCCATGGCCTTTGCTGTTAATGGCCATAAAAATGCTTATCAGGGTGGGTCAGCAGATGGCTTCATAGCGAAACTCAGTCGCAAAGGCAAACTGATTTCCAGTTCGTATTTTGGCACCAACGATTACGATCAGATATACTTTTTAGACATTGATGCCAATGGTCAGGTTTATGCCGCTGGCCAGACAGAAGGCAATCTCAACAGAAGCAACGGCACCTATGGCAAAAACAATACAGGACAATTTATAGTAAGGTATACGCCGAACATAGCGCTCATTAATTTATCTACTACATTTGGCAATAAAACCAATGATCCAGAAATATCACCTTCTGCTTTTCTGGTCGATAAATGCGACAATATTTACTTCTCTGGTTGGGGCAGTCCGATTACCGATGGGGTGCTGCATCCTTTAACCACCAGAGATCTGCAAGTAACACCGGATGCATTGCAAAAAACAACAGACGATCAGGATTTTTATTTGCTGGTATTGAGTAAAGATGCTTCTAATTTATTGTACGCTACCTACTATGGTGGCAATTTAACCGAGGACCATGTGGATGGTGGTACTTCAAGATTTGACAAAAAAGGGGTCGTTTACCAATCTGTTTGCGCCAGTTGTCCTGGTCCTAACCAACATTTCGACGATTTTCCGATGAGTGCGAATGCTCCGTTTAAAAAGAACTTAAGTCCGCGTTGCAGTAATGCCTCTTTCAAAATTGATTTTCAAATTAACTACGAAGTGGATGCTAAGTTTGTTGCCAACCCAAAATCAGGCTGTGAGCCATTATTGGTCACTTTTACCAATCAAAGCAGAAAAGCGCGTCGTTATATTTGGAATTTTGGTGATGGCTCTGCCGAGGATACTAGTCGGAATCCGGTTCATACTTATACCAAACCGGGCACATACAAAGTAAAACTCACTTGTATCGATTCTTTTTCTTGTAATGTAAGCGCTTCAGATTCTACAACTATTGAAGTAAAAGAAATGCCTAAGGCCAATTTTGAGTATACAAGCAAAGAGTGTAGTCGCGAATTTGAATTTAAAAACACTTCCGAAAATGCGAGTAATCCTGAATGGGACTTTGGTGACACCACTGCGATTGTTAAAGAAGACAATCCGAAGCACACCTTTGTCAATAATGGCTATTTTAAAACCATTTTAAAAGTACAGCATCCAACAAGTGGTTGTATAGATACTCAAAGTGCAATTATTGGCATCTTTGATGATCCACTTAAATCTATAAAAATACCGAATGTTTTTACCCCAAATAAAGACAACAACAATGATTGCTATACCGTGTCAGGTATTACGCCTAATTGTGATGACGTTTCTATCAGAATCTATGATCGCTGGGGTTTACTGGTTTTTAAGGGTAGTTTACCGAAAGATTGCTGGAATGGTAAGTTGAATAATACTGGTCCGGATTTATCGAGTGGAATTTATTACTACATTCTGGATATCAACAGCAGAAACCCTGACAATCAAAAAAAGAATATTGAAGGGGTGATTCACCTGATCAGGTAATTACTGATCCCACCAGTAACGTTTCTTATCTACTTTTAAACTTTGTAGAATGCTGCTATTGGCTTTCAGAGAGAATACAAAACTCTTTCTGTAACCATCAGGAATCCATGAGAAATTAAGGGCCCAGCAGTGTAACAATCGGCTTACCTCGAACTGGGTATAGGCTATTTTGTTTTCGTTAAAGTTATAACCGGAGCTACATCCTATTTTCCATTTTGGGGTTAGATTAACATCACCTCTTAAAGTAATATTTTGAGCGATGACGGTATTGTAATTGCTTCGGTAATAATTGAACGAATAATTCAAATCAACGCTCCATGGCATATCAAAATTGACGTAACCATAAGGGTTCATGACGATTTCATTGTATTCGTCTTTATCAAGTTGAGATTGAATCTTTCCAGCAGTATCCAGAGATTTTTTCTTTCTGAACATATCGGCATTAATGCCAGTATTCATAGAGATGCCCGCACTCGTCCAGGTACCTATTCTGCGATCTTGTTTCCATTGCAATGTATTGATTCTACGATTCCCCTCTTTGGCGTAAGGATCCAGATTGGCATTGGCATTGATACGCACTTGCTTATACAAAGTTGTAAAAGCATTAACGCCAATATTGGAGAGCTGAAATTGAGAATCAAGCAGGTTGTAGTTTCCTGAAACTGTAAAGTTTTCAATCCATGAACTATTCTCGTACTTAGCTGTAGAATCGGTCTTCTTTAATACTTTGGCCTGCAGGTTATTTTCAATTCTGAAATTGATCAATCCGCTCGGACCACCCTGAGGACTGCCTTTAATACCCTGTTCGTAGATACTGTAGGCTTTTCTATTGCCAAATGTATCTACTTGTATGGTTTTGTAATAGCCAAATCTTTCATTTTTATAATCCGGTCTATAGCTCATTCCAACATTTGGCGTAATGGTATGGCGCATGGCGCTGACCTTTTTGCTGTTAAACTGGAAGGTACCAAAGACCTGTGTTCCGATATTGAATGAAGCGCTGTAATCGCTGGCTCTGCTGAACTGGTTGTTATAGGTTGTATCAACTTTTTTAAGTGTAGAATTCCAGTTTTTCTCTATTGTTTTAAAATACCAGTACTCTTTATAGCTAACAACAGGTGTGAAGGCAAAATGCTGTTTAAAGAATTTATAAGAACCGAGTGTAATAGGGATTGAATGAATGATACCCTGTTTAAACTGATCAGCGGCTGTAATATTAAAAGGTACATTAACAGAGAAACCTGGGATGATGCCTTCCAAAGGTTTACCAGAAAAGAATATACTGTCTTTAGTATCGATTCGGTTCTCCATTTCCATCTGGTAACTGATACCAAAATCTTTGTACCATTTGTATTTACCTAATGCATCAGGCTTAGAAAATGGTGTAATACGCTGCATGCTAACGGTTAAATTAGGCAGCGTCATACTAAAACTGTTGTTCTGGGTATTCTGACGGTGCAGAGCACTTGCTCTTAAATCCAGACGGTTCTTGATCAGCGTTTTAGAATATGACACCGATGAACCAAATTCATTACTTGTAATTGATGTGGCGTTAAAAGAGTTTAATCTTGCGGCATTGTTTTTCTGAACATTGACATTTGCAGAAAATGTAGAGCCAGGGCGCGCTTTAGGATCTTGAGTATGTTGCCAGAAGATTCTGAATGCTCTGGTGGTATTGGTTTTAAAATTAAGGTCTTCGCGTTCGCCGTTAAGGTATTTTGAAAACTCAATATTGAGATTTCCATTGTATTTGTATCTGGTGTAATATCTGGTATTGGAAGCCAAACGCCAGCTACCTCTGAAGTAAATATCACCACTGATACTCTGATCAAATTTGTCGCTGATAGCCAAATGGTAACCTAGATTTCTAAGGAAGGGACCATAAGTACCGCTGCTACCGTATTCAAAAGGAATTAATCCGGATTTGCGCTGAGTATTAGTAGGTACCAGTCCGAATGGCAATACTAAAGGCGTTGGTATCCCTTCGATAACAAGATTGGAAGGACCAAAGATGATTTTCTTTTCAGGGATAATTTTTAGATTTTTAGATAAGAGATAAAAATGCGGGTGTTCGCGGTTATTACAGGTAGTGTATTTACCCTCATCACTGTAGATACTTTTGTCGTTATCTCTGAATACTTTATTGCACAGAATAAACCCCTCTCCTTCTTTCATTGAAATACCGTAGGTTCTTCCGCGTTTGGTATTAAAATTATAGATCATGGTATCGGCTTCCGTTTCGCGCTCACCATCATTGAACTGAGGTTTGCCAACATATCGGCCCATACTGTCTATTCTTCCCTTGGCATAAAGTTCGCGCTTGTCGAAATCGACCACTATCATGTAGGCCTTCAGATTTAAGCCATCATAGACAACTTCAGCATCTCCATAAAGGATGGCTTTTTTAGAAGAAAGATCGAAGAATGTAGAGTCTTTGGCTTTATAGTCGATGATTGATTCGATGGCATCCTTAGAAATTCTGAAAGTATCGATTTTGCTTTTATTAAGAGAATCGGCAGGCTGAACAGTTTGCGACAGCAAGTCTCCTGTGTATAAAAAGCAGCACGATAATTGTATTATCCACACAAATGCTTGCAGATGTTTCTTGGAGATTAAAAGGTTATACAAACTAATATTCCGAATTTTGCGCAAAACTAAAAGAAATACATTAGGCAAAAAATATAAAAAGATGAATAAAAGAAATTTAATACTGTTCCTAGCTTGCCTGACTGTTACCATCACATCTTTTAACACAGTAGAAAATAAAAATTTATTTGACATCATCGTCATCGATGCCGGACATGGTGGACACGATCCGGGCTGCAATGGCGGTAACAGTAAAGAAAAAGAAGTGACTTTGTCTATTGCCTTAAAACTTGGCAAGCTTATAGAAGACAGCTTGAAAGATGTTAAGGTTGTATATACTCGTAAAACAGACAAATTCATTGAATTAAGCGAACGCAGCAATATAGCTAACAAAAACAGTGCCGACCTTTTCATTAGCATTCATTGCAATGCCAATGATAACAAAGAAGCTAACGGAACTGAAACTTATCTGATGGGACTGCACAAGATGGAAGGCAATCTCGAGGTATCTAAACGCGAGAACAATGTTATCCTCCTGGAAGAAAACTACAAGACCAATAAATCTTACGAAGGCTACGACCCTAACTCACCTGCGGCGCATATCATTTTCTCCTTGATGCAAAACGCTTACAGAGCCCAGAGTATTAAGTTTGCTGGCTTAGTGGAGTCTGAATTCAAAACCAAAAGTAAACTCAAAAGTAGAGGGGTTAAAGAGGCTGGATTTCTGGTATTATGGAGAACTGCCATGCCCGGTGTTTTAATTGAAACAGGATTTTTGAGCAGCGAATCAGACAGAAAAACACTGTCAAAAGACAGCGGACAAGTAATCATGGCCAACGCCATCTTTAACGCCGTTAAAAAATACAAAACCAGCACTGTTGCTACTCCAGCAGCAGGTGGTGCTAAGAAATAAATTCTTTAGTAAGAAAGTACTGGTCTAAGCCATCTTTCAGCGGTTTCCTCATCCATACCTTTGCGCTGAGCGTAATCTGTTACCTGGTCTTTGTTAATTTTACCCAATCCAAAATACCTCGCATCAGGATGAGCAAAATAGAACCCAGACACTGCTGCTGTAGGCAACATAGCGTAGCTTTCTGTCAGACTAACACCAATGGCCTTTTCGTTGTTCAATAGTTCGAACAAATGGCCCTTTTCTGTATGGTCTGGGCAAGCTGGATAGCCTGGTGCAGGACGGATACCTTGATATTTTTCAAGAATTAAATCTTCATTAGACAAGGATTCGTTAGTGCTGTAGCCCCAATACTCAGTTCTAATTAGTTGATGCAGTTTTTCTGCAAACGCTTCTGCCAGTCGGTCGGCCAAAGCTTTAATCAAGATACTGTTATAATCATCATGCTGAGATTCGAATCTTTTAACATGCTCGTCGATACCGATACCCGCTGTCACCGTAAAGAAACCCATGTAATCGGTAATTCCGGCATCTGCAGGAGCTATGAAATCTGAAAGACATAGGTTTGGAACTTTATTGGACATCTTTCGCTGCTGTCTTAAAAAATGAAAGGTTTCTTTGGTGCCATCCTGTAAAGACACCACCACATCGTCACCTACACTATGCGCTGGTAAAATACCATAAGTCGCATTAGCAGAAAGCCATTTTTCAGCAATGATTCTTTCAAGCATTTCATTGGCATCATTAAATAATTTAGTAGCCTCTTTTCCTACGATTTCATCACTTAAGATTTTAGGGTATTTACCGGCCAGTTCCCAAGTCTGAAAGAATGGCGTCCAGTCGATAACCTGTCTAAGCTTATTCAAATCGTAGTCGATGAGATGATGAATTCCGGTAACTTTAGGTGCCACTATAGTGTTTTCATTAAATTGAAAATACGCTTTATTATTTCGTGCCTCTTCAATGCTAATGATATCTTTAGCGCTTTGGCGTTTGGCGTGATCCTCGGCCAGAAGTTTGTATTCCTCTTTAATTTTCAGCGCGTATTCGGCACTGTTATCGTCGCTCAACAAATTGGATACTACAGGAACAGATTTGGAAGCATCCAGAACGTGCACGGTAGAACCACTGTATTGCGGTGCTACTTTAACAGCAGCGTGAATTCGGCTGGTAGTTGCACCACCGATTAATAAAGGCACTTTAAAGCCCTGCTTTTCCATCATCGTTGCCACGTTCACCATCTCATCAAGACTTGGCGTAATTAAGCCACTAAGACCGATAACATCGGCATTAATTTCGCGGGCTTTTTCCAGAATTTTTTCAGCTGGCACCATTACACCCATATCTACTATTTCGTAGTTGTTACAAGCCAAAACAACCCCTACAATGTTTTTACCGATATCGTGCACATCACCTTTTACTGTGGCCAGTAATATTTTACCCGGACCTTTGCCTTCGGCAACAGCACCAGATGCTACATTCTTAGCTTTTTCTTCTT
The DNA here is from genome assembly GCA_027490055.1 of Bacteroidota bacterium. GTDB lineage: Bacteria > Bacteroidota > Bacteroidia > NS11-12g > UBA955 > JABMMZ01. Next base: position 6,654 of record JAIXYV010000066.1, on the reverse strand, counting down.
GTAAATATGGTTCGAGATAGGCCACGGCCTTCTTCATAACACGGGCACTTTTAACTACCTGAGGCAAGAACATTTTACCACTGCCAAAGAGATCCCCTACGACATTCATACCAGCCATAAGCGGACCTTCGATCACTTGTAAAGGAATCTTTAATTCTTGTCTGGCTTCTTCAGTATCAAGCTCAATAAATTCGGTAATACCATGTATGAGGGCATGCTTAAGACGCTCTTCTACTGAGGTTTTACGCCAGGTATCATCAGCAATAATTACTTTGCCTTTTGATTTGATGGTATCTGCAAAAGCCACTAATCTTTCTGTAGAATCGGGACGGCGGTTTAAAAGCACATCCTCAACCATGTCAAGTAACTCTTTAGGGATGTCGTCGTACACCATCAGCATACCGGCATTAACGATACCCATATCCATCCCTGCTTTGATAGCATGATAAAGGAAGGCAGAGTGCATGGCCTCTCTGACTGCATCGTTTCCTCTGAAAGAGAACGAGATATTACTAACACCACCACTTACCTTAGCATGTGGCAGATTTTCTTTAATCCATGTAGTTGCTTTGATAAAATCAACAGCGTAGTTATTATGCTCTTCGATACCCGTTGCTACTGTAAGAATATTGGGATCAAAAATGATATCCTGAGGTGGAAATCTCACCACATCCACGAGTATATTGTAGGCACGTTGACAGATCTCGATACGGCGTTGGTAGGTATCGGCCTGACCTTGTTCGTCAAAGGCCATAACGACAGTGGCGGCACCATAACGTTTAACCAGTTTTGCCTGACGGATAAATTCTTCTTCGCCCCCTTTTAAGCTGATAGAATTAACGATGCCTTTACCTTGAATGCATTGTAAACCTGCTTCTATGATTTCCCATTTAGAAGAGTCAATCATAATAGGCACTTTAGAAATATCAGGTTCTGAAGCAATCAGATTCAAGAAACGCACCATGGCAGCTTTGCCATCCAGCATACCTTCGTCCATATTGATATCGATGACCTGTGCACCATTTTCAACTTGTTGTCTTGCAACAGACAAGGCCTCGTCATATTTGTCTTCAAGAATAAGTTTTGCAAACTTTTTGCTACCGGTAACATTGGTTCTTTCGCCGATATTAATAAAGTTAATTTCGGGTGTTTGTGTCAGTGGCTCTAGACCACTAAGTCTGAAATAAGGATGAATCGTTCTGCTCATATAGTTAACAATTCAAAAAAAGCAGGACAAAATTTGTAAGTTCACTACAATTCCGCCATTATCTATCCCCTGGTATCTATGGGGTAGGATGTAGCACCATTAATTTGCGGGACCAAATTTGGTTGCCAAGACATCGCAGGACCAATTCCCTCCGTCTTTTCTTGATAATTGCGTCGCAAATATAATAGGTTAAAGCTAATAATCACAATCGATTTACCATCTTCTTAAGTCGGTGGTATCGAAGGTCCATTCAGGGGTATAAATCTTTTCTGATTGACCGGCTTTATACCAGCAAGATGCTGTTCCCGGATGTCTTAAAATCTGCGTTTCCTGAGCAGGCATATAGCTTTGAGCGAGTAGAAACTGCTTATCGCCATCACTGTTATAACAGACGTCTACAACAATGACGGCATGACCATAAGGATTTCCCTTTTGGATGAGGACATCCCCAATTTGCAAGGTGTAAAATTTTGCCGGGTGTAACTGAGCATGTAAAGAGGCTGTATTCGCATAAGTAAACACATGGTCCATGTACTTTCTGAACACGGTATAAGAGCGGTCGGTACCTGCATAGTTAACATAAGAATGGATCTTGCCATCACCAAGAAAGCGAAAGCCAATTTTATCATACGCCTTTTGATTGAAGAGGTACTCGCCTCTCAAACGCATAACAGCATCAGCGCATTGCTGTAAATCTTTAGGACTGATAGGCATATCCACCACAGCGGCATAAGCAGCTTCATTTTGCTTGAGCGATCCATCAAAATTATGTACTCTGGCTGAGGCAGCTTTTAGAGGGAGATGCGAAAGATAGAATGCAAAACTGCCAGAGTCGCTGTATTTCCGGGCAAATGAATCTGGACAATTAAATCGTGTACAGACCATTCTGGCTGAGGTATCAATTGATAATGTATGGGATATAGCTGATGAATTCGTTGGTTTTTGGGAGATTCCATTACAACAAATGAGAGAAATAGCCATTAAAAAAGAGAAAATCCGCATCCATAAGTAACGCCAAAAATCAAGTTTTATTTCAGTCAGAAAATGGCTTTAATACCGAATAATATAAAGTTCGGATTACTTCCTATTATCAAAACAAAAAAGTACCTTTGCAAATTACTCAACAATCGTGGCAAAACAACAGCAAATCATCATAAAGGGCGCTCGTGTTCACAACCTTAAAAACATCAATGTAGAAATTCCTTCTGGCAGTTTTACGGTAGTAACAGGCGTATCAGGCAGTGGCAAAAGCAGCCTGGTATTTGATACTTTATTTGCTGAAGGGCAAAGACGGTATGTTGAAAGTTTGAGCAGTTACGCACGACAATTTCTGGGGCGTATGAACAAACCTGAACTGGATAGTATTGAAGGTTTAGCACCGGCAATTGCTATAGAACAGAAGGTTAATACACGAAATCCAAGAAGTACCGTTGCTACCAGTACCGAAATTTACGACTATTTAAAACTCTTGTTTTCGAGAGTTGGTCGCACTGTTTCACCAGTCAGTGGCAAAGAAGTAGTAAGGCATACGACGGATGATGTAGTCAATTTTATCAATACACTGGAGGATGGGCAAACCGTCCTTATTTTAAGTGAGATTGAGTTTAAGAAAGGAAAAGAAAAAGATATTCTCAGCACCTATCTTCAGCAAGGTTTCGTAAGAATCCTGACCAATGCAGGGATATTAAAGCTTGGCGATGTAGATGTTAAAAAAGACCTTAAAGGCACTAAAGCCTATCTGGTGATTGACAGATTGGTATTTGACAAAACGGACGAGGATTTACAAAACAGAGCAGCCGACTCTATCGAGAGTGCCTTTTGGGAAGGTCATGGCACCTGTTATATCAAAGTAGACGATACCATGCACGATTTTTCAAACAAGTTTGAAATGGATGGCATCAGTTTTGAAATTCCGAGCAAAGATTTTTTAAGCTTTAACAATCCATTAGGCGCTTGTAAAACTTGCGAAGGCTACGGTCAGGTTATTGGTATAGATGAAGATCTGGTCATACAAGATAAAAACCTGAGTGTTTACGAAGGTTGTGTTCAGCCATGGAAGGGTGAGACCATGAGCGAATGGAAAGAGGAATTCATTCGCATGGCTATTGAATACGATTTTCCATTTCACCGCAGTTATTACGAACTCAACGATAAAGAAAAACAATTGCTTTGGGAAGGCAATGAAAAAATACAGGGCATCAATGCATTTTTCAAATACTTAGAAGAGAAATCTTATAAGATTCAGTATAGAGTGATGTTAAGTCGCTACAGAGGCAAAACCGTTTGTCCCGATTGCAAAGGAACTCGCTTAAGAAAAGATGCTTCGTATGTAAAACTTATTGCCACAAATGCCAGCAAAACCATTCCTAAGCACACTTGTATTCAGGACATACTACTAATGTCAATTGACCAGGCCAATGACTACTTTAACAATGTCGTTTTGTCTGAAACTGATGCTCATATTGGAGGCCGAATTTTTACTGAAATTAAGAATAGATTGATTTTCCTTAATAATGTGGGCTTAGGCTATTTAGGATTAAATAGATTAAGTAATACTTTAAGTGGTGGAGAGTCTCAGAGGATCAATTTAGCTACCTCATTAGGCAGTAGCTTAACGGGAAGTATGTATATCCTTGACGAGCCAAGTATTGGTTTGCATCCAAGAGATACACAAAGATTGATAGAAGTGTTAAAAACGCTTCAAAAAATCGGCAATACAGTAATCGTTGTTGAGCATGAAGAAGAAATGATGCTGGCAGCAGACAGGCTAATAGATATCGGACCGCAAGCTGGCTCTAAAGGAGGGCATTTAGTATACAGTGGCAATTACACTGATATTTTAACAAGCAAAGACAGTTTGACAGGGCAATATTTAAGTCAGCGCCTTAAAATTGATATACCAGGTTCGAGAAGAAAATGGAAGAATAGTATTGAGATCACTGGTGCACGCGAGAACAATCTGAAAAATGTAGATGTTCGTTTTCCTTTACAAGTGATTACTTGCGTAACAGGCGTCAGCGGCAGTGGAAAAACCACATTAATAAAGAATATACTTTATCCGGGCTTGAATAAAGCCATTGGCAATTATACAGGAACAAAGACCGGTAAACACGAAAAGATTTCGGGCGATACCCATCTGGTCAAGCAAATAGAGATGGTTGATCAGAATCCGATTGGCAAGTCAAGCAGAAGTAACCCGGTTACCTATGTGAAAGCCTATGACAGTATTCGCGATCTTTTCTCAGAGCTACCAATAGCAAAAGCCAAAAAATTAAAGCCATCGCATTTCTCATTTAATGTGGATGGTGGAAGATGTGATAATTGTAAAGGCGAGGGTGAGGTGACAATTGAAATGCAATTCATGGCTGATTTAATTTTACCATGTGAGTTTTGCAATGGAAAACGATTTAAAGACGAGGTATTAGAAGTTACTTATAAAGACAAAAACATCGCCGATATTCTTGAAATGACGGTAGATGAGTCGATGGAATTTTTCAGTGACAAAGCATCTATCAGTTCTAAAATTGCACCACTTCAAAATGTTGGTTTAGGTTATGTTGCTTTAGGGCAGTCGAGTAACACATTAAGTGGTGGCGAGGCTCAGCGTATTAAACTGGCAACATTTTTAGGCAAAGGAAACACGAAAGAAACTCATACCCTGTTTATTTTTGACGAACCAACAACAGGACTACATTTCCATGATATTCATAAATTGCTTTACTGTTTCAATGCCTTAATAGATAAAGGGCATTCAGTGATCATTATCGAGCACAATCCGGATGTAATTAAGTGCGCAGACTGGGTAATAGATTTAGGTCCTGAAGGTGGCAACGAAGGTGGTAATCTGGTATTTGAAGGAACACCTGAAAATATGGTAAAATGTAAGGAAAGCTATACAGGTGTATTTCTTAAAGAAAAACTGGTAGCTACTAGTTCGAAATAAACTAGAATCTTAATTGAAATACTTTCCAGAAGTATTTTAAGTAAATAAGAAATTTATTACTGTAGACGCCATGAGATTTTAATACTCTCAGGTTCTCTCTGTTCATAAGCTTTTTACTTTCAAAACCCGAAGAACTAACACCCCCGTCTCTCATGCTGACAGTAACAAAATCTGTGTAATATACATTTGTCTTTTCTTCAACAATTACTCTGTAGAGCCAGTCGAAATCACCGCTTATTTTATAAGAAGAGTTAAAATAGCCCACTTGATTAAAGACAGTTCTTGTTACATAAAAACCAGGATGAGGCGGTTGAATGCCTATTCTAAACTGCCAGGTTTTAAAATGACTTGCGTTGTATACTCTGTAAGGTTTATCTGTTCTTTCTGGTTTATAAATATTGACGGAAGAGGCAACAGCGCCAGCTTCTGGATGTTGCTGAAACAAGTTAACCAAATTCGAAATGACCGAGTTTCCGGCCAGATAATCATCAGAATGCAAGATTCCAATAATATCGCCTGTGCACAATTGAAAACCTTTATTTAGTGCATCATATAAGCCATGGTCTTTTTCGCTGAGCAAAACAATGCCTGAATGCTGATTTCTGGCAATAACTTCAAGGGTATTATCTTTAGAGAGACCATCAATTATAACATGTTCTATATTGGGATAGTCCTGATTTCTGACAGAGACCAGAGTGTCTTCGATTGTTTTACCCGAGTTAAAACAAATCGTGATGATGGATACTTTTGGATTATTCAATGATTCTTTCTTTAATTGGTGTAGCTGGATTTCCCTTATAGATGGTATAAGCATCCAGATTTCTAGCCGCTACGCTATTGACACTAAGTACGCTGTGAGAGTGACAAATGACACCGCCACAAACTATGCTTTTCGCACCTATCCAAACGCCATCTTCCAGGATGATTGTGCCTGTTATCAGGTCGAATGTGGTTTTCTTATAATCATGATTGCCACATAAGAGCAGGGCGCCCTGAGAGAGACAAACATCATTGCCGATCTGCACTTTTTCTAAACTATCTATCCAAACATTTTCGCCAATCCATACATCATTGCCAATGATAAGATTCCAAGGGTATTTAATATTAACGTATGGCTTGATGAGCACATTGACTCCAACTTCGGCGCCGAACAATTTTAACAGAAATACTTTAAGGCCATAGAAATGAAAAAACGAATTGAAAAAAATAGCATTTACCACGTGCCAACTAGCTCGTTTTAATCTCCCTGCACCGGGATTAAAATGGTCGTTGTTATAGGTATTTAACTGTACAGTCTTTTTCATTTAATAGAGCAAATGTAATCAAGAAAACAAATCTAAATAAATTTGCCTGAAATTATTAGCAGAATTATAATCGAAGGCTACTTGATTGGCCCCTTTTCGCCATTGTTCGAAATCTGTTACATCCATGCTCATAAACCTCAGTATTGCCTCGGATAATGCCTTGGCATCTTTAGGATCTATTTCAATTCCAGCCTGATTAT
>JAIXYV010000054.1 GCA_027490055.1 Bacteroidota bacterium | reverse complement strand
GGTCTTTACATCATTGAAGTAAAAGCAGACAACAACGTTATCAGCTCTAAGTTCCTGAAAAATTAATAACTGAATGTTATAATTACATTTTGTGTATTTGTGTAAAATCGAGCGAATAATCATCAGATTATTCGCTCTTTTTTTTATACTGGTTTTTTAAGTATTTAATACTAATAATTAATCTTTTGTTAATTCTTAAGATGTTTTTAATCAAGTGTATAACACTATGTTTTAATACTTTGTGTAATTGTTAAAATAAATTAGGTATTTACACTTATTTGCCGTTAATTTGAACTGTTTAGGATTGATTGTTTTCTATTGTTGAAATCCTCTGCATCAACAAAAATTTAATTTATATGAATACGAGAAATTACAAAATTCTTACCCTTGCCTTAACTATTATGTTAAGCGTCGTTTCTGCATTTGCAGCAACAATTACCTGGAACGGTAGTACCAGCACTGCCTGGAATACCGGTTCTAACTGGAACGGCAATGCCGTCCCTGGTCAAAACGACAATGTCATTATCAATTCCGGTGCTGCCAGATACCCGGTATTGTCTTCTAATATTTATATTCGCTCCCTTGTTATGAACGCGGGTACAGTTTTAACTAATGGTTACCAGTTCAGAACCAGAAGAGATATGACAATTAACGGTGGTACTTTTAATGCTTATGCTTCAGTTATCAGAGGTAGAAGCCTAAATGTAAACGGTGGTACCATCAATGTTTATGGCGATAAATACATTTTCAGCAGACGTGTTTCTGTTGATAATGGTGGTGTCATCAACAACTTTGTGGCCGATTTAGATCTTAATTGCGATCTGAGACTTTTAGCCGGTACTATCAACTTAAACGACTTTAACCTTATCGTTGCTGGTTTATATACCTACGAAGGTGGTTTCGTCAACGATGGCGCTTCGTTCACAGTTGATCAGATTTCTATGAATTTTGCAGGTACTATCGACTTGCCTTTCACTAACATGAGAATTCTGCAATCTGCCGAATTTATTAGTGGTATCATCAGAACCAGTTCTTCTAAAATGATGGTGTTTGATTTCGATGCAACCGTTATCAATGCCAGCGACGCTGCTCACATTAACGGTCCCGTTAGAAAAGAAGTTAACAGCGGCAACGGTACAAACACATTTAGTTTCCCAATCGGTAATGGTACTGTCTATGCGCCATTAAGAATCTCCGACTATATTCAGAGACGTTCTCAGGATTTCTTTGAAGCGACTTATATTAAAGCTCGTAATAGCAATGCTGGCGGAAGCCTGGCTACTGGCATCGACCACGTTTCACAAGCTGAGTACTGGGTGCTTGACAGATTTGCATCAAGCGGAACACCAACTACCGATGTTAATGTTAGATTAAGCTATAATGAAATCACCAGAAGCGGTCAGGTTGACGATGCAGCTCAATTACGTGTGGTTAGATGGAATGGCTCTCAGTGGGTCGACCAAGGTCGCGGTAACGGCAGCAGCACCAGTAATACCGCTGGTAATATTATTACCTCTACTCAGGTTACTTCTTTCAGTCCTTTCACTTTTGGTTCTATCTCTAGCGTAAATCCACTTCCGGTTTCACTTATAAACTTTGTGGCTGTTAAAGCCGACAATGCTGTTCAGGTTAAATGGACAACTACTATGGAAGCTAACAGCGACTATTTTGATGTTCAAAAATCTACAGATGGTACTAACTGGTCGACAATTGGTAGGGTAGAAGCTGCTGGAAATTCCAGTCAGTTAATTAACTATACCTTCAATGATATCAATGTTGTGAATGGATGGCAGTTTTACCGCCTGATTCAGGCAGATCTTGATGGCACTCAAACAACCACTAAAGTTGTTGCTATCAATGTAAATAATGATTCTAAAATAACACTAGGTTTGTCGCCAAATCCAGCAAGCAACCTTCTTACTATAAATCCTAATGCTTCTGAAAGTGTGGATATATCATTTAAAATTTACGATGCAAGCGGAAAATTACTAGTAGAAGGCTCAGAGAACGCTATGTTGGTAAACATTGATATTACCAATCTATCTGCTGGTGTATATTTGACAGAAGTAAATGTTAATGGTACAATTAACTTTATTAGATTCCTAAAATAAGCTGTTACAACAGCCGCAAACAATATTTTGTGTATTTGTGTAAATTGAGCGGATAGCCTTCGGGTTATTCGCTCTAATTTTTTTAGGGCTATTTCATAAAACAGGTGATTTTAACGCATTTTAGTATTTTATACTAGTGTTTTTTTAAGATTGAAAGAAGCTATTTTACAGCTTAAATTAAGCATTATAAGCCTTAAAATGGCAATTTATTCACTCAAAATGCTATTTTTTGTCTATAAATCTAATTTTTTTAAAAATTTTTTTCTCACTGTATTTCAATAGTATAGATGTTTCATTTGAGGCAAATACTGCTTGATTGGTATGTTAATTTGTTTGTTTCAGGCAAATAAATGTATCTTTGCGGTGTAAAAATTAGGTATATATACTCAAAAAGTAAAAACACCTACTGATTTTTATGACTACACAAATAATACAATACACAAAATACAATGAAACATCTAAACCAATTCTTTGCTTTAGTAGCGACAGCTATTATCTCAATCTCTTCTTCTAATTTAAACGCTGCCACAAGAACATGGACTGGAGCAACAAGCACCAACTGGTCTACCTCTTCAAACTGGTCTGGTAACTCAGTTCCAACCTCTTCAGATGACGCTGTAATTCCAGCCACTGTAAGTAGCGGTCGTTATCCTGTATTAACCGCCAATGCCAGAGTTGATAATTTTACTCAAGAAGGTGGTACTTTTTCTACGTCTAATTTTACATTAACTGTCGATGTCAATTTGATCCTCAACAATGGTACTTTCAATGCAGGTACAGGTGATATATTAGCTGATAATATAGATATCAATAATGGTACTTTCACTATCCAGGGTGACAAACTTACCCTTGGAAATGATTTTACACTTGATGGAGGTACAGTTATAATAACTGGAGCAGATTTCACTATCGACGATGACTTTTTCTTTATATCAGGTACCCTTGATTTAAATGGTTTTGATTTTAATATAATTGATAATTACACCTACCAAGGTGGAAGTTTAACGGATCCGGGAGATTTAATTACTGCCAATGATGTGTTTGTCAATTTTACAGGTACGCATCTAATGGGTATTAATCTTAAAGTTTTAAGTACAATGACTTTTACAAATGGAATTATACTGACAACGCCTAGTAATTATATAATTTTTGATAATGATGCAGTAGTATCTTCAGCCAGCAGTTCTTCGCATGTTAACGGTCCGGTAAGAAAAGAAATTAGTACTTCAACAACTCCAAGCTTTACTTTTCCTAGCGGTGATGGTGTGATTTACGCCCCAATTTCAATTTCTAGTATCAGTAACAGAAGAAACGAAGATTATTTCACAGCTTATTACGTTAACGAGAGAAATCCTAATGCTGGTGGAACAAAAGGATCTGGATTGAATTTGGTTTCTCAAGCTGAATACTGGATCTTAGACAGAGCTGCTTCAAGCGGAACTGCCACTACTTCTGCAGTTGTTACTTTAAGTTATAACACAAGTCGTAGCGGTGCAATTACCAACGCTTCTCTTTTGAGAGTTGCCAGATGGAACGGTTCTCAGTGGACTGATCATGGAAGAGCTTCAGGTTCTTCAAGCAGTAGCTCATCAGGTAATGTTATCTCATCTGCTGCGGTATCTAGCTTTAGTCCTTTCACTTTAGGTTCTTCTACCAATGTTAACCCACTTCCGGTTAAATTATTAGATTTTTCTGCCTCTATTGTTTCATCTAATGTTAATGTTAAATGGACAACTACTTCAGAAATCAATAACGACTACTTTAACGTTGAGAAATCTTTAGATGGTAAAAACTGGTCAGTAATCGGTACCGTTAAAGGTGCAGGTAACACCGAAGCTTTAACAAACTACAACTTCGTAGATGCTAACCCGATAATGGGTATGCAGTACTACAGACTACAACAAAACGATATCAACGGTGATTTTACCTATAGCGCTATCGCTCCGGTTAACTTCACTAACACTGTAACTTCTCAGATCAGTATTTTCCCAATGCCAGCCAGCAACTTCATTAATGTTGAATTGACAGGTGTTTCTGAAATGAGTGTTACAATCTACAACACCAACGGTCAGAAAGTATTTGAAGCTACTTCAGGTAATCTTCAAACAATCGATATACAGGATTTCAATGCTGGTCTTTACATCATTGAAGTAAAAGCAGACAACAACGTTATCAGCTCTAAGTTCCTGAAAAATTAATAACTGAATGTTAGAATAACATTTTGTGTATTTGTGTAAATTGAGCGGACAGTCGAAAGATTGTTCGCTCTTTTTTGTTATTGAACATCCAATAAAATTGAATTATAAGGCGTAAAAGGGCCTAATTAAGTCTTTAGTACTAGCCTTTTTTTATACGATTTTAGACACTTTTCGAAACTTAATAGTCGGAATGTCTATAAATTACCCAAAAACATACAAAAAAATAGTTTATTGATTAAATTAAAAAAAAGTAAAAAGAAAATTTAATTCATTGATAAATAGTTAACTATAGATTACATTATAATTATTTTATCTATTTCGAGAAAAAAAATAGTGCATTTGAAATTTAATGTTTATATCTTTGCCTTGTAAAAAATAGGTATAAATACTCAAAAGGTAAAAAAACCTACTATTTCAAACGCATTTAAATAAATACACAGAAATACAATGAAACAAACAAACAAACTTTTCGCACTTATTGCTGTTGCTGCCTTAACGGTTTCTTCAGCTTTTGCCGTAACCAAAACATGGAACGGTTCAACAAGTAATGCCTGGAGCACTGCTTCGAATTGGACTCCGAATGGAGTGCCTGCAACTGGTGACGATGTTATCGTTCCTGCCAGTTTAAGCAGATACCCTTCAACATCTGGCGCTGTTACCATCCGAAACTTTACTATTAATGGTGGAGATATCCAATTGAATGGTAATAACTTTACAGTTACTAACAACTTTATTGTTAACAATGGAACAATTCAAAGTGCTTCATCTTTGATTACCGCTGATGATATTGATATCAATAATGGTGAGTTCAAAATTCAAGGTGATAAACTTGACTTGGGTAACGACTTAACTATTGACGGTGGTATTTTGACTATAACTGGTACTGATTTAACTGTTGATGATGATTTATTCTTCTTATCAGGTTACATAGACATGAACAGTTATAACATGATTGTTTTAGATGACTTCACCTACGAAGGTGGTTCTTACCAGAATGTTGGTGACTTTGTTAGAACAAGAAACTTTATTTACGATCCAGCAGGTGCAACTCACAATCTTAATTTCGAATTACGTATTACTAATCAATTCAGCTTTCAAAGTGGTTACCTGGTGACTAATAGTAGCCACATGGTAGTGTTTGACAATGATGCTTCTGTAACTGGCGCTGGAGACGATAGCCATATCGTTGGTCCGGTTAAGAAAGAAGTTGCCAATAACAACAATAACACCTTTACTTTCCCTATCGGAACAGGTGGCACATATGCTCCAATCAGAATTTCTGACCACCAGCAAGAACAAAATGGTGATTATTTCATCGCTCAATATTTCAGTGGCAGACACCCACAGGCTGGAGGAAACTTTGGTTCTGGAATTGATCACGTAAGTTTAGCAGAATATTGGATCCTTGACAGATTTGCTACTTCTGGTACCCCAACTACCGACGTAAACGTTAGACTGACATACGATGAAAATACAAGAAGTGGTTTAGTTACTTCTGGTAACGATTTAAGAGTTGCTAGATGGAATGGATCACAATGGGTTAACCAAGGTGGACAAGGTAACTCTAACTCTGCTGGAACTATTACAACTACTACAAGAGTAACTAGCTTTAGTCCATTTACCATTGGTTCTTCAACATCTGCTAACCCACTTCCAATCAAATTACTTGATTTCGTTGCAAAACCAATTGCTAGCTCAGTTAATATTAAATGGTCTACCACTGCAGAAATCGACAACGACTTCTTTACAGTAGAAAAATCAGTTAACGGTAAAGAATGGATGAGCATTGGCACTGTTAAAGGTGTTGGTAATTCTGAAGTTTTAACTAACTACAACCTGATTGACGCTAACCCTGTTGCTGGTGTTCAGTTCTACAGATTGAAACAAACTGATGTTAATGGCGAGTTTACCTACAGCAGCATCGTGCCAGTTAAATTTGGTTCTGCAGCAACTTTAGGTGTATTGGTTTATCCTATGCCAGCTTCAAATGTTCTTAACATCGACTTAAATACTGACGCTGAATCTAGCGTTGATATCACTATTTTAAATACCATGGGACAAGTTGTATTAAAAACAACTGTAACGGGTAACGCTCATCAGTTGGATATTCAAAACCTGGTTTCTGGTGTATACTTCATTGAAGTAAGCTCAGAAGGTAGTGTTACCAAAACCAAACTGGTAAAGAACTAATAATTAATAAAGATTAAAGATCTCATTTTGTGTATTTGTGTAAATTGAGCGGACAGTCGAAAGATTGTTCGCTCTTTCTTAACACTAATAAATAAGATCTGCAATTTTAATACGTGTGTGTCTGCTTAATGATGTTCCTAAAAATGTAAGTCGTTCTTAGAAGTGGAAAATTCAAAAAAGTATCAAATGTTGGATATAATTATTAATTAAAAATCAACATTTGTTTCAATTGAATCCCAGTTATCCACTTTTTTCCGACGTTTTTATGCCTCATTACTCTATTAATTTCCCCCGAAAGGTGGTATTTTTCTTCTAAAAAAATTGGTTTTGTATCAAAAAAGTGAAAAATTTTCAAAATTTTTTTCCCTGATAATCAGCCTTGTACAAAATCCTTTGAGTATAAAATACTAGACACTTTTGCCTGATTTTTTGGCAATGTGGAAAACCATGGTATCTTTGTGCCGTTGAATTTGTGATTTAATACTAAAAATTAAATACTCATTTTTCAACAAAAAAACACATACACAAGTACCATGAAAAACATTTTTAAACTTTTTGCTTTATTATTAAGCATCTGTACTTTTCAAAATTCAATCGCTGCTACCTGGACATGGGTAGGAGGAACCAGCAACGCCTGGAACACTAAAGCTAACTGGTCAACTGTGTCTGCAGCGGCCAGACCTCAAACCGGAGATGATGTAATTATCAACTCTGGAACCTTTCAGCCAAGACTGCCAGCCAACAACACTATTACTAACCTGACCATTAATAGTGGTTCCTTAGACACAAGAACTAATAATCTAACTGTCTCTAACAGAGTAACTTTAAATGGCGGGACCTTTGTAAACAACCAAAATAGTTCTACTGGTCGCGTAACAACAAGTAACCTTGTTTTAAATGCGCCTTCGGGTTTTACCATTGGCGGAACTGGAACCTTCCTTTTGCAAGTGAATGGTACTATGACCCTAACCAACGGTATCCTTTACACTAACTCTAATGACATCCTGGAATTTATGTCTGGTAGCGCTGTTACTGGTGCCTCTAGTTTGAGCCATGTTGATGGTCCCGTTAGAAAAATCGGTGTAACTTCTTTTGTTTTCCCAGTTGGTAGCGGTACCGTTTATGCGCCAATCAGTATGTCAACACCTGCTTCTAACTCTAATTATACTGCAGAATATTTTCCTACAGCTTATTCTAACACTACAAGTTTACAATCTGGTTTAGACCATATTAGCAATGTTGAACACTGGATCTTAGATAGAGTGTCTGGCTCTAATGTGAATGTTACACTTAGTTTTGCAACCGCAAGAAGTGGAGTAGTGAATAATCTAACTGACCTGAGAGTAGCTAAATGGGATGGTTCCCAATGGCTAAACCTTGGTAATGGCGGTACTTCCGGTAATACTTCTGCTGGAACGGTCGTCAATTCTACAGCTATTACTACTTTCAGTCCGTTTACCCTCGGTTCTTCTACAACTTTTAATCCGCTGCCAGTTAATTTGCTGAGCTTCAATGCGAAAATCCTGGATAAAATTGTTACTATCAACTGGTCGACCGCCAACGAAATCAATAATGACTTCTTCACTGTAGAAAAATCTATTGATGGTATCCACTGGTCTACACTCTCTATTGTAGATGCTTCAGAAAATTCTGATGTCATTAATAACTACGCTTGTATCGATCAATCTCCAGTTGCTGGTGTACAATTCTACAGACTGATTCAAACAGATTTAAACGGTCAATCAAAGAAATACGATAAAGTATTTGTCAATTTCGAAACAGTTAAGCCAACAATTTTAGCTTACCCTAATCCTTGTGCCGACTGGCTTTCAATTGAACTTAATCCTGGTGAGCTTTCAAGCATCAATGTGCTCAACTCTTTCGGTCAACTTGTTATGAGCGAAGAAAGTTCTGAAAAGGCCCAGCTGAAATTGGATCTTAGTTCACTTTCAAATGGCATTTATCACCTTGAACTCTCCGTTAATGGTCAGTTAAGTACCTCTAAGATCGTAAAAAAATAATTCTTTAAAAAGTCTAAAAACTGCTAAAATGTCTATAAAAACAGGCTTTAAAGGGGAGAATTATGCCCAAAATCCGGTAAAATCAGTCAATTTGAATTCTGACTATAGAACCTTGAAAACAGTTTTTAAATATAACATCGATTTGTTAAAACATGTGTGTGTGGTTTCCAAAATTGAAAATACAGGAATACTAAAATTCTTGAAATTTTTACAGCCAATTGCTACAAAGTAAACCAACTAAGAATCAAAATGACACAAATTAAAAGATTGTATTTATTAATCGCATTTGCGGTTTTCCTGACCTCTCAACTGTTTGCCCAACCAGGTATCAACGGTGTTGGAAACATCACAGGAACCAACGTTGATGTTAATACTTATACCTATTTAACTTCTAATGCTGCAAGCGGAGCAACTTCCATTACCGTTAACAATAGTGCTTTAACTGGTGCTAATTTCACAACTGGTTTGTCAGCTGGAGATCTTATCTTAATTATTCAGATGCAAGGCGCTTCTGTGAATGTTACTAATTCTTCGAGCTTTGGCGCAATTAGTAGTTATAATAACGCTGGCTTTTACGAATTTAAATGTGTTGCCTCGGTACCAAATGCAACTACAATTACTCTAACTAGCACTTTGTCTAATAATTATACCAGTGCCGACCATGTTCAAGTTGTTAGAATTCCCAGATATACCAGCTTTAATCTGGCGAATGGAAATTCTATCCGACCAGCTTCATGGAATGGTAATACTGGTGGCATCACTGCAATAGAAATATCTGGAAATGCCACTATTAACGGAACAATAACTGCCACTGGCAGAGGTTTCAGAGGTGGTTCTTTTGACAATAATTCGCAAGCTCCAGCTAATAATGTAACCTTATGGTATTCCAATAGCGACGCAGATGGTGGAAACAAAGGTGAAAGTATTGCTGGACACGAAAATTTAGAATATCAAAGCAATGGCTATCGCTATGGTCGCGGTGCTATCGCTAACGGTGGTGGTGGAGGTAATGCTCATAATGCTGGCGGTGGTGGTGGCGCTAACGCCGGTGTAGTAGCTAACTGGAATGGTAGAGGAAATCCGGATCTAACTGGTGTGAATTTTTCTCTGGCATGGAATTTAGAAGGCGGAAGCTTTGCTACAAGTACATCTTCAGGGGGCGGTCGCGGTGGCTATACCTATGGCGATCAGGATAGAAATGCTATGCTCACTGCTCCAGGCAATGGTTCTTGGGGTGGAAATAATCGCAGAAACTACGGTGGTTTTGGTGGCCGTCCGTTGGATTACAGTACTGGCCGTCTATTTTTAGGTGGCGGTGGCGGAGCTGGAGATGGTAATAATAATGCGGCCTCTGGTGGCGCCAATGGTGGTGGTATGGTTTTTATTATCTCTTATGGTAATATTTCAGGAAACGGTATCATCGAATCTAATGGTGCCAATGCTCAACCAACATCTAGTGGACACAACGATGCCCCAGGCGGCGGCGGTGGTGGTGGTACTATTGTACTTGCTTCTTCAGGTACAATCGCAAACTCCCTGACGCTTAATGCCAATGGTGGTACAGGTGGAAACCAACTGATCTCTGGTAACGAATCTGAAGGTCCGGGCGGTGGTGGTGGTGGTGGGTACATCGCTGTTACCAGCGGTACACCAACCAGAAATGTTAATGGTGGCGCAAATGGAACTTCAACTTCTTCGGCAGTGACCGAATTTATACCAAATGGTGCAACTAGAGGTGGCGCTGGTACTGGTAATGCAAGCTTTTCAATTACCGGAATTATTGGTACTGTAACCGCTAATGCAGGTACTGATAGAGATTTTTGTAATGCAGTTGGTCTAAATGCCAATGCTTTAACCAATGCTACTGGTACCTGGTCTGTTATTTCTGGTACACTTGGATCATTTGCCAATAGCAATTCTCCTACAACTACTTTCTTCGGAGATTCATCTCAATCTTATGTTCTACAATGGACTGTCGTTAACAGTCTCTGCTTAACCAGAAGAGATACTGTTAATCTTAACCCAATTTGCCTGCCTTTACCAGTTGAATTAATTAGTTTTGAAGGTGAACTTTCTGATAATCAAACTAATATTCAATGGACAAGTGCTAAGCAAGACAACTTTAAGCACTTTATTCTGGAGAAAAATTATGCCAATGGCAACTGGAACGAACTGTCTACAATCGTTCCTGTGAACTCTAATACTAACTCAATTCAAAACTACTACTATACTGACTTAAGTCCAGGTGAAGGTGAAATTCACTACCGTTTAAAAATGGTCGACCTGGATGGGTCATTCGAATACTCCAATATCATCAGTTTTAATACTGTAGTTGATGGAAGTGATATAGTTTCTTATCCTGTTCCTGCTGAAAATCAACTGAATTTAAGTGGCCTTTCATTAAAAGGTGCTACAGTTTCAGTGCTAAACAGTATGGGCCAAGTGTTGGATTTGCCAGTAAATTATGTGAACGACTTCGTGAGCATCGACCTGAGCAATATACCAGCAGGTTACTATGTATACAAAGTGATCAGAAATGGTCAAATCATTATTGCAAAATCATTTATTCGTGAAATACGATAAATAATAAGATATATCTGAAATTATTTCAGGTTATTTGTGTAAGAGGCGTTTGTGGGGACAAACGCCTCATTTTTTTGTCTAAAATTACAAGCTTATATCCATACTTATCAATATTGTGTACAATTCTGTTAATTGCTACTGATAAGTTCTGAGGTATTTTTCAGTAATTAAACTATTTTTGCACCCTTAATTTATGCAGCACATCCGCAATTTTTGTATCATCGCTCACATCGACCATGGAAAAAGTACTCTGGCTGACAGACTGCTGGAATACACCGAAACTATTTCCAAAAGAGATATGATGGCTCAAGTGCTGGATGATATGGACCTCGAAAGAGAACGTGGTATCACCATCAAAAGTCACGCTATCCAAATGAACTATAAACTGGATGGTCAGTCTTATGTCTTTAATTTGATTGATACTCCGGGTCACGTTGACTTTAGTTACGAAGTAAGTAGAAGTATCGCTGCTTGCGAAGGTGCTCTGCTTATCGTGGATGCCTCTCAAGGTATTCAGGCCCAAACGATCTCTAACCTTTATCTGGCTATTGAACATGACCTGGAAATTATTCCGATTCTAAACAAAATGGACCTTCCAGGTGCTATGCCCGAAGAGGTAAAAGACCAGATCGTTGATCTCATAGGTTGCGATAGAGATGATATTATTCCTGCTAGTGGTAAAACTGGAATGGGAGTACACGATATTCTTAAAGCTATTGTAAACCGTGTTCCATCGCCAAAAGGCAATGTAGATGCGCCTCTAAAAGCGCTGATCTTTGACTCTGTTTTTAACTCATTCAGAGGTATCATTGCTTACTATAAAGTAATGGATGGTAAAATCAGTAAAGGCGAAAAGGTGAAATTCATGAATACCAATTCTGAATACTTCGCCGATGAAATTGGTGCTCTTAAATTGGAAATGGAACCAAGACAACAGGTTCTTGCCGGCGATGTTGGTTATATTATCACTGGTATCAAACAAGCTAAAGAAGTAAAAGTGGGTGATACAATTACCAGTGTCGAAAAGCCTACTGCCGAAGCTATCAAAGGTTTTGAAGATGTGAAACCAATGGTTTTCGCTGGTATCTATCCAGTTGATACCGAAGATTATGAAGAACTGAGAGATAGTATGTTCAAACTGCAGCTCAATGATGCTTCTTTGGTTTTTGAACCAGAAAGCTCTGCTGCCCTTGGTTTTGGTTTCCGTTGCGGTTTCCTCGGAATGCTGCACATGGAAATTATTCAAGAACGTCTTGAACGTGAGTTTGGAATGACCGTAATTACGACTGTTCCTAACGTATCTTATAAAGCCTATACCAATAAAGAGGAAATGATTGAGGTAAATAACCCAAGTGATTTACCTGATCCTAACTTCATCGATTATGTCGAAGAACCATTTATCAAAGCCACAATCATTACGGCTTCTGATTACGTTGGACCAGTAATCGCCCTCTGTATCGAAAAAAGAGGTACCATCGTTAATCAGGTTTACCTGACTACAAACAGGGTAGAGCTTACTTTTGATATGCCACTGGCAGAAGTTGTATTTGATTTTTACGATAAATTAAAGTCGATCAGTAGAGGTTATGCCTCTTTCGATTATTCTCAAAGTGGATACAAATTGTCTTACCTGGTAAAGATGGATATCATGCTCAACAAAGATGCTGTGGATGCGCTTTCATCTATTATTCACCGCGACCGTGCCTACGATCTTGGTAAGAAAATCTGTAAAAAGCTGAAAGAACTTATCCCAAGACAACAATTCGAAATCGCTATTCAAGCGGGAGTTGGTGCTAAAATTATTGCAAGAGAAACTATCAGTGCTTTGAGAAAAGACGTAACAGCCAAATGTTATGGTGGTGATATCAGTAGAAAACGTAAATTACTTGAAAAACAAAAAGAAGGAAAGAAACGAATGAGACAAGTTGGGAACGTAGAAATTCCGCAGTCTGCATTCATGGCGGTCCTGAAACTTGATGATTAATTGAAAACACTTAAAGCATACCCTGGCAAATTCTGGAAATTGTGCCTGGCTTGTTTGCTGTTCTTTAGCAGCTTCACCATGGTTTTACCGGATCTGCCGGTCATGCTCGAATCTATTGGTGGAAAGGAATTTAAATGGCTGATTATTCCAAGCTTCGCTATTATTGCTTTATTAACCCGACCATTTAGTGGCAAACTGGCCGATACAGTCGGTCGCGTTTTTGTGATGATGATGGGAGCTGCCATTACCATGCTGGCTTGCGGTCTCTACATTTTTATTCCTATTATCTCTCTTTTCTTTATTAATAGAGCCTTTCACGGCTTCTGTGCCGGATTTACGCCTACCGGATTTACCGCTTACGCCGATGATATTGTTCCATTGGAAAAACGCGGTGAAGCTATGGGAATAATAGGTATATGCAATAATATCGGCAATGCAATAGGGTGGGTCATCGGTAGTAAATGTACGGCGGCATTCGGTTTAGATACCATGTTCGTTATTGCTTCTTTACTCGGTCTGATTGCTTTATTGATCTTTACGACTTTGCCTGAAACTGTCAGTAATAAACAAAAATTCAGTTTCAAACTTCTGAAACTAAATAAAAAAGAACTTTTCGAATGGCGTGTGCTCTTGCCAGGTTGGGTAATGTTACTGACTGCTTTTACCTCTGGTGCAATTTTAGCCATTATTGCAGATTTTTCAGCTTTCGTCGGAGTCTCCAATAAGGGACAATATATGGCTATCTATATCCTGTCCTCGCTTTTCATCCGATTTATGGCCGGCAGATGGAGTGATAGGTTTGGCAGAAAATTAATCGCATTATTGGGATCAATAGCTTTGTTTGCAAGTATGCTAACATTGGCTTATGCCACAGATAGTGTCTTATATACGGTCTCCTCAGTGTTGTTTGGTTTGGGCTTCGGACTGGTTTCGCCGTCTCTGTTTGCCTGGGCGGTCGATTTGTCTTTGCCTGGTTTGAAAGGAAAGGCAGTGGGAACACTATTCATTTACCTGGAAATCGGTATCATTCTCGGATCTTCTATAGCTGGATTGATTTATAATAGCAACTCAGATAATTTCTTCTTAGCTTTAATTATCAGTGCAATAGTAACTTTCATTCCGGTAATCATTCTTTACAGAGCTATGCGACTTGAAACAAAAATGAAAATGTTGAAGAGAAGACATCTTTAATAGGTGTTTCATCGTTGTTTTACAATCCCTTTAAATTGAATGCTAATCTGTTGATTTGGAAACATTACATTTGCTGTTTTAATAAATTCGCCCACTCTGGAACTGCTGTTGTAGTGGTAAGAAAAGTAACCATAAGCGCCCGGTAAAACAGGTTCAGTTGGATATGAAATCCAATCGCATCCACAGCTAGTAGAATGACTAATAATGCTAACAGCTTGATTGCCAATATTCCTAAATCTTACTTTGTAACTTACCTGATCTCCTTCGGTTATTGTGTCTAAATCGATAAGCGTTGAATCCACTAATATTGAATTTACCTGATCGGTTGTTGCTAATCTATACTGTAGTATCTCTGGAACATTGGCTTTAATATGAAGGGTATAAGTCAACTTTTTGTGACCTGACTTGAAATTTAAGGTGATAGAATCATTGACAATTCCATATTTCGTTGGGGTAAAAATTAGGGTCCAAATAGATAGGGATTTGCCTTTTATAGATGGCGTTGAAATAATTGAATATTTACTATTGATTATAATGTCTTCGTATTCTATTGTATATTTATAATCATTTGATATTGAAAATGTTTGATTGCTGGATTGGCGAATTTTAAGTATACCAAAATCAATAACAATACTGGTATTTGCTTTGGCTGTGACAATATTTAACAAAAGACCAATCAATATAAAAATAGATTTCATCGACGAATGGAAGTCAAAACCTATACCAATTATCTGAAATTTTGATAGGAGTTTATAATTTAAAACAATGATAATCTAATCATTGTGTGAAATATAAAAAAATACTTTGTATGCTATTATATTTTTACTAATGTTGTCAAAATCACTTTATTTATGAATATAGAAGCCATACGCACAGAACTTAAGACCAGAATGGAAGCCAGCATTGACAGGTTACACAGTGGGTCGAGCATGTCAGAAGCAGTTGCTGGATCAAATGGAACTAATTACAAAGCATTTAAGGATGATTTGTACAAAACGATTTTTGATCTGATAGACAAGCACAATCTGGAATTCAGAAATCACGAAGATTCAAAAATGTTCCTTGATGAGTTGAAGCCAACCTGCGAGGACCTGTTAACAAAATATTTTTTAGGATAGGTTAATTGTTAAATGTATTGATGATCTCCATTTGCTGAACTCAGCAGGAGGGAAGTGTCGTCAATGATTTGTAAAAATAGGGCAGTAATGCCCTTTTTTTATGCCTTGTAGTGTCTAAAACAAGGTTTAAACATTATATTTAAATAGTTTAATATCAATTATTTATGATATTTATATATACTATTAGTTTAGGTATTGGATAAACTTTTAAAGCTCTGGAAGCCTTAATTTACCGATTATGGCTACTACAGGCAACGTAGTGGTGAGAATAGCTATATGCTTAATAATCAGCTGTATTCAACTGGCTTTACAATTGTTAATATTTTAGTTTACAATTGTAAAGAGATAGGTTTACATTTGTAAAGTAGTTGTTTTACAGTTGTAAAGCGCCCGTAACTATATAACTAACATGTTAGAAAACAGAATATTAGAAGTTTTTCAGCACAGTAAACTAAGTAGAATGGAGTTTGCCGAGAGATTAAAGATCTCAAATGCTGTATTGTCCCATATAAGCTCCGGACGCAATAAAGCCAGCACCGAATTGGTCCTGGCCATACTAAAAGAGTTTCCTGAACTTAGTGCTGATTGGCTGTTGCTTGGTCAGGGAGAAATGATAAGAAAAGACGTAATAGCCTCTAAAACAATAGATTTACTATTGAATGAGTTACAATCGGTAAAAAACGCTCATGCTGCTACCTCTGATCGATTAAGCAAGCTTGAAAACGAAATAATAAAATTAAAATAAGGTGGTTTGCTTCACATTGAAGATGTGAGCATAGAACAATTCACTCAGCATTTTCTGAGATTTGGCAAGGAAATCTTTATCTACACTATAAATAACACTGGTCTTGTGGTTTTTTCCTTTAATTAGTTGAGCATTTCTAAGCTCACTAAGGTGCTGCGATACAGTAGACTGACTCAATGGTAACTTATCTACTATCTCCTGACAGGTTTGATCGTTTTTGGCCAATAGTATTTTAATAATCTTGATTCTGGCTGGATGCCCTAATGCCTTACAAACGCCACTGAGATCAATCTCAGATGGTTCAAACAGTGATTTTTTACTCATTGCCATAGGGGTGCAAATATAAATATGTTTTTTAAGTGTGCAAGTGCCTTTATTGAAAAAATAAAATAAAACAAATAATAGCAGGATAGTAGAAATAATTCCAAAAAGGAATAATCACAAATGTCTTATAACTAAAGGTTTAATTTAGTCCCTTTACAATAAATATCTATGATTCAGGCTGGTTTTAAAGGAAAAAATGGAATCTTTATCCCTTAAATAGGATGAAGATAAGGGCTATTTACTTCTTCAGTTTCCATCTTTTATGGCTCCATAGCCAAATCTCCGGTTGCTTGATAATTTCTTCTTCCAAATGACTGGTGTGTAAGGCTGTTATCTCTCCAGGCTGAGTGGAAGATGATTCTTTAACTAAATATTTAGCTGTACATTTGTAAACACCTCTTTTTGTTCTGTTTACATCATGGAAAATTACAGGCAAATTGAACTTAACAGCCAGTTTTTCTGGTCCGGGTAAGACCGCAGTCTCCTGATTTAAGAAGTTTACCCAGATACTGGTTTTACTGTCACTTGGCGATTGATCGGCAGCCAATATAAGTAGATAAGGTTCTTTTTGCTGAAGAATAAATTTACCAATCTGAGCCATGGGAATTTGCATGACGCCTAATTCAGTTCTGGCCCTTAACATTAATTTTTCAAAATAAGGATTTGATAAAGGTTTGTAGGCGACAACTATTCTATTCTTCATAAAAATAGGTGCAGCTCGGCAAACCCATTCCCAATTTCCACTGTGCCCCATTACTACTATCGCACTTTTGCGATTTTCGTAAAGTTCATCATAAATAGATCCGCACTGAAAATCGATGCGTTGTTCCAGCGACTTCCGACTGATGGTAAATCCCTTTACAGTCTCTACTACCAAATCACTTAAGTATTTGTAAAACTTTTTCTCCAGAAGTAAAAGTTCTTCTTCAGTCTTTTCAGGAAATGAGAGGTTAAGATTCTTCCGGACAACTTTAACTCTATATTTTAGTATTTTGTAAAATAAATAATAGAGCAAGTTAGAGATGCCCCAAAGAACCACAAATGGCAGTCTGGATATTAAGAGTAAAAATGCGATTAATATTTTATTAGCAATTGCTTTCATTTTTTATTCGCCTTTATACGATTGATTTCCATGCTCTGTAATATCAGGTTTTTTAGTAAATAGGCATTCTTTTCAAGTTGCTCTTCATCTTTGAAATACCACTTTCTAATTTGTTTGGTCTCTCCTTGAATTAAAATATTCGATTTATCCTGGATGAGGTAACCATTACAAAATCCGATGTAAAATTGTTTAATTTTTTTATCAAAGTTAATATAAAGAAGCAGACCGTTAAAGGTGTAAAAAGGAGAATTGAATTTCTTTTCTACTTGAATCAATTCCGAACATTCTATAATAAATTGATGAATCGTTAAATAATCGATTTTTTTGTCTTCAGGCAAATCAATTAAATAATCATCAATTATATCACTCATTATTTTATGTAGCGGAAATCGTGACCAGATTTAAGTTGAACCAGGAAACGATACATTAATTCTACAACCTGATCCACATCTTTTTTGTTTACCGTTTCAACTGTTGTATGCATATATTTCAAAGGCAAAGAAATTAATGCCGATGGAACACCTTCGCCACTATAGGCAAAACTCTCGGTATCTGTTCCGGTGCTTCTGCTTGCTGCAGCTCTTTGGAAGGCAATTTTATTTTTGTCAGCTACCTGAATAATCATTTTTAAAAGATTATTCTGCACGGCTGGGCCATAGGTTAAAACCGGACCGAGACCGCATTTCTGGTCACCCTGCTTCTTTTTATCGTACAAAGGCGAAGAAGTGTCATGGCAAACATCTGTAATAATGGCAACATCTGGCTTGATTTTTCTGGAGATCATTTCAGCGCCTCTTAAACCAATTTCTTCCTGAACGGCATTAACGATATACAGACTGAAAGGTAACTTGATGTTATTTTCTGAAATCCTTCTTGCAACTTCAGCAATCATGTAACCACCAATTCTGTTATCCAATGCTCTACCAGTCAGATAGGTATTATTGAGTTCTGTTAACTCATCTTCAAAAACGGCTACACATCCAACATGGACTCCAAGTTTTTCAACTTCCTCTTTTTTGGAGCACCCAATATCAATAAAGATATTATCTGTATTTGGGGTAATTTCCTTTTCGCCGCTTCTAACGTGGATGGCGGGCCAACCGAATATACCTTTAACAATGCCTTTGTCTGTTAAAATATTAACTCGCATTGAAGGCGCAATCATATGATCTGAACCGCCATTGCGGGTTACATATAAATAACCGTCTTCGGTAATATATTTTACAAACCATGAAATTTCATCCGCATGAGCTTCAATAACAACTTTGTATTTTTTACCGGGATTAATAATGCCGGCTACAGAACCATAAGCGTCAGAGATATACTCATCGATATATGGCTTTAAGTATTCCAGCCAAATTTTCTGACCCGAGGTTTCAAAACCTGTAGGTGAGGTATTATTAAGGTAATCGTATAAAAACTTCTTACTTTTCTTATCCATTGTAATAGACAGATTAAGCTAAGTTTAGAAAGGAAGATCGTCACTTGTATCGCTGTTTCCGAAATCTTCTATCACTGGCGCCTGACTGAAGTTTTCTGGTTGAGAAGGAGCGCTGCCAGAACCTGAAGCAGATTCTATTTTCCATGAACGAACATCAGTGTACCATCTGCCATTGTATTCTCTGCTTTCCAAATTGTAAGATACTTTTACAGTATCGTTAATATTGAAACGAGTCAAATCATCTACTTTTTCAGACCAAGCTGATACGCATACTTTCTTCGGAAATTTATCATTGGTTTCAATAATAAACTCTTGTTTTTTCCACTCGCCTTTAGCACTGGCGCCTTTTTGCATGTCCAGCTTTTGAATAATTCTTCCTGTGATTTCCATTTTCCTGAGATTAAAATACAAATATAAAGGCAAGTAAGGGGGAAAACTAATTGAGAAATATACACTTTATTGACATTTATTGTTGGTGATTAGCAG
>JAIXYV010000019.1 GCA_027490055.1 Bacteroidota bacterium | reverse complement strand
AGCTAAAGGAGAGTGGCAAACCAAGGCTAAGAACCACTAGCAAAAAGGTCGGGGCCTATTTCCCTAAGATGAAACGGCAGCGTGCTGCGGCTGAGATCTATTTGAGCTGTGGAAACTACTCTAATGTGTCAGCCAAAGAGTTCTTGTATTCCGGCATGGTCGCCATCATCATTGCCAAGAAGCTGATTACAGCCTCGATTCCTGTTAGGATCAATTTGGTGATTGGCTGGGAGGTAAATGGGAAATACTCCTGTGCCATCGTTCCAGTGAAAGATTATAGCGAACCACTTGACGTAAACTTATTGGCCTTGACATCATCCGACCCTCGGTTTTGGCGGTATGAGGGATTCAAAGCCTGCACGCTGTTGCAGCTAATAAACAAGCGGACCGTAGGTGGTGCAGGTCTCACAGGTGCTGATCTCAAAAAGTACTTAGAAGCTGCTGGCTATAAGCTGGATGTACCCAACCGTTTCTATTTCGGTAGGGTTGCTAGCGCTTCTGAGGCTGAGAGCCATACCCGGAACGCCATTGCCCAAATTAACAGAAGCCTCGAGGCTTAAACGATCGACTAACTGACCAATCCAGACCCCACCCCCCAAATGCACACCCGTCCTACTGCCATTCTTCGTGCTGAGTATGAGTCCATGCTCATCTATGTCGAGCAAAACCTAGCCAATGGACAGGATCCCAATAAGTGGATCCTGCAACAGCTACCCGACTACCTAAGGAGGGCGGGTATCAGTTGGCACAATACCAAAAAGCTGGTGCAAGCGCAAAGCCAAGAAGTCCGGGAGGTGCTGGAGCCTGCTTTGAACAAGGCCAAGGATGTCATTACCGAAGATATCTTAGTAGTGCTCAACGAGCTGAAGGCAGCCTATGAACGCCAACAGAAAATGGTGGTGAAAGCGGAGGACCCAGTGCAAAACCAAGCGACACCCCAACCGCAACTTCCGAAACCACAAGAGCCAACGATTACGCCCAAAAGCAACCTGAAACTAAGGGCCAAAGCCATCAGGGCGAAACTTGACTTGATGAACCTAGGGCATCTGCTTGGTGGTTATGGAGGCCTAGGATACTTGGGCAGTCTGAAGGAGAAGTTTGGCCCACTAATCCAGCTACACCGAACGAAGATCACTACTCGGCCAGACCTGTTTCAGGGTAGGCAAGTGTCATATTCGCAAGAAACGGTGGATAAGATCTTGCGTGAGGGATTTGACAAAAGCCAGGAGCCGATGGCGGTCTGGAAGGATTCTGCTACGGGCCTTTATGTGGTCATCAGTGGGCATAGCCGCTGGCATGCCTCGGAGCTGCTCTACAAGCAAGGCGACAAAAAGCTGGAGTCCATGCCTGTCAAGATCTTTAATGGGGATCTGGAGGAAGCACAAGACTATGCCATCCTAGAAAGTAATCGGTCGGGTACTGCTGAGGGCCTGAAAAGTGATCTGACAGCCTATAAACGGGCTATAGCCAAAGGTAAAAACAAGGACTACCTGCTCTCAATCTTCAAGACGGAGGCAAGGGTTAGGCTGCTTCAAGACCTGAGCCATCTCAATCCCAAAGGTCGCTTCCTGGATTACCTAGGTGAGGATAGCGAGAAGTCTTTCCCCTACCTACAACGCAATGCGCAATGGGTGGGCATCTTGCGCAAAGTCTATCCAGTGCTGACCGATAGCCACGAGCGGGAGATGTTTGAGTACCTCTACAACTCAAAAGCTGCGTTGGGTGTAAAGAAGGAGAACTTCTTCAACCTTGTGGAAAAGAAGGTCAGCCGAATGGGCTTTTCGGCCTCTGAGCCGCTAAATCTGCACAATGTAGTCTCTACTCATGCGGTAACGGCCTCAGCCCAAGAGCTAATCGACCAGGTGCAGCGAGAAATTGACGATCTGGTAGGTCAGCGTCAGACCAAGGAGGCAAACATCGCCCGAGCCCGAAACGAGGGCAAAGACAACCTGGTGAACCGCTTTCTGGAAGAACGCAGCCTCCTCAACTCTGCCATCTTGCGCAAAGTAGAGGAAAAGGACCGCTTGGAACGCCAGAAACGGGAGCTGGAGCGCAGCACCCAGTTTGACCTGTTCTCGGCCCCTGCACCTGCTGCACCAGCCAGTCCCCCTCAAGATGAACGGATTAGGCTGCTGAAGTTGAAGGCAAAGGCTGTGCGGGTTAGGGTGGAGATGGATTAGCGAATCCAATATTCGGCAAAGGCGATGTATATTTCAGCCTAACACCTTTGCTGACGACTATGAGCACTTTCAAACTTTGTGATCACATCATTGAAAACCGTTACAAGAAGTATATCAAGAGCTTTGGCTTGGTCAGTAACGAGGTAATCAGGAAGAAAATTGATAAGTCCTTATCCGAAAACGACAACCTGCCTCCTGCCCTGGTGCAGTTTAACCCGTTCTACGAAAGTGGCGGTACAGTAAATGACGTGATTAAAAATTTGGGCTACAGTGAGGAGTTAAACCACCTCTTCAACGGGCACAATGGGTTTAAGTTTCACAAGCATCAGGCTGAGGCGATGCAGATCGCTGCTAACGGGAAAGGGTTTATTGTTACCTCAGGGACTGGAAGCGGTAAGAGCTTAACATACCTAACCTCCATTATCAACCACTGCATTAACAACCAAGAGGCCGGTGTAAAGGCCATCATAATTTATCCGATGAACGCCCTCCTGAATAGCCAAAAGGAGGAAATTTCAAAGTATATCTGCCAGTGGTACCATAGCAAGTTTGCATCAAAACTTGTTAATTATAAAGGAGAAAAGGATCTCAAAGTACTAGAAAATCTAACTGGGGCTAAGCCACCATTCAGCTTTGCTCCTTACTCTGGGCAGGAAAACTCGAGTGAAAGGGAAACAGCGCTGAGTGCTAACATTATCC
This sequence comes from Bacteroidota bacterium, assembly GCA_027490055.1. Classification (GTDB taxonomy): domain Bacteria; phylum Bacteroidota; class Bacteroidia; order NS11-12g; family UBA955; genus JABMMZ01. The sequence goes on along the minus strand of JAIXYV010000019.1, from coordinate 19,522 downwards.
TGACTAACTACATGATGATGGAGCTCATCATGACAAGAGCTGGAGAGTCAGAGTTAAGATCAAAGTTTAAGGACACACTCAAGTACTTGGTATTTGATGAGTTGCACACCTATCGTGGTCGTCAAGGTGCTGACGTATCCATGTTGATAAGGAGGGTAAAAGGCTTTACGGCATCACCTGAAAACATAATTTGCATAGGAACATCTGCAACGATGGCAACCGCAAGTACAGCCAAAGAGAGAAAACGGAGCATACGTGAGTTTGCAACTAAAATTTTTGGAGAAGCATATCCGGACGAACAAATTGTTGAGGAGTCTCTACGACTTCAGACCGACAATACCGACAACCTAGACATCGAAAACTGTTTAGCGAATCCTGAGGCAATTCAAGACTTTAAGTCTTCGCCATTGGCAGCACGCATAGAGCGAATAATTGCTACTAAACAGCAGGAAGGTAGATATGTGCGCAATGTGCCGATGTCAATCTCTAAAATGGCTGAGGTGTTAGGATTACCAGATGCAAAGAGGCTTACTACATATTTAGAATGCCTAGAGACTCGGAACTCACAACTTGATAGAAACGAAAGGGTTTTACCATTTCGCTTGCACCAGTTTATTAGTCAGACGGGGTCTGTGAAGGCTACTCTGGAGCCAGCAGATGCAGCAGAGATTAACATAACCGATGAGATTTATAGCAGCAAAGACAAGAGCCTGTATTTGTTTGAAATTGTGTTCAGTCGTATCACCGGAAAGGCGTTTTACTGTGTCAATCGTAGTTTTGAGGGAGGAAAAACCAAGTATAAGAGACGCAATTTTGGTGACTACCAACTTGATGAGGATGACGAAGATAAGCAAAGCGAAAAGGGTTACATCATCTTTGATCAAGAGCTGAGAGATGGTAAAGATGATTCGAGCGACCCAGAAGAAAACTGGGCTCCTGAAAATTTACCAAGTGAGTGGTTTAGTAAAAATAAAACTGGCCCCAAACTCAAAAAGGAAAAGCAGAGTCGTCTGCCACGGATAATATATGTCAATAAGAAAGGCGAAGAGGTGGATGGACTTGCTGATGGCGCAGTCAAAGCATGGTTCATGCCCGAAAAACTCCTGATTGACCCTACTTGTGGTGTAATCTATACTCGCGAATATGAGTATACCAAATTAGGCAAACTAGGCGTAGAAGGCAGAAGTACCGCAACGACTATCCTATCGTTATTCAGTATAATCGAACAAGGGAAGTTAGACCCGAAGGGGCCTAAGAAGCTCTTGAGCTTCAGCGATAATCGCCAGGATGCCTCATTGCAGTCTGGTCATTTTAATGATTTTGTTGCAAGTACGAGGCTACGCACCGCCGTGTATCAGGCATTGCAGCAAACAAAAAAGGCTGATTTACCTTCCTTAGCCGATGGTGTATTCGATGCCTTGGGTTATTCTCCTAGCCAACTAAAAAAGATTCAAGATGGGTCTCAGGTTATTGGTAAAGCCAAGACATTAATCATCGATGCATTCAAAGATTTACTAAGCTACCGACTATTGCTTGATCTAAGAAATAGTTGGAAATTTACCCATCCTAACCTAGAACAAGCTGGGTTACTCAAAATCAGTTTTGATGGGTTGACTGATGATCTGACTGGTTCTGATAGCCAATATTGGGAGAGCGTTGGCTTATTAAAAGCGATCGAGAGTACCACTGAACGTCAATGGGTAATTGAGCAAGTACTTAACTATCTGCGAAAGAGCAAAGCCCTTGGGTATCCTGGGTACTTTTACAAAAATAGTGGCAACAGTCTCAAGACATTTCAGGATAATTTTCAAGGCCTAATCAATCCTGAAAATCCTTACAACTTGGACGTTGATGCCAAAATCGAGGACTCACCGTACGCTTTTATTGTCAAGAATGAAGACAAAAATGTTGCATCAATTCCTGCTGGTCCTTATAGCTTTCTTGGCAAATTTATCAAGCGAGTAGCAAAGCACTATGACTATGATATTGTCGATACAGCCGCATGTATAGAGAGCCTGTTTAAGGTGCTTGTTGACTTTCAGTATCTGGATACCACAGAGAATGCCAGCAAGGTACTTGGTTACAGATTAAGGGCCGAGAGGATTGTTTGGGAGCTAGGAGGTGGCGAACAAAAAGATCTGGTACCAGACATGGTGAGGGTCAACATAGCCATTGCGAAGGTTGATGAGTACACGAAAAATCTTAAGGTAAATGAGTTCTTTAGAGATCTCTATAGAGAAGACCTTTTGGGTGCAAATGCTCGGCTACATGCCAAAGAGCATACTGGCCAAATCTCTAACGAAGATCGGAAAATAAGGGAAGCGGACTTTAGAGATCCGAATGGAAAAATCGGGGCACTTTACTGCTCACCTACGATGGAGTTGGGCATTGATATCAGTGACCTGTCCGTAGTGCATATGCGCAACGTGCCTCCCCTACCGTCTAACTATGCGCAACGGAGTGGACGTGCTGGCCGCAGTGGCCAAAATGCCATAGTACTTACTTATTGCAGTAGCACTAGTCCTCATGACGTTCACTACTTTAAGAATAAGGAGCAAATGGTGCAAGGTGTTGTTAAGGCACCGAATATCGAATTGAACAATGAGGAATTGGTACGCACACATCTGCACGCCTACCTATTTATGCAACTTGGCCTTACGGCTGAAGGAAATTCCACGGGATCTTCAGTTGATGTAAACTACGGCGCAAATACGGTGGCAGCCGTTGTAGAGCTGGTCCCAACACAACCATTGAAGTCCGAAATTGCCACCATTATAAACGAGGGTATTGAAAATTATGGTTACGATTGGGCAGAAGGCTTCTACAACCTACTGGATCCTGGAATACAACCGTCCTTTACCCTGGCCAAAATACAAGAGTGGACGAGCGATTTTAGAGCATCATTCGACTTTGCGCTCAATCGTTGGAGAGAGTTATATGCATCTGCGACTGACAGGTATGAACTAGCTACTACTGCTTACTACAGAAATCAATCTGACAAAGAGGCTAAGTATGCGATGCTAAATGCGGGTGACTCACTCAAAATGCTGAAAGGCATCCAGAGCAAATCTGACGATAACGCCAATTCCGAATTTGGGCTCTATCGATACCTAGCATCTGAAGGTTTTTTACCGGGGTATAACTTCCCTAAACAGCCGATCAGAAGCTTTATGTGCCGCTATGACGCACAAAATAAAAGCGAGGTGATATCCCGACCAAGGATGATCTCCCTATCAGAATACGGACCGCACAACTACATCTATCATAATGGTGATAAGTACCAAGTCGAGCGCTTTGTACGCCTAAAACAAGATGGTTACGCATCTACCCAGATCAAGATCTGTAAAGAATCTGGCTATGCTGTCCTCGACCATAAGGCTATCACGACCCATTGCCCCATTACCAAAAAAGAAATTGTAGGGGTGATTGGCAACCTGCTTGAGCTGGATGATGTGGAAGCAAGGGTGCGCGAACGAATCAATAGTCAGGAGGAAGAACGCCTTAAACATGGTTATGATATCGAGCGCTATTTCGAGTTTTCTAAAGCTGGTGCTAGAGTAGTCGATGCCACTGTTGGCCCAGTCGATGAGCCAATCCTGACACTTAAATATGACCAAGCGGCTAAAATTATTGCTGTGAATAATGGCCTCCGCATTTCAAAGGACGGCAATGATGGCTTTAAGTTCAACGCCAAAACAGGTGCATGGCTACGGGCTGACAAGTTTGATATGTCTAAGCCAGAAAATGACCATCAGATCATCAAACTGTACACCTATACAACCAATGATGTGCTGTACATAGAGCCAACCACCAGACTTGGCCTTGCTGTAGAAGGCATCAAAAGTTTGGCCTTTGCGCTCAAATTGGCAATTGAGCGTGTTTTTAGTGTCGAAAGCACCGAAATTGGTGTCGAGACGATTGGCACAAACAACAACATCCTGATTTACGAAAACGCCGAAGGTAGCCTTGGGGTGTTGGCCAAACTGGTGCACGACCCCGAGAAATTTAGGGAGATCTGCCTAGAAGCATTAGAAGCCTGCCAGTACACACCAATTTACGATCCTGTTACCAACACGTTCGAGATTGAAGATCGGACACCTGATGCTCCACGTGCCAGCTATGACAATTTGCTGAGCTATTACAACCAGCGAGATCATGATTTGCTGAGCAGGGCCGCCGTGAAGGATGCTGTACAACTTTTGCTATCGGTTAAACTAGAGCTCAATACCAGCCCTTATCTGAAAAGGTTTGATTTCCTCTGGCAAAAGATGGACAGGAACTCTAGGATGGAAGCCAGCTTCCTAGAATACCTAAAGCTGAATAGCCTTCGCCTACCTGACGATGCGCAATACAATGTGCCAGGCATGTTTGTGAATGCTGATTTCTACTATGATCATGGTGGCGAGGTATTGGTATTTATCGATGGTAATGTCCACGATAATCCTACTATCATGGCAGAAGATGCTCAGAAACGGAACCGCTGCACAAATGCTGGTTACACGGTTGTCATTTGGCACCACGACCAACCGATTGAGGAGTTTATCGCCGAAAACAGTTGGCTATTCACAGTATAAAAGTTTACTTTCGCCAAAGTCGCAACAATGGATCATAGTGTAGGCCAACTAGTAAAATACCGCAACAGGGACTGGATTGTGCAACCAAGCCCTAAGGACGAAGAGGACATCCTACTCCTAAGGCCACTTGGTGGTGCCGAGATTGAGGAGGTAGGCATTTTCAAGCCCCTAATCAATCAACTGAAGCTGGTTAGCAATAGTGTGCTTGCCCTACCAAAAGTGCATACTGGCAACAGTCTGCAACATGCTAGGCTGCTTTATGAGGCCAACCGATTGAGTTTTAGACAAGCTAGTGGCCCCATACGGTCGGTTGCGAAACTTAGCTTTAAGCCAAGAGCCTATCAGTTGGTCCCATTGGTACTGGCATTGCGACAATTAGAACAAGAAAAGCCGCTTAGGTTGCTCATTGCGGATGATGTCGGCGTTGGCAAAACCGTAGAAGCCCTCATGATCGTATCTGAGATGCTGGAACGCCGCCTGATCAAATCCGTGGCTATACTATGCCCCCCGCACCTATGCGACCAATGGCAATTGGAGATTTTAGCGAAGACGGGTAAAGAAGCGGCGATTGTGCGCAGTTCCAGCTTCAAACAACTAGAGCACCAACTACCAGCTGGCCGCACCTTGTGGCAACATTATCCGCTAACGGTCGTGAGCTTGGACTTTGTAAAGCAGCGAGACCGCATAGGCCTATTCGCTACGCAAGCACCAGATCTTGTGGTGGTGGATGAGGTGCATACTTGTGCCAAACCTGATGGGGTAAAATCTAATCGGCAACAAAGGCACGAACTGTTACAACAATTGATGAAGGGGCGTAAGGCAGCCGAGCAACACTTATTGCTCATGACTGCGACTCCCCATTCGGGCAAGGAGGAGGAATTTAAATCTATCCTTGGGCTAATGGATCCTAGTTTCACCGCCTTAGACCTAGGTAAAACTGCGGATCAGGCACGGCTAGCACCCCACTTTGTGCAGCGGAAACGTAATGACCTACAAGTTTGGTTAGAAGGCAATGACCGATTCCCCCAAAGGAAAACGGATAAATTAGCTTACCCAATCAAAGCAACCGATTATGAAACATTCTATAATATCCTCATAGCCTATACTAAATCTGTTGCTTGGCGGGTAACCACAGATGGCAATGCAACCATTACAGAAAAAATGAAGTTCTGGGCGGCCCTAGCCCTGATGCGTGGTGCGCTATCTAGCCCTGCGGCAGCGGTCAAGATGCTGCAAAATCGACTTGATAAGCTAAACCAGAACGATGATGACTTTGCCATTCAGGATGCACAAAACACGCAATTAGCTGACGATGATCAGTTGAGTTTCACAGACTATACCGACGGGTCCGACCAAGAAGAAATTCAACTGATGAACTTTAGCATGGCCCAAAATGATAGCAGTAAGCTATCAGAGCTGTTGCAAGAAAGTAAGCAGATCATGGACGCTATGGCTGCAATCGGCAAGTTTAGCAAACGCACCTACCAATCAGTGCCTGACCCTAAGGTCGGATTGCTGATCAAAGAATTAGCCTTGTTGGATGAGCGGAATAAACTTGGTAGGAACTTCAGGCCCATGGTCTTCTGCACCTACATCAGTACCGCTCAGTACCTAGGCAAAATGATTATGCAGGCCTTTCCTGACAAAAATGTGGTGGTCGTCACGAGCGAACTGGCAGACCAAGACCGTAAACAGCGGATTGAAGGTATAGAAGCCACCGAGCCTAACTATATCCTGATTGCTACTGATTGCCTAAGCGAAGGCATTAACCTGCAAGACAAATTCAATACCGTTATCCATTATGATCTGCCCTGGAACCCGAACCGGATTGAGCAACGGGAAGGCAGGGTCGACCGTTTTGGCCAAGAGGCTGACGAAGTCCTGACCAAGACAATCTACAGCGAGGATAGCATTGTCGATAAACGCATCATGATGGTATTGATCGATAAAATCATCAATATCAGGTCCACGACGGGCGGGTCATTGCCGATATTGGATACGGAAGTCTCATTACGGGATCAATTGCTATTGGATCTTACACAAAGCAAAACCGAGCAAGAAGCAGCTGGCCAGCAAAAGTTGTTTGAGTCGGAAGTGGACCAATACGAAAAGGATGCCCTGAAAGCTGTCGAAAGAATTAAAAGTGTTTATAGCCACAACAAAAATCTGGAGCCGGCAGATCTGAAACACGAGATCGCGACCATCGACCATAGCATTGGTACCCCTGCGGTTGTCGAATGGCTAACCCTTACTGGTTTGCGCTTTATGGGCTTTGAGGTAACTGGGCCAACTGGGTCAAAACAAAAGCATTACGTCATACGCCAAACCAGTGTGCAAAACGCAGCATTTGCGGGTGTAAGCGCCGAGATTCGGAAACTAGTGGGGAAAAACTACACGGCTAAGGTCAGTTTTGAGTCGCCTACACCAGCTGGGTTTACCTATCTAGGCCGTAATCACCCATTGGTAGCCACCATAGCCCAAACACTCCTGAAGCATGGGCTTGCCCCAGTGGAGGGTTTTGTCGGACTACGCACTGTTGTTATCCGCACCACGCAGGTAACATCTGTCACCACCGTGATCATGGCCAGGATGCGCAACGTCATCTACAAACAGCAAAAGGGCAAAAAGGAAAAGGAACAATATGTGGCCGAGGAAATGTACCTATGTGGGTTTAACCGACTTGCTGACATGGACTACAATTGGCTAGATGATGCCACCTGTACCCAGCTGATGGATGAGGCCAATCAAACCGGAGCGAATACCTCCTCTATCAACCCAGCCATAGCGACCCAACAACTGAACAATGCCCTAGAGGCCATCCAGAGCACGGAAGTCAAGGCGCACCTAAACCAATTGGCGGCAGACAGATCCAAACTATTGGCCAGTAGCCATGGTCGGTTAGGCAAAGCATTGAGCACAGTCTATGAGCCCGAGCTGAAAGCCATCATCCCGCCAGATGTGATGGGATTTTATGTGTTTCTGCCTGAAACCAAAGTCCCAAAGTAGCCCATAGTAGCTCAATACACACCAGACCACCTCAATAGTTACCTGACCACAATCGCCCAAACGACCTAGCCATGCCTACCCTTTCGCAATATCCCAGCATCACCCTTGAGGGCAATATTCTGCATCCTGATGTGCTGCAAGGGCGGCTTGATACTAGCAACAACAGGGGCAAGGCAAACACCGGGATATCAGAGGCCTATATCTTTTGCCGTACCATGTTTATGGCTTATCAGACAGGGCTGAACAAGGTGAGTGGCTACACGGCCACCAAAGCGCTGAACGAGTGGGCCACTCCATTTTTAAGCCAATTGGGTTATGCACTCAGTCCGCTTGGCCCGCAGATGCTGAACGGACAGCAGTTCAATATCAGCCATCGTGACCAAACATCTGGGCTGCCGATCCACCTGACCCTAGAGTATAGGGTGGCAAATGCAGCAGAAACCAAAAGGTTTGACCTCAGCGAAAAGGACGGTAACAAACAAAGCCCACATGCACACCTACAACAATACCTGAACGGACATGAGGCCAGTTATGGCCTGTTGTTTAATGGCACCGAGCTACGTTTACTACGGGATGCCGCCAAGATGAGCCGCCAGAGCTATGTGGCATTTAATCTGGCCGCCATTTTTGAGCAAGACCTTTTTGCCGATTTTTCGCTGCTTTACCTAACCCTGCACAAGGACTATATGCCCGCAGCCAATACGGCCGAGGCACTAGAGCAAGCACAAATAGAAAAATGGTATTTAGAATCATTAGAAAGTAGTGGCCGCATTAGGGAAAAACTGAGTAATGCCATTGCAATTACAGACCTCAAGCAAAATAAGGGCAAACAATATGGCGATGGTGCCCTAAATGACCTGATCAATGGATTATTGAACCAAAACCCAGACTTGGTAAAAAATGCCAGTCTGAATCAGAATGAGGCGGGCAAAAAGCTATTTGACCAAGCCTTGCAGCTGATCTATCGTATCCTGTTTTTATCTGTCGTTGAGGAGCGGGGCCTGACACATGACATCCCCGATAGCAATACGCCTGGCACAGATAGCAAGGAGGCCCTGCGTCTGCGAGACATCTATATGCGCTATTATAGCCTAAAGCGCCTACGCAAATTGGTGACCGAGGGCGAGTATGTACTGGACCGTGCAGCAACCAACCTCTGGGATGACTTGATGCACGTAACCTTTGCGTTGTTTGAATCTAATGTGGCCTTAACGGCACAAGTCGGCACCACCACCAACCTGAACCTAGGGATTGATGCCCTACAAACAGGACTTTGGAAACCTGGGCACTTAGCCATTTTGCAGAAAGCGACCCTGACAAATGAGGTTCTGATCAAGTTCCTGAAACCATTATCACAATTCGTGAATGAACAGGATACCATGGCACCCATTAACTATGGTGCGCTAGACGTAGAAGAACTTGGGTCTATTTATGAAGGCCTGCTGGAGCTAGAAGGCGTGGTGAGGCAAAATGCCAATGGCGTTGAGCTATTTGTGCTAGAACCTGGCAACCAACGATCTGCCTCAGGTTCGCACTATACGCCAGAAGTGCTGGTGCAGCCGCTGTTGCAGCATAGCCTAGACCATTTGATAGACGATATCGTGGTAAGCAATAAACCAATGGACGAAAAGGTAAAAGCCCTGCTGGACATCAGGATCATAGACCCTGCCTGCGGAAGTGGGCACATCCTACTTTCTGCTGCTAGGCGGCTGGCGGTGGCCATTGCTAAGTTGCAGCACAATACCGAGCAGCCTACCAGCAACCAGCTGCGTACCTGCCTCCGTATGGTGATCAGTAGCTGCATCTATGGTGTGGATCTGAACCCCATGGCACTAGAGCTATGCCGCATGGCCTTTTGGCTTGAGGCCCACGAACCGGGCAAACCGCTGAGTTTCCTGGACCACCACCTGCAATGCGGCAATGCCCTGATTGGGCTCGTATCTGCCGACGAACTAAAACAACCCATTGCCAACGAAGCCTATAAAGCCCTCCCCGGCGATGACAAGGAACTTGCTAGCCTCCTAACTAAGACCAATAAAAAAGAGGCTGCTGACTACGCCGCAGCAACCATAAATTTTAACCCGCAAAAGGACTTGCAAGATTGGCAAACCCTAGGGCAGAAATATAGTACCCTAAACCAGAAGCTAGAAGCAAGTGTGGGCGATGTAGAAGCCAAGCAAAAAGCTTATAATACCCTACGCAGAAGCCCCGAAACCGAAAGGTTAAGGATGCTGGCAGACCTGAAACTAGCCCCATTCTTTATTCCTAAAAGACACGAAAACAAAGCGAGCCTCTATACCAGCTATGCCTATCGGGATGAGCATGATGGCCGCCCAACCCTAACAGGACAGCAAAAGGGAATGGCAATGGCCATTGCCGATGAAAAAAAATTCCTGCATTGGTTCTTGGCTTTCCCTGATGTAATGACAAGAGGAGGTTTTGATTTGGTGGTCGGCAACCCGCCATTTTTAGGTGGCAAAAAACTATCAGGTAATTATGGTGATGATTTCTTGAATTTTATCAGCTATACGTACGCCCCCATTGGTGCAGTTGATCTGGTCACATACTTCTTTAGGCGGGCGGATATGGTCATAAAATCGAATCGGTACCTATCCTTTATTTCTACCAATACAATTGCTGAGGGATCAGCACGTGAAGGAGGGCTAGATGTATTAACAAGTCAAGGCAGCAGTATAAACCATGCAGTGAAGTCCACCCGCTGGCCTGGGCGTGCTGCAGTTATGGTTGCGCTGGTAACGATTTACAAAGGGCAATGGTCAGGCACCTATTACCTTGGTGGCAAACAAGTTGACCAAATAACGCCTTACCTTGACAATGCAAAAACAATAGGAAATCCGCTACCGTTGAAGGAGAATGAAGGCAAAAGCTTTCAAGGGAGTGTTGTATTGGGCAAAGGCTTTATCATGGAGCCAGATGATGCAACTAAGATCATCACAGCGAACCCTAACTATGCAAAGGTGCTAAAGCCCTATCTCAATGGGGACGACCTCAACAGCCGCCCAGACCAAAGCCCCAGCCGTTGGGTGATCAACTTTTATGATTGGCCACTGCGTCGCTATACAATAGGAGAATGGTCCGAACTCAGCGAGCTGGAGAAAGATGAAATAAAAAAACGAGTAGACAAAGATAAATTTATCCCAATTGCTCCACCAAATTATAAAGGAGAAGTGGCAGTTGATTATCCTGTTTGTTTGGAAATTGTAAGCCGATTGGTTAAGCCTGAGCGAGAAAAGCTAAGTGGCAATTCAATGGCAGATAACTATAGAATGAAATGGTGGCAATATGGTGTGATAGGCAAAGAAAGAAATAATGCCATTGCAGGAATGGAGTGGGTGATAGTGATTTGCAGGCATACTAGATATTTTCAGCCAACATTAACACCAAATTACTCATCTGTTTTTTCAGATGCGACCGTCGTCTTTGCACTGTTTGAGTTATTAAGTTTTGCTGTCCTTAACTCTACTATGGCCAATGATTGGATGTGGAAATATGGTTCTAGGATGGGTGATAGTACATTAAGAGTTACACCAGTTGAGGCTTTTCAAACCTATCCATTTCCTAATGCCTTTGTGACATTAACAAAAATGGGGGAGCAATACAATCGGCTGCGGAAAGAGATTCTGACTACCTATCGGTTAGGTCTTACGGAAACCTACAATTGTTTTCACAAGCTAGAACCACTGCCATACGCAATAGGCTTGGTTGTACGGAACTATCCAGAACTAGAAAAAATCAAGGGCAAAAAAGCAAAAGACCTGGCAATAGCGTCTCATCCAGAACTAAATGCCCAAGCTGCCCGGCTGGTTGCAGATATAGAACAGCTACGCATTCTTCATCGTGATATGGACCTCGCCGTTCGGGATGCCTACGGCTGGCAGGATCTGGACCTCGGTCATGGTTTCCATGAGGTAGAGTACTTGCCAGAAAATGATCGTGTACGTTTTACCATGTCAGAAGCCGCCCGTGCCGTGGTGCTAGAGCGGTTGTTGGCCCTTAATCATGTGCGCCGCAAAGCAGAAGAAGACGCCGGCCTCTGGAAACGTGATGAGTGGAAGCTCCGGGAGGCGTAAAAATAGGTTTGCCCAAATTTTGGTATGTAAGTAGTTATACTTATTTTTGGTTCACTGTCTTGCTAAAAACGGCAGTTGTAAATTATGACTCCATTTTATCATTTGATGCATTTTGCCTTAGCAATGACTACTTATAAGGATGCCTATGTTTATCAAGGACAAAATGATCCATATGGCCGTAGAAAAATAAATAATTCTGAAAGAAACTTTCAGAAGGTAATCCAAAGTGACATACTTACCCTAACTAAAGTAAATAAGTACTTCGGAGCAATTGGGTTAAGAGATTATTTGACTATTGCAATAAGCACAGAAGAAACACTAAAGGTTAACTTTAATACAGCAAATCAGGGTGTCATTGTAAACGCAATAGGCCGTGACATCGCAACACTTGCTAGATTAGAAAGTCTTATAAGCATTCAGAATGATATTCGAAAAGACAACCCTAAGTTGGCGCCCTGCATCAATTACTTTAATGCACAACTTTATAATATCACAATAGATCGACAAAGAGCATTTTACCCTGACATATTATTTCATCAACCTAGGACAGACTTATTTCAAAAATTATGTTGTGAAGTTAAAATTTTGGATCCTAGGCTTGAATGTTATAAAAATGATATTGTGCGGCTACATGGTTTTGTATGTAAAATAGATAACAATAGAAAACGAGGTTTAAAATATGAGATCGGTTACTTTATATTCCGAGGGAAAGAAAATCAAAATAACTTAGACATGCTACATCAAATTGCTGCAAACCATCATTTTCCTGAATCATATAGAATATTTGTCTGGTATTTTCTATACGATGGGAATGGCACTAAAAGTGATCCTGGTAGGTGGGTATGTATGCCATTTACAGAGGTTTGCAGGTTGTTTGCCCATGATGGTGGTAACATTAGCACCCTAAACTATACCGAAGAAGATCTTAATACTTGGATAGTCAATCATCCAGACCAACCACAAGTTCAGTAGGTTGGTCTAAACTAAAGTTTATTACTAGCTTGCAGTGCCTAGTAGGTGCTATGGGTATCCTGCTGCACCGTTATTACATTTAGCGCAATTAACTTCATCCTTTATGGCCACACACCAACAACTCAAAGACGCTTTCCTTGCTGACTGGAACGATACGAGTGCTTATGAGTTTGGTGGGCAAGAACGTAGTGTACTTACAGACAAGGAAGTCAATGCTTATGTTGAGTACAGAGCCAAAAGACTTGGTTTAGAAGCTTGAAGGGAGATGGGGTATGAAGAGTAAAGAATTTCTTGTTACTTACTTATTTACCAGATATACCTTTAAAGTTTTATAACCATATTTGGCAACGTTTTTCTTTAGCATAGATATACTCATTTTGTTAAAAAATGAAAACGTATCAGTATCTGAACATATAATTATTAGAGATATTGTCAGTTGGTGCTTCTCAATTCTATCAATATCCGGGAAACTTGCTCCAAGTTTATCGTTGGTTTGAAGTGTAAATTCATGATCGCTTTTATAATTTGAAGCCGATACTAATGCTTGCTGAACAACGTGGCTAACAGAGTAGTTACTATGCATGACCTTTACATGAATAACTTCCATCGTATCTATTTTAAACAAATCGCAGAACTCATAAGACTTACGCGAACTGCTACCAATATTACTGAATTTTCTATCCATTAAAATAATATTTCCGCTCGAATTTCTAGCAATGTAATCATTATAATCACCTTCTTCATATTTAGCTAGCGTAATGCTATTCAGTTTGGGCCAAAGCTTGCATTCTGCTTTTGAGCATTTAACAGTATTGAAATCTTTGCCAATTCGTTCATAATAGTTTTTATTAATTTTAACCCAATAGCCCTCATAAAGATAGTGTGTTGTCTTTATTTTGGAGTCATGATTTTCATAAACTAATAAATCATAAATAGATATTGTTCGACTACTATTATCATCATATTCCAGCGTTAGTTGAAATTGTTTTACTAAATCTATGTTTAACCGCATCACATCTGGAGTAATGTAACCTATGATAGTATCAATGCTTATGTCTGTTATTTCATTTTTTTTACGGTCTCCCTTTACAAAATATTTAATACCAATTGAGGTGCTTTCCGCAAGATAAATGCTTTTACGCTTTTTAATATCCTTGAGTGCCTGAATTACCTTATTATCTAAATCTAAAACATCAGATTCCTTAGTAACATACTCAATATTGTCAATCCAGCTAAAGCCATTGCTTTTATAATCGTCTTTTTCATAATTCTTATAGATGTCGTTGAGTACGCTATTAATGTTATTGATCGAATGAGGTAGAGATAAATTAAGGGAACTTGACCCAGACAACTTTATTGATAGGTCCTTTGTTTGATCCCCTATTTTAATTTTTCCTTTTCCAATTATTTTTTTTAATGTCTCAAAATCATTATCCACTCCATATTCGTTATAGTTTCTACTTTTGGGAAATTGCTTAGTAGTTTTTTGAAAGTTATGTTCTGTAGAAAGCGTCTCCATTAGGTTTATAGTACTAGGATCCACACAATTTGCAGCAACCTTAAGACCAAATGACCTTTCCACATACTCGAACTTTACAATATATCGAGCATATCCATAAGTTAGAATGAAGTATCTTTTACTAGTATTGCACTTTAGTATTATTAACAACGAATAGCTAATTGGCTGAAGTTCTTCTGATTTGAAATCTGAGATTTCTTTCAGGATATTTTTTATTTTCACGTCTTCTGGCTTTGTAATGCCGATATATATTAGTGGCTTTTCCGCAAACAGTTTAGCAAAATTTTCGCTGGGGTCTATTGGGGTATATCCGTTTTCTTTTTTTACAAGATCAGATGCTTTTTTGACGCCTTTATTCGCTAGATATAGAGTGTAAGTGTTCATGATATAACGTTATCAAGAATCATGCCAAGAGTGCACCTTTTGTATATAACAGGTGAATGTTTCCAATGGCCCTTTGAAACAATACCAATCAAAGTACCAAGGGCGTGGTAGTTACAAGTAACGTTACACCCTTTCCACCAAAACCTTTACCATCCTAGGTGTTAATTTCTGCATCCGCTTATGATACCCAAGTGCCTCAAGATCAGGCAGATGCATATTCAGCCACTTGATAAAAGTCGGCATCGAGACCCCGTAAATTTCTGCCAGCTCGTACTTGAAGTAGGCCCTGATAGGAATTTGGGGCTCCTCAGGAAACGGCATTTCCGTAAAGGGGAGCCTGTTTTCCGAGGCTTGGGGAGCTTCTGAAGCCTGGTATTGTGGTAGTGCACTCATGCAGTCAGGATGTCTAGGGTAGAGTTCACTCCTACCAGTTTCAGGATATAGGCTCTTGTCTCGGCTGGGGCAGAAGCTATTAGTTCTTGGGTAGTTCCGTTTGGTTTATAGAAATAGCCTCGGTTATAGCGGGTAATGACCTTATCCAGTCTAATGATGCCATTTTCGGTGTGCTGAGCTACTAGCAAGGCCAGCAGCAGCGATCCGATTAGGACATTAAGACCAGGTATGAGCAGCTCGGTAGCGGTGATGGTTGTGTTGCACTTCATCGGCTGACCCATGTATTGCTGTTTGGCAATACAAGCCACTCGCTCTCCAAGATAGACTAAAAGTGCTTGCCTCAGCTCGTTGGATAACTTGCCCGCCTTATTGGCTAGGTGAATGACCCCACTGGCGGTTTGTGGCGTTATCTGCATGAGCCCTACTGCACCAGCTCTGCTGATAACCCGTTCTTGCCCACCACTCTCGATGAATATGACGGAGGTGATTAACTCAGGGCTAACACCAGTAAGTGTAGATGCTTGGTTGATCAAGGTACCATAACGTTCCCTAATCTGAAACAGCTTTTCCTTTACCTGTGGCACTTGCTCAGCAGCCCAGAATGACCTGGCTACCATCGGAATCCTTATCTCCATTTGACCTCCTTTCCTTTGGCATTGACAATTGCCATGCCTATTACCCTACCAGCTACACCACCAAGTGCACCCCAAAGTTGCCCTTCCCAAAAGCCTATCGGATTGCCAGTTTTAGACTTGAGGTGAGCGGCATAACTACCAGCTAGACCACCTAGTACCGTCGCACCATTTAAGATTGTGTCTCGTTTCATTAGCTTACAGTAATAGGCACCGCTGACCCGTTAAATGGATTGGAGGATATGTAGAGGTAATAGTTGCGGCCAACGCCAAAACTGTTGCTGAACAATACCGTTTGAGCAGCTCTGAAGGCCGCTGGCGCAGCACCAGAAAAGAAGCTGGCCGTCCCTAGGGCAGCATCCCACAAAAACCAGATGTATTTGCCATCAGCCGAGCCTGAGCAGTTGTAGGTGGCCGTACCAGGTTTGGCGTAGGTAAGGTCATTGAGGGTAATTGCAATACCCGGTACACTATTCAGTCCAGTAATTGAGGTGGCAGATTGTAAGGCTACCAAACTCGATGCTGGTATAGTTCCTGCAAAACGTCGTGGCCTCCAGTTGATATCAAAACTGCGGCTTAAGTTGGACCCTTGCGTATTGATCGCCTGAATACTGAAGCTATGAGTAGCGTTGTTGGTCTTGAAAATAGAGGCGGGTATGGACAATACCTCACTTCCATCATTAGCCAAGGCAGATCCTAGTATCTGGTTATTGGTCGTATCTTTAATGATGATGGTATTAGCCGTGATGTTACCAGCATTAGTCGTGCCCCAACTAAAGGTCTTGTTGCCTGGTGCAATACTCTCGCCTAGCTCTAGCAAAGTGGATTGCCCATTGATCTGGAAAGCCGAAAAGCTAGGTGTCTGATAGGGATATAGCATCCTATCCAGCAAATCCTGAACCGTACCAGTAGGCACGTGACCAGCACTCAAACCTCCGATGGAAACAGCAATGCCCAGGGTACGGGTATAGTCGCTATTGGCCGTGCCAGAGCTACCCTCGCCAGAGCTTTCCTGTGTCGGCTGAAAGACTTTGAGTTTGTTGAGGTTCATTCTTCACTAAGTTTGTGCATGAAACTGAAATCACAATTGATAACTGGGGCGACAGTAATTGTAGCTCTAGTAGTATTTGAAGCATACAGCTACTATCATTTTCACACAGAAATAGAAGGGCTGAGGTTAGAGAATGAGGAGCAATCAGTCCAGATTGACGATCTAAAATTTAGGAACTCAATCCTGTCATCTAGATGCAGTAGCTTAGAATCGAGCATTTATGATTTGGAATCAAGGATTGATGAGATGGAGCCGAAGGTTGAGGAAGCTTATGATAATATTTACCAGTAATACTGCACCCGTAAAAAGTGCGTTTTGCCAGCTTCCAGGCCAATAGCTCGGAAGTTGGCCATGTTTTCTACACCCTTAATTTCATAGACCCCAAGATCACCCAAGGGAAGTCCTTTGGCCCTGACCTCGGCTGCGTTCACTGTTAGGCTACCCACTGCCGTTTTCACCTCCACAAAGCGGATGGCCTTGGTTTTGGTGGTTGTGGTGGCATCAGCTTCTAGGATGATCTGGCAATAGCGGAGCTTGTCTTTCCAGAGTGGATTATTCGGAATGCCTAGACTCACAAGACTGTTATACCCCACTGAAATGGACTCAAAGGCCATCGCCTCACCACCCATCACGATGTTGTAAACCATTTCCTCAATGACCGAATCAAACGGAGGTCCGTGCAGCTTCATGATGTTTCCAGTTGGGTTTTAGTTTCTTCCTGCGTTTGGGAAGCCCGTTGATTGACGAATCAATTGACGAATAGTTCTTTCGCTTAAACCAGTTGATGCCTAGCAAGGCCAACAGACTGCCAAAAAATAGGATGGTTAGCGATAGCTTGAGGTTCAGGCCCTTGCGCACTGCCCGAGAATCTATCAAGGCATAAGTAAACCGATTGCCATAACGTGCTGCATGGATCTTGGCCAGCTCCATCAGCTCACCATAGTCATCAGGACTTTGGATCACCTGACAACCTGCCGAGTGTTTGTCCACCAGATAGGCATTGCCAGACCGTTGCGCCTTGTGGATGTTGATGCCAAAGACACCTTTAGACACTTGACCACCATTCCAGTCGATACCGTTGGCCCGCTCCAGACCTCGCACAATCGAAACAGGTTTGGCTTGAACCAATGCCTGATACTTCCCCTGATGTAGCCCTAGCTGATAAGCGCCTTCATACTGACCTTCCTTGAGGAAAGCCGTTCCTTTTGGGGCCAGTGGATTCTTGAGCCAAAAGGTGCCAGGATCAGTCGTGCATGGATACTTCCTGAACCGCCAGCTACCCGCATCATCTCGCCAAAAAACAAACAGAAAGTCGTCAAACACATTGGAGCGCAGATTCGGACTACGCATACCCAGCATGTTGATCTCAAATGGACGGGTATAGACCTTCCAGCCCTTTGTTCGCAATAGGGTAATCAGGGATTGGATGACGGGAAGTGTCGGCAAAGTAGCGGTCATGTAGGTAGGATGGCCTTTAGCTTACCTGACTGCCAGAGCCAGACTCCAAGTCCGCAGAGGCCAAGGGTGAGGAAGATTGGGATGCCGTTTTTTTTACCGTGTTGACCACATCGGCATGAGTTGCCGCCTGCACTGCCCAACCTTCTTCAAACTGAATCGAGGTCAGGGCTTTGCCGTTTTCCACCTGAGACATGGCAATGACCAGGCGTTGCAGTGTGTCCTTATTGGTATTGAGCACTTGCCCAGTTTTCAATCCTGAGAGCCGAGCCACAGTTGCCACATAGGCCCCAGTGTTGTTCTCGTTCTTAGGGGCATAAACAGCCAGCAGTTTCTCAATGGTATTGAGCCCCTTGCTGATCTTGCCTCGTACATCCAAGATCATGGCCCTGACCCCGTATTTGAGGTGGACAAACTGTTCAAAAGCTCTATCGGTATTGGCGGTTGCTGCCACCTTGCCTACCCACGGTATCTTGGTGATCCTTATGTTGCCAGGATTGTTATTGCGGTAACCTCGTGAATTGCTCATAGTTGTGATTGACGAATGATTGGGAGTAGAAAAGTTCGCGAATCAGGAAATTCGCACATCCGAAACAGGTACCCGCATCAGCTGACCCTGTGCATCTCGGAACCAAACCATGTTGTTTGAGATAATAGTAAGCGTGCCTACTATTTTGTTTGCAGGCACTGTTACTATCGCTCCAGACTCGGATCGGACCAGTGTATTGACCCTAGCGATGACTTTTTTGCCTCCAATATTGCCAAGTCCTGATAGAGCCTGAAGCCGAGTGATCTGCTCGCTAAAGCGGATCCTACTCATCGATAGGTTGCTTAAGTCCTTGACTAGGCTGGATTTATAGAGCGTGTTGTAAGCACGCTGGATATTTGTCAGTGTTTTTGTCGTTCCCGTCAGCAGCCTTTTGACAATAGTATCCGTGGTTACAGTTGAGGTCAGTTCCTTGCGGATTGCAATGGCAGGTTCAATCTCAGTCCCCGCATTGTAGCCTAGACGAACCAGCTTTTGGTAGGGTGTTTCGTTAGGTGGAACAACTGGTTTGGTGGTCTTAGCCTTGATTGTTTGAAACGCTTCTGCCGAAAGGGTTGTAGGCAGATTCAAACTAGCCAAGGCAGCCTCCGTCTCAGCCCCAAACTTTCCATCTGCGGTAACTTTACGCTCTAGCTTCATAAGCATCAGCTGCAACTGCCCAACAACATCGCCCTGCATACCTTTCTGTAAGGGAAAGCGAGCTGCTATCCAGTTGCGTTTTACCGTAACGGCTTGGGTAGTTGCCTTAGGCAGCGTTCGAATATTGGCCTTACGGCTAGATGTTCCGGAGTTTGTTGGTCCCGTTGGCGAGGTGGTATCACCACCAGGCAGCAACACCTCTGGCAACACTGCTTCACCCCTACTCGTACGCCAGAGGGCATAGCCACCCGCTACCGCT
>JAIXYV010000005.1 GCA_027490055.1 Bacteroidota bacterium | reverse complement strand
AGATTAGGATAGATAGAATTTTTACGTACCTTTGCAATCCCATATCGCGGGGTGGAGCAGTTGGTAGCTCGTTGGGCTCATAACCCAAAGGTCGCAGGTTCGAGTCCTGTCCCCGCCACCAGAGCGGAACGCACTTCACCAGAAGAAAGCGTTCCGCTTTTTTCATGTCCAATTGCACCTGATAATGAGCGACTTAGCTCAAAAATAACATTGACCTTTGGGGTTCGATAATGGCCTAAAACCTTGTCATAGGCAATACCTGTGGGGAAGATGGTTTTCTGGAGTTTTTGCTTGGTCCTGAAGTCTCCATTTTGCCACAAAAACTGCATTTCTGAGGCTACAGAGAGGGTTTTGTCTAGCAGGTGATCAAGGTTCGATAAGTTGACGACCATTCCGCTGATTTCCTGCTCTAGTTCCCTGATTTCATCCCTGTACTTGCTGCTGTATCTCAGGTAGAGGTCTTTCTCCAAATCACCGATGACGTAGCGCTCTTCTAGGGCTTCCAACTTCTTCTTGAGGGCAGCGAGGTTGTCTTTGAGGGGTTTGGCAGACTGGGAGCTGGCGGTTTGCAGCTCATTGATTACGTCCTTGATGGCCAGTTTTAGTGGGGCTTTGTACTCCGGCTTGATCTGGTACATGTTAAGCAGGGCCTTGAACTGCTCATGCATGGCCATGGCCGACCTGTTTGTCTTACAACCCACTTTGTTGCACTTATAGTAGTGTATGCGTTTCTTCTTGACCTCATAGGCAGTCATGGTTGTTCCACAGCTTCCACAGGTAACAAACCTTCTTAAGGGCAAGGCTTCATCTTCAGGTGTCAGCTTGAATTCAGGTCGCTTGATTTTTAGAACCTCATTGGCCTGGAGGAATGTTTCTCGATCTACCAATGCTGGGTGTCGCCCTTTGATAACCTTACCATCTAGCTGGTTGTGTGAGAGCAGTCCGCAATAGAAAACATTGCGAAACAGATCACTTAGTCGTTTGGCTGTGATCTTAAGGCCCATCAGATTGAGCTTGTCTGCAATATCAGTAGTTTGCATACCACTAGCTTTCCACTCAAAGGCAAGCTTGAGTTTTTCACCATCAGCATTGATGGTGATTGTTTGACTTTGCCCTCTAGTAATTTGGTCATATCCCAAAGGGGCCTTGGTAACCCAAAAGCCACTAAGCAATCGTTCGCGGGTTCCGGCCAGACACTTCTCTCTACGGAGCTGGTTGTCATACTCCGAAAAGATGAACTGGATGTTCTGTTGCAGATTCCCACTCGCTGAATAACTATCAGTAGGCTGGGTAACGCTGATGACGGCAATGCCCTGCTTTTTTAGCTCACTAGCGATGTAAATGGCATTAGCCCCGCTGCGTGAGAATCGGTCAGTAGAGTAAACGATAATATAGCTGATTCTATCTGACGACTGCTGTTTGACCTTCACAAACTTCAGCATGTTCTGGAACGCTACCCTTTCATCTGACTTAGCCGACTCGTATGTTCCACCAAACTTCTCCACAATGTTGAGCTGGTTTTTCAAGGCATACTGTTGGCAGTGTTTTAACTGAGTCTCCAGGGACATGTTGTTATCTGCCTGCTCCTTGGTGGAGACACGTGTATATATAACGCAGTTTTGCGTTCTGGCCCCCACAAACGTTTTCTGCTTACCTTCATTGCGAACGGCGAATTGTTCAAAGAGGTCTAAGTCGTCATGGAGACCTTGTTTGCTGGCATTGGGCAAGCTCATTTCAGTAGGTGAACTCGGTTGTTCTTTAGGCTTAGCAGAAGTGTTTATGCGCTTTTTCATGTTTGCGTTTTTGCTTCTTAGGGGGGGGTGATAGAGCCGATTTGGGGCTAATGGCTACCTTAACCGGCTACTGCTGAAAGTTAGGATTTGGCAGATCTTGTTCCAAGGACTGGGGCACATTTGACGTTGATTTTTTCCTACTCCTTGGACATAACGGAAACCAAGACCTGCGCATACTGGTGTAATGTAGAACAAATGGCTTCTAGTTGAATGTCTGAATAGCTGCCAAAGCCTGGCATAGCCTTGAGGGTAGCTACAGTTAGGTGTTTTTCCGCAGGTAGTTTGAAACGAGGGTTTGTTTTGGGAAAATCACTATTTGTATCATGTGTCTTAGTCAACACACATGATAGTTCCTGACCAGACCGACTCGGGTCTGATGAATAGTTGATGGGTTTCATTAATCTTAACTGCTAAACCAATTAAATAATTCTATCAGGTACTTTGGATTCTGCTTTGGGCACTGATTGATCTGGCTGTGTACTTTGAGGTAACTTACCCGACAGCAGTTCCAATATATCTTTGGATTGATTGCCCATGATCATCTGCATGCCTTGTAAAGCGTGGCGTATGTTTTCCCCTTGTGCCTTGCCCTCCTGGTGCATGTACCAGACAGAAATACCTGTAGCTATAATGGGTAAGGCTGTCTTAAGCAGGTCTGAAAACTTATCTTCTTTTTGTACTTCGGTTTGCAGGCGTTTGAGCTCTTTGTACTTCCATTGCGCTGTTTTGGTCTGCTCATGTGCTTCAACAACCTTTTCCTTGAGTTGGGCTAGCTCGTCTAGATGTTCCTGCTCTAGCTGTTCTGCTTTCAGCCCTTGTCTAATGAAGGTGATGCAGAGTTGTGCAAGTCCTGTGCTGCGTTTGCCCACTGCTGTACTCTTTGCCTGGATCTGCTTGAGTTTGTCATACAGATCGTTAGGAAGGGGCACGTTAACCCCCGTGGTGCTGGATGAGTAGTTGATATCCTCCATACGGTTTGTTGTTCTAGGGTTAGAGTTTACCGTACAAAGGTTGTGTGGCTGGTTGGGCTAGGTTTGTGAAGTTTGGTGGAATGTTAGGAATAACGAAGAAAGGATTCGATAGGTAGTACTAGATCGGTCATTTGCTGAGAATTTGAGGAGGGCTAAGCTGCAATAGCTAAAGGAGACTGATAACAACCTTGTGTACTTGTTTAGGTGTACAGGTTTTTTGCTATCCAACTTCATAAAAGCTGTAGTTGCGACATTGGCTATTGCTAGGCCGTTGTGGGTGATTGATCCGGACCAATACCTAACTGACTGAGAGTTTGACCGCCTCTATTATTATGCCCTTAACCAGCCAGTGCATTGTCACAGTACGTAAACGGCCTTGGGTAGCCAACCTAGCGTCCGAACCAAAGAATATAGGAGGTTAGGGCTTTGTTCTGATTCCCGAAACAAAGATTCGGCAATCGTGGCCTATGTTTGGTAAGTAGTGAGTTTTCTACGACTGGGATGCCACAAGAAGAAACAACTTGTTCCCCCTTGATTGAGGTATGGAACTAGGGATGGCTTAGGCATTGGCACGTGGCGGGGGCTCCTGCGGGTATTGTAGAGGAAGGGCGGCTGCCGGCCTACTGGTTGGGATCCCGAACCCAAAGGCCAACTTGCTAATTAGCCCCTAAACTTAGCAAGTGTTTGCCCCTTGTATAGGTGCGAATTGCTGTTAACCTAGGCTATCATACCCCAATACGTTGATATTGATCAGGATAGCACATTTTGCCTACATACGAACTCTAGGTTAAGCCAGTATGAACTAGAGCTGGGAGCCATTGTGACTGCTACCAAAACAAAAAACCGCAAATTTATAGCCTTGGTGGCACAATATATGTATTTGGACCTCGTCGTGAGAGGCTACATGGCACATAGTAGTAGACCTTAAGTAGCCTACCCAAAAAAATATTTCAAACTTTAACATTTGGGTACTTGCATTTGCCTAAGAAACTTGTCAAGTTTGAATTGTTACCTCTGGCAGGCTGTTTGCAGGTTTTGGCAAAGAGTGGGTATGTGGTGATATGCGGGCATTTAGCCAGTGTTTTGTGTTGGACTTAGGCTATTTTGGGGGCAGCCCTAAGGTGACTTACGAGAAAGACACAAGGCACCAGGCAAGAGTTCCTGCACAGTGCCAACAACCAGTGAAGTACTTTACCCTTATCTCTTAGTGCCCTAAACTAGCCAAGTCCCAACCAGTAAACCTGACCAGAGCGATGATACAACAGTTTCACTTCTTTGTTGACCCAGCTAAGCTCAAGCCTAATGGCATAGACAATCAGTATTTTGGGGACATCACAAACACGACGACAACATCCAAGTTTCGGATACTTACTAATCTTGAGAAAGTTGCTAACACGGCATGCCAGGTAAACGCCTTAATTGATGCTGACTTCATCCAGATCAACTATGCTAACCACTCCTATATAGTTGGTAAAGTACAGGACCTCCCAGTTGACCCAACAATAACCAGTGAAGATCATTTTTCATACTATGACTTGGCATATGTTGTATATGTTTGCCGTCTAAAGAGTCAGCATTTTACTAATAATATAAACAACAACTCAAAAATAATTACTGTCCAAGATCAAGAACATTTAGAACTGCTTCTCTCAACTTATTTTACAGACAAAACTAACTACCCTAATAAAGTAGTAAGGGTTGAGGGTGGAACTAAACTATTCACTTCACTTGCTGACGATACACATATAAGATTAGCATTATTGTGCGAACATCATGGCGCATTACCTGCAAAAATAGTATTTGATAATAATATCAACAATTCCGTTGGTAACATTGAGGTACAGAATATGGCCACAACCACGCATGACATGGATCGTCGTGTGGCGCTGATCAAGATGGAGAACGTATTAAACTTCGTACCACTATGTTCTTTTCTCTCAGACGTTGCTAGAATAAATTATTTAAATAGGTTCTATTTAAGCACATATCCAACATCAGTAAATCCAAATATAAAATATTCTTTCAGGAAATCCAAACTGAAATAATGAATAATTACTTCAGTTCAGTGAAAAATAAATTGTTTGTGTATCTATATGACCAAAACTCTAGAAGTATATTGATTACTGACTACCTATTCCCAAATAAAGTTGCCCACCTCTCCAGACCCAACCAACCAAATATATCAAGCAGCACACCAAACAGTCAATGGCCTATTGCCACCTTTGATCTGGGCAATTTGCCAGGGGTTACTTCAAGTCTTAGTTCCATACCATATAACCTCAATCTGGCAATCGGAACTAGTAGTACTTTTGATGAATGTGGCGCTTTTATTGAAAGCGGTAAAATATTAGTTTCAGGGGAAATATGTAACATCAATACTTTTCCGATTCTAAATACCACAGATATTACCAAAGTATCTGGTATTCTAGAAATTGGTACAAGTAATATCGTACAACATCCAAAATATAACATAAACCTAGCATTTTCTCTAATTGAAACAAATGGTACCTTATCTGGAACCACTTCTCTAGTGAGACTACAAATGCATAGGTCCTACAAACAAGATAGCTATAATATATTTGAACACGATTGGTCAATACTGTTACAAAAAACGGATATTCTAGAAAAGTCGGTAACAGGTAATTCCAATTGGCGACATATAAAATCTACTCTTATTGACCTAGCTACACCTTCCAATATGAAGGAAACTCTAATATTAAAGAGGCGCAAATACGTCATAGGGAGGCACGTTTATACTTTTACTAAACGTAATGATGAGCCACCTATGACTGAGTCAACTTACTTTTACATCGGTAACCTAGAGATTTATTCTGGTATTGGAAAACTTCCTCTAGATACGGATCTAGAACCTTTGAACATTGCAAACCTTGGCGCAGGGTTTCTTACAGTTGTTAAAGCATATAGAAGCCTAAAGGGGATTAACAATGCTGATACAATACTGGTTAGTACCAAGTTTGCTACATTTGATGTTGCTCCTAATCCTGTATCTGGCAGTTCCGCATTAGAAGTTAAAGGCGGAATTATTACACTAATGAAAAATTTAAGCAAAGTAGGTTTCTTGAGTTATCAAATATCTAACAAAAACTCAAATGCATCAACTGAGATTAAATACTACAATTGTACGAATGAGTCAACAACAATTATGACCAACCTTGAAAATCAACTTTATTTCAAGAATTCAGAATCTACTGTATTACCTGCTAATAACTTTAATAAAGATCTAACTGAACATCCATTCTTTAATGGGATATTACCTACACATTTCGGAAGCATTTTATCGGGTAAGGAGCTTAAGGACATTCAAGAGGTAGTTAATACAAAGTTGGCGAACTTTACAAAGTTAAACCTTTTAGGCCAACTTACTTGGTTAAATCTATATGTGGGTCAATTACAACTAAAAAGTAAATTCGAGCTTGCTGATTCTGGAAAGTACATGAAGTTAAGAAAAACCTCTAATGCCATCAAGGTCAATGGACAGAATATTGAGTATGATCTGATGTTTGCAATCCTATTGAATTATCAGCTATGTATTCCAAGTATAAGTCCAATTCAAATTGGTAGTACTTGGGATGAACTAATTTATGATGATCCATTAAACTCAATTCAATCGGATACGTTCAGTAGTGAAAGTAATTTATTCTCATTTACTTTGATCACTAATAATCTCCTTGCTCAATCTGCCGTTCACCTAAGTCTACACTCATCAATACTGGTGGCAAAGCTGGATAGATTACACTACTCAGAGCAGGATATATCGGAATATAAATTTATCCGAACAATTATTAACAACCCATATTTAGTATTTAATAATTTTAATGAAGGTTTACTTTATTTCTTGTTGCATCAGTCTGCTGCTTTTCGCAATTTTTTTGCTGAAACTATAAATAAACATTGGATAACATATCTCTGTCTGTATTCATCATATGCTGAACGAATTGTGTTGGATAAAAGTTTTCCTAAACTAGATTATTATGGCAAGATTCATCCAAATTTTGGAGAAAATTCCGTCTTGTTATACAAAGGCTCTAATAGGAAAATTAGATCATCTCAATTTGTTGATGGAAATAAGTTGAAATTATCTATTATACCTGCTGATTTTGCTGTTGGAAGTGAAGTCAAACAAGACCATGGTAAAAAGGATCCTATTACGATTGAGTTGGTTGGGTATTTATTTTCAAATGCAGCCCTATCATATACATATAATACCACCTCCAACTTAAATGAAAATTATGTAAACGCTGTTCTTTGGTTGGCAAAATCATTAGGAACGTTGTTGCATGAATTAGCTCATGCTTATGCCTACATTGGCAAAATAATCCAGGATAAAACTGGAGCGGACTTTGATCAATACAATAAATACAACAATATGTTTCAAAACAGGGCGATTTCTACTGATTTATCAAATATATCGGATAGTTTTTATAAATTCGTTGAGACTCACAAGGATCAAAACAATTATTTAATTGATTCAGACAATTCTAACCTTGACCTATTTGATGAAAAACATATAATTAAAAAATACGGTAACGTCGATAGTTGGTCATGGCTCAGCCCTGAAGAGAATAAACAAGTCAAGGGTTTATTAGGTTATGTTGATTATCCGCTTAAAGGTCTTCAATCGAAAACATTCTATCTTCAATCATTAAAGGGAAAATTAAATACTATTAGCTTATCAGATTGGAATCATAATTATTGTTTTGATAGTCTTGTAAGTACAGGTCATTTGCCTGACGTTATTGTTGATATCTTAAGTTCCTTTTTTATGTCATCATTTACATTAAATTTGGAGTATGAAGATAAGGTTAATACAGATGCGACAGCGCCCCAAGTGTCTAATATTGACCTGGATCTCAAGGTTATTGCTTATTCTATTATGCTTAATGGCTATAGAGGCACAAAAAATCATCGATCAAATTTTAATTTTACAACTAATCGCTCGTTCTTCTCTGACGAAACGCTAAGTACTGAACACACCAAATTGTCAAACGTGATCTTACTCATTTTATTTAGAATTTTTGAATCAAACTATGACGCACTCATTTCTTCGGCACCTTCAATAGCTAAGAAGGAAAGTAGTAAATTTAAAATTAAAAAAGCCATCAATATTTATTGTAATTTTAGTGAATCACGTATTGGTATGACAGATCTCCAAAGCAGTGATTACACTACAATTTATTTTTCAACTTTGGTATCCTATAAAAACTTAGGCATCTTATGATACACTGGATCTTAACAATGTTTATGATTATCGTTTCTTGTGGTGTTTTGTCCGCGCAAGAAGCAATCTATATGGATCGAATTGAGGGTCCAACTCCATACAATGCTAACAGAATTAGATGTATGGTTTCTACTAATTTTATTGATGTCAATATGCTTTTAATAGATAGCAATAGTCATTTCATCATATTTCCTTATTGTTTTATTTCATCTGAATTGATTGGTAGATCACTTCCTAGCTTGCACCATAGGTTTAATTCAATTAAACCAGATCAAATGATTAGCTTGCAAATTATCGTTATTTGTACCGATTCGATTGATTTAATTTTTCCCACATTTTGTTTTGCTAAAATTAAAAATATCTCATTGATAAGAGATACACACTTTGAGGAATGGAATTACCCATTTAATACTTATAAATTGGACCCTCTTAGCCCATCCACCCTTTTTAATGAGCAACCTATAGAATGTTCACTTTTTCCATCTCTTTACAGGAAACCAACCCATCTAAATAATTGTTATTCATGGTTTCCTATTGATCCATATATATATCCTCAGGTTGTTCGTAGGACGATTGATGGTATCTGCATTTCATCTAATGAAAGAGCACAGATAATTAATGCTGAGGAAAACATAGCTGACTTAGATTATTATGTATATATGACCAACTCTGCTTTAGTATATTCGAAATCTGGTAGTCTCTTAAAAGTAATCACAAGGTCAAAATTGTCTCATACCTTGATTAGTGATTCATCTTGTTTACTAACATCTTTCGCTGGCGACAGCGTTGATTACCCTATGTTAGATAAAAATTTACCTAAATGTTTAGTTTTGCCAAGCGGGCAGGAAATGGATTGGCCAATTATTAAATGGATCAAACCTATTAATCAATTGTTTATAAAACAGCTAACTATCAGCGAGCAATATATCTATTCATGTCAGCTTGAGCGCGTAATTATTGACAGACTGATTTCCGACAATAGGTCTAAGCCTCTTAACCAGTTTGACTTTAGTAAATTTTATTCTCCTAAGTGGGTAATTAAGCACCTTAACAAATTTAATGGCCTATCAATCCGGAAGGCCTCAAAATAGATTTACCATGCAAACCATCCTATCCCTACTCCCGCCCAATAGCAAACTAGGCATCTTGGCAGACCTGCTAAGTGCCTCTGGCCTGAATGAGCTCCTTACAAAGGCATCCTTTGCAGTGCCTGAGGTGATGTATAACCCTGAGTCAGGGCTATACTATGGCAAGATTGAGCTAGAGTTACCATTAGGTATGGGACTCAAGATTGCGGAGGGTAATGACTTTTTTTCGGATGCTCTGGAGACTACCACTGTCCCTACCACCAACCCTACGACTAACCCTAGCCCAACTAAGTTTACTGTCACTGCAGATTATGCCTTTAGCAAGATCACGGCAGAGACCATAACTGAAATCTTGGCTAACTATATGGGAGAGTCTAACCCTTTGGCGCTTTTGCGTATTCTGATGCGGTTGGCTGGTATCCCAAAGCGTGACTTGTTTATCCGGTTTGTAGATGGATTGCGGTACCAAGTAACTGTAGCGGCGTTCTGCGTTAAATTTAATGCCAAATATAGCTCATCACCACAACTAGATCCAACTCAACTTGACGAGGACGTAATGGTGGCCGCTGGCGAGTTGTATGACTTGATTTGGCCGAGTGGGGGTTCGACACCTGACTTAGACGAAGTTTTGCATGCCTGTTTCTTGGATGTTGACACGCCTTCAACATTACCAACTGATTTTGATGAACGAGAATATAGCACACGTTTAACCACTGTTTTTGGTCGTTATCTTGGGCCACATTGCGTTGAGGCAGCCAGGTTCCAGCTTCATTTTTATTACTATCTCGCAATTAAGCTTTCTTTCCAACTGGGTCTTAACCGTTCTTTTATTGAGGCTCGGGATTCCAATGATGCAGTTATAGCACAGAATGTTAGTTTTAGATTAAGTTCTACGCCAGTAGTGCTATCAAACAATGTTCCTTTTTCGTTGGCTAGTGGTGGTTTGGTACAACTAGAATTACTACCTCAGAATGCTACGAGTTTCCATATTAAACCTTTAGGTATACAAATTAAGGATCTAGGTCCCGCTTACTTAGATCTTTCACCAGATGTCAATGTCCCAGCCCTTGATACGTTGGGTTTACCACCTAGCGCAACAGGGGTTTATATAAGTAGTGCTACTTTATCCTCAGCGCCTCTTGGCATTTCGGATCCTCCTCAATCAAATGGTAATCCGTCGTTTAAATTCACCAATTTATTTTTAGGTAACGATGGGCTATCTGGTTTAATAGCTTTGGTGTCAGCTGCAGGTTCTACCACTAATAGCCTTGAGGCATTTGATTTTTCTATTGGGTCAAGCGGACTAGGCGTTAAGTTCACTAACTTTTCCGTTTTGTTCCGCGCCAATAGGCCCATTAAGTCAAGTGTAGCTGGTTTACTAAACTTGTCCTTCTTGGGTATTAATGACCCTTTGCTGCCATTTAAGTTTGACTGGTATGATGTACATAATTATTCTCTGTCAATCACTTATCTATCAAGACAAAAGATAAGTAAGACCATTTTCGGTATAAACTTCGAATTCGATTTTACATTTAAGGATCTTAACATTCGTCGTTACGAGGATAGAAGTACGAGTACCCCATCTATTATCTTGTCGCTAAGTTCCTCCGGCAGCGTCGTCATCAAATGCGACAACCCTGTCCTAGATAAATTCCTGAAGGAAACGAGGCTTGACTTTTGGGTTGAGATGGACTCTGCCGGTCATGTGGACGGTGGTATCACCCTAGGCCTTGGGGCAATCCCTACGGGCTATATGTATCGCCACGAGTTCAAGAACGATATCGTCATCAATTTTGGCAAGTCCGTCAAGTTGCTAGTGGGCCCTATGGCTTTCGAGGCAGGTTGGCCAGAAGGTACCTTTGGACCTAGCTCAGGTTCGCCAACTCCAATTAACTTTCTGTCTAACCTTAGCAATGATTTCGAGTTTAAGGTCACACCGCCTGATTACCTGGCGGTAGAATTAGATTTTGGCTCGGTTCAGGGTGGGGGTATTGTTTTCCAACGGGATAACTTCAAACGTTTTGAGGGTCTGCTGGTCCTCACGTTCCAGAAACGTATCACGATTACGGCCTTAGCGATCTATGAGGACCGTAATGGGCAGAAGAGCTTTATTGGTCTGGTCTCCGTAGAGGGTTTTACACCCATCCAGCTTGGTTTGGGTTTTGCCCTTGTAGGTATCGGTGGCTTAGTTGGGGTTAACCGCACTTTTGACGATGACTACATCAGGCGTGGCCTAGCAAACGGTGTGGTGGATCGGATCCTATTCCCGACCTCCAATATCAAGCAGTTGGCCCCAGTGCTTTCAGCTGTAGATAAGGCTTTCCCGTCATTCCCTGGGCGTTATGTGTTTGGGCTTTCGGCCAAGATCACTTGGGGAGAGAAGGTTGGCAACAGCTACGTTTTCTCAACAAAGTTGGCCCTGATCATCAGCCTGCCATCTCCAATTCAGTTGGCGCTCATTGGTACTGGTTTGGTGCTACTACCTCCAACAGATGGTGAGCCAGTAGCCGTCATTCGGTTTGCCTTCATGGGCTACTATTCGCAAGCCAAAGGCCTCATTACCTTTGATGCTAGCATCTATGATAGTAAGATCCAGAATGTTACCCTGACAGGAGAGGTCATTGCAAGGATACTACTAGGATCTAATGGGGAGCAACCAGATTTCTTGCTCAGTGCGGGAGGTTATCACCCTAACTATACCCCACCGGCAGCCTTACAAGCTCCGACCAATGTCAAACGGCTATGCCTAGTTATTGCTAACCAAGATGGCCTCCGCATAACTGCCGAAAGCTATTTTGGCATTAGCAAAAACGTCGTCATGATCGGCAACCGGGCCAGTTTATATGCTGGTTTTGGTGGGGCATCCATCAATGGAGATCTGTCTTTTGAGGCCCTGGTTCGGTTCTCGCCTTTCCAGTTCACGATTGACTTTTCGGCAAGTGTATCTGTCCGATATGGTGGTCGCTCCTTATGTTCACTTGGGATCGGTGGGCAGGTCAGTGGGCCTAATCCTTGGCATATCCAGGGTACAGTTGAGTTCGAGATATTCTGGGTCAAGTTTAGCTCACGGTTCTCTTTCACTTGGCCACGTACAGTCGATGTTGCGAAGCTCGAAGCTGGGCCAGACTATGGGGTGCAGCTCACAAAACAGCTGGCTGATACCAGAAACTATACCAATCGGGTATCGAAGACGATTACCTCCAACATCCCGACCAAGTCATTAGATTCAGGCAGCAGCTCAGCTACCAAGGTTTCCCTGGAGCCTCATAGCTATCCTTTGTTCTCGCAATCGCAGGTTCCGTTCCGTGTCCTGATCCCTCGGCAAGGCACCGAGAACGCCCAGCTTTTGTTGATCAGAAGTGTCAATATCATACCTAAGGCCACACCTTCCGCACCGATAGAAATCTTTACAACCGTCACCGATGCAGCCTATGCTGGGATGAATAATGGTGTAGTTGCTATCACTAGGGACAGTGTTGCTGACAGGGTGATCTTGCCAAAGGACAGCAGCGAACTCAGGAGTTATTTCCTGACCACCCTGGTGACCAACAGTGCCAACAACGTCCCGGCAAGCATCAAAGAGGCAGGCGATACCTACAATTCACAAGCGAGTGGTGTTGACCTAACTAACACTGCGTTTTCGGAAGTTAGTACAGGCCTACCTGAAAGCCGGACGGTCAACTACTTGTTCGAGTTTTATGGTGATGATATGGAGTTAATCTGGCCAAGGACATTGGAGCCTGAGCCACTAACCCCTAGCCCAGATATGGCACCAGGCAGCGGAGGCAATACTACCGAGGCTTTCGGCTGGGAGTACATCCAAAATTGGCTTGGGGATGCTAGCCTTCAATCCAACTCAATTGATAACTCAGTCGGTAATGCGCTGGACTTAAACCTAGCAGTTTCCCTCAAGGAAAAATCATACAAGGTGGTGTACAAACGCAACCACGAACCTTATGCACTCATTGAGACTGGTGCTACCGAAACCCGTGGGACTTTCAGCCAAATCACGAACCACCTTGAGCTGATGCGCCAAACGAACCCTGCCCTTTACAGCCAACTAACCTACATCCAAGACTAAGATGAATATCAATAGCAAAGGTAGATTCTTCCCGTTCATGCGGAGGGGGATGTCGCAGTTCATCAGGCCGGGTGAGGAGTTCGATCTTGAGGTGAAATTATTGACTGCCAATAATGACCTGGACAAAGAGCAATACCTCTTTAAGGAGTCAGACCTAGGGACTAGTAATACCCCCACTTTTAGCATCAAGGATGCCAGTATGGTGACGGGTTTTGACCCCAAGGTGATCAAAAAAATGGTTCCGGCCCCAAAGGCCCAGAATCATAGCCCGCGGCATCTTGCCTACATAGAGTTTAACGAACCTGACTTACTCTGGCGCTATACCCCTGAATATCCTGCGGACACGACTACCAATTCTGATCATGTACCGGATAATACTGCGACAGGTTTGCCGTCATGGCTATACCTGTTGGTACTTGAGGATAGCGAATTCACCTGGAAGAAACCAGCAGATAATAAGGCACTGACCCAGATCCATATCAACAATATTACCTTCAGACGTCTATTCAGAGTAGAAGATGATAATATTAATGGTGACAATGTGGAAAGAGTCATGGTTGAATACAGCACTCAAAGTCACCTTTGGGCCGCAATCCAGAGCTATGCCACAACCACCACACAGCTGTCAAGTGACTTAGTGGACTTCCTAGACAAAGCCGAAAAGAATCCTAGTGCCTTGGTCGGGCGGCTGGTTAGCCCTCGTAAACTCAATGGGAGAACCAACTACCACGCATTTTTGATTCCGCATTATACGATTGGGATTAACGCCGGGTTAGGCGTTGCTTCAGCCGATGGACCAATTATCCTGCCGGTAAATGACGTAACAGATAAGTTTTATCAAAGGGTCTTAGAAGGCAGTAACGGATCTGCTGACTTCAGTATGGACATTCCAGTTTATCATAACTGGATGTTCCAAACCAAGGAAGAAGACAGCTTTCTGACTTACGCCAAGCTGATCCGTCCTTTAGACCCTAGCCAATCTTTGTCTGGCTTTTCCACTTCGATCGGAAACATAGGTTACGGACTAGAGGACAACCTAGCAACGTCTGAAACGGTGATGTTAGAGGGCCTCTATGGCACCCCAAGCATTGATGATGATGCGACGGTATTTGTTAGCTCGCAGTTTACAAATCTCGAGCTCATGGATGGTATCCGCAAGCTCGTCAACCTAGGCCTGACTGCACCAAGTACTAGCACTGCGGACCCTGATCCGGACCCAGCCGTGGTGCCACCAGCTTATGGTTTCCATCAGCGAGCCTTCACCTATCTTGACCCCAAGACCGACCTGACGCTCGAAAATGATGACTGGGACCCATGGCCCTATGAGCTAAACCTAGATCCACGCTACCGTGCCATTGCAGGTTTGGGGGCGCAGGTAATCCGTGAAAATCAGGATTACTTCGTTGAGCAATCGCTAGATCAGTACTATGCTTTTAACGAAGTTAACCAGGCTATCGGCAATTTGC
This sequence comes from Bacteroidota bacterium, assembly GCA_027490055.1. GTDB lineage: Bacteria > Bacteroidota > Bacteroidia > NS11-12g > UBA955 > JABMMZ01. The sequence goes on along the minus strand of JAIXYV010000005.1, from coordinate 14,914 downwards.
AGAACAGCAACGGGACCAACACGATGGCCCTGCAAGGTTTGCTAACCTCAGCCAATGCTGATTATCGGGTCCAGTTCTACGGCCCTGTGGCTGACAAGGTTATGGTAGGCAGTGGCGAGCAAAGATCAACTTTGGAGCATGCAATCCATACTTCTGCCCTAGGGCAAGCCTACCTAACACCCCATTTAAGGAACTTGCTTTCGCCAAGGTCCAACTTGCTCAGGAAGTTTACGGGCAAAATCCAGAATGATCAAGAGATCGGACCGAGCATCCAGAATCTTGGTCTCACCCAGCGAAAGGAGCTAGACTACGGCACGCTCATCAATAGCTCGATCAACATGGTCACTTGGAAAAACCTCTTACTTTCGATTGAGGCATTTCCACTTGAAGGCGACCCTGAGGATGAAATTGTCAACTTACAGGAGCTTAATTTCTATTCGCCAGGGTTTACCACTGTGCCAGAGGAAATTAGCCTTACCTTTTACGAAAACTTAAAGGCTGAGGTCTTATCAAATGTGCCTGAAGCCCTCTCGGCAGATGCAACAATTCTGCTAGAATCTTGGCCAGATATTGATTTTGCAACCCTAGGCGCAGATATTAAGGCTGATCAAAATGCTGATGCCCAAACCGATCGTAGCCTAGCATTATTGGGCACCATTGAGGATGCCGCCAACCCTGGTCAACCCATTCCGATACCGCTAGAGCCAATTGAGGCAACTCCGAGCTTTAGGGTACCAATGAGCAAGTACTTAGCACGAGATTATCCAGAGTTATTGGCCCCGCAGGTCGAGCGCTTACCAGACAATTCCATTGCGTTGGTGGCGGTTAATGACAAGTTTGTAGAGGCCTATATGGTTGGTCTGAATAATGAGTTGGCTTCTGAATTTCGGTGGCGGAACCTCCCAGTTAACAGGCACGGTACTTATTTTGAGCTATTCTGGGACAAGTCGCAGGACGTTGGCAACAACCCGACGGCGGTAGACATTGACCAAATTGACCTCTGGGATCCAGCCAAAAAGTTGGGTCAAAACGTCCTTGACTCAACAGCTTCTAATTCGATAACCTTTTTGATCAAGGCCGAGCTATTCAGGAAGTATCCCGATGCAGTTGTCTTTCTCCAGAAGGCCCATGCAGTTTCAAATCCGAACCAACTACCTGTAAATGTTGGGTCAAATCCGAATGTGGTCAACAGGTCAGAGGTGCTATTTCCTACTCGCCAGACTAGGTCCAAAAACAACATCGTCAGCATTACATTCCGGATTAACCTAGAGGATGCGCTGGATAATGAAGGTTGGTTTATCTGTATGCAGGAGCGCCCAACTGAGCTCACCTTAGGGTTTGAGCAGGAAAGTTCAAGTGCCACCGATTGGGCGAACTTGCTTCCTATTTCCAACGACCCAGTGACCGGGCTTCCCACCACCGAATCCACGATCAGAATACTCACAAGCCCAACCATCGACAACAGTCCAGCTTTCGCAACAGCTGCCATGTTGGCCCCTTACCGTATCTATATCCACCTCAGTAACTTTTTGCCAAATGCCTAATTTCACCTCGCTAACGTCTTTTTATCACTACTACAAGCCTCATGTATATCAGGCTTGGACAACCTTTAATGATGTTAAGGATCGGTATGTTTATGTCCTTGATGAGGATGGATATCCTAGTATTTCAAGAGATCCCCAAACAGGTTGGGCTGGTGCAGACACAATGCAGAAGGCGATTAATGAGCCTTTGGTAAGGCTACGTGCGTACCTCAATTCTGAGCTTCGTGATGCCTTTGAGAATGAGTTACTGAATTTATCACCCGACACAATGGCCGGGGATGAAGCGGAAGTTGCGGTTTATTTCAGGGCTACCTATTGGCAGATTGTGGAAACCCTTGAGCTTTTGGGAGGAATCGTGGACTTCAATACACGTAGCGATACCCCAGGTGCTGTTTACATCACCAACTTTCTCACTTTGATTCAGGAGGAAATGGCCAACTGGCCAGATTATCTAGCGGACATCACAGCAACCTTTGCTGAACTGCCTGACCTGGAAGCCTATTTTGCATTGCTTGATTCCAAAATAGATCATACTAAACTACCTGAGTCTATAGATCAGCTAGCCTCAACGGATAGGGTTTTGATGTTGCCCGTCAAGTTGAGTACACATTTTTATGAAAAAGGTGATAAGCAACTTTTGGTCAGGGTCCTGCCCGATACCCTTAGTTTGGTTAACCATTTCCCTTATCTGTCCCGAACTGAGTATGAACTAGGCAAAAGTTTTTGGCGGCAGGCCCTACAATTAGCATTGGTAGCCCAGAACAAGTCCTTTTTTACTGAAAATGGCTTAGTTTCTGACCTAATGTCTAAAGTGGGATCAGGAAGGGCGGCCTTCGTTTTGATCAACACCACCCCGATTGGCTGGGAACAATATCTGACTGAACTATTTGCGCTCTCAATTCCACAAAATGAGGGATTACGGCAGGAAGTAGTTGATAACTATGAGTTGGAAACTAAATTCCCAGAACCTGAACTGCGGGATCGGGAACAAAATATCAAAAGTTTGGTCAAGTTATTACCGACCAACTTCCAGCTATACGTTTTTGATTCGGACACCAACTACAAATACCACATCGTTGGCCCTGCAATCCCCGAGAACCTCTGGATCGGCCTAGAGGATAACCCAGATGAATCCTTAACGGACCCAGCCTCACCACTTACCTACTCAGAGGAAAGCGCTTGGGTGGTCAATTTTGAGGCAGCCGTCAGCGTTGGTATGGGTTTTCGGGTAACCATAGATGAACAGGATTGGAACACTGGATTCAAAAAGTTGATTGTGACAGGCATTCGTTTAGGTAATACCTCAACTGATGCTAGCTCCGAACTTAGTAGTTTGCTCGAAAGTCATTATTATACTTCGGAGGCTGATATAGTTCCACCAGCAACTCCAACCAATTTAATCGACAGCCTCGGGCAGACCGATCAGTTGCAAGACGTCAGACGTTACAGCCCTGCCATGCTGTTCCGCAGGGTTGTGTTTCCTTCCTCATGGCAAAGTCCATCTGACATAGCTGATGGCAATGTTTTGGCAAGTGCCCTTGGCATTGATCCGGCAGTGACCTCCAAGCTGCTGCATGCCGAACGGACCGACCAAGAGGATGTAAAACAAGTGAACCAGAGCATTTTTGAAGCTACGCTGGGTACCTATGTAAGGCGGACCCTAGAGCCCTTTGTGTCGAATACGAATTCGACACATCGGAACTTTATCCAAGGCCTAAAGGACTTCTGGTCCGACCATGTCAATGGCAGGGGTAAGGTGCCAAGCATCAGGATTGGGAACCAGCCCTATTCGGTAGCCTTGGTTACACGCACACTTGATTTGGCATTTGACAATACGGATCAGTATCACCTAGCCAGATACTACAAACTGTTTGACTGGTTACATGGTCTGTGGCAAACGCTTTTGGACGAAAATGCCAAAGCCCATGTTGGGGCAATGGGTGAGGCTAATCCGCTCGAGGTATTTTGGAAAGTCCTTTCCCAATTGCCGGAGTCTGTTGAGTTCCGAGCTGAATATACCGCACAAGACCCGCCGCTTACTACATGGCAAGGCCAAACTAAGGACTTCCTCAAACAACTGGAGGATAAATTATTGGGCCCTGATCCTAGTATTGATTTTCCTAACCTGAGTGGAGAAGAAATTACTGACCTATTGGCTCTTGTACAGATATTATTGTCCAATCCCCAAGACCTCCCCAACTTAAATGACAGATGGTTGGATTTCTCCCAACAACGTAATTTTAGTGCTGTTGCTTCTGATCTTAATCTAAGCAATGGATCAATACCGCTAAACTTTTATGGTAATCGGTTTTTCCTTCATAACCTCGGTTTTGATGCCAGCGAACCCAGTCTAAGCCTTGGACTCATCCACCGCATTGAAGAGTTCCGGAAGTATTTGACCCAAAGTATCGAAACCGCCTTGTTTGCTGGCAAAATCATTGATCAGAATGTGCCTGATGACTCAGCTCATATCCAGTATCGTATAAATGATGCTTCGCTTAGCCCAAATTTCAATTATATATTGTCAATTCTTGAAGTAGACAACTTTCAGGACCATTTAGATGAGGTTCTGAAAAATGACCAGCGACTTGATGTTAGCACCAAACCTAGGGCGCTACTATACCTACTTTTATTCGGCACCTACTTTGAGGAAATCTTGGCTGAGGCTAATCACTGGGTGACGGATCCTGCCCTTACCGCAGCATTGGTTCCTACCCTGATAGCACCAACTGACCTACCAAATGTAGAGACAGGTGTCCTCTATACCATCAATCCTGATCTGCAAAATGCCTTGAATGCGCAGGTTGATCCTGCCTTGTTATCACACCTAGAAGTTCCTGTTGGGATTACAACTGTGATCGAGGTAATCTTCTGGATTATTGGTCAAGACATTGCGGAAACCCCATTCTGGTGGAAAAAACTACAGGACCCGAACGGCAATCTCAAAAAATTCCGTTTTGCCCTTCAACATCTTGCAAGTGTACCGCGTGCACGACTAGAGCATTGTTTGGTGCAGGCGCTTGACTGCCTGACCTACCGTCTCGACCCTTGGTTGACGGGGATGACCCATTACCAGCTCCAGAAATGTCAATCGTTAGGCTCTCGGGTCTTCATTGGCTCCTACGGCATTTTGTTTGATCTCAAGCCTAGGTCCCAAGCCACGCTTGACAAAAAAGACAAGTATGTAGTTGACACAGAGGCATTGGGTTACGTCGTTGCTCCCTCTGTTAGCCAAGCCATCACTTCTGGCATTTTACTGCAAGCCCATGAGTCAACAAGGGCTATCAATGTCGAACCTGGTCAGGCGGGCGGTGATTTGCCGCTAAAGGCCATTTTGGATATCAACCTCAGTTCACTGAGGGCCAGAGTCGCCATGGGTGCCCTGCGGGGTCGGCTTTCAGGCCAAGCGGTACGCGAATACTTGGGTGTATTGTTCGAACAGGTTTTGGCCCAGAATATTTCAGATCCAAATTTGTTGTTAGATACGACCAATACATTTCGTCGCAAATTTGCTTATGATGTATCATTGCGCAAGTTGTTGCAAGACGCTGGCTACTCAGAGCCAAAACTCAACAAAATGGCAGAGCAAATGGTCACAGATGGCTTTGCTTTGTTCGGATGGGTCAAAAACAAACCTGCCTATCCCTTTGAGTTGGAAGGGCTAGATAACAGTGTTGAGCAGGTTGTTATTGCCGCTGTGCAGCAAGTCTTCTTGGCCTTTGATGCCATGGCCGACCTTGAGACTGCCGAAAAACTCCATAGCTTCATCTACCGGGGTGTCGAGAATATCGACAGCCCAAGTAACCATGATTACCGTGGTCGGTCTTCCAACTTCCTTCAGACCAGGCATGCTGGCAAAACCATTCAGCATAGTCTCATGGTACTGGGCGGCTCAGTTTTACCCAGCAATTGGGGAGTTAACGGTACCATTCCAAATGGTACCTCTAGTCTGGTTTCCAAACCGATGGGCAGGATTTTGCAGGTCGGATTGGAAAGGATTCTGGAGCAATTACTTACTGCACCTACCAACATTACCTGGAGATATACACTTCAGATGCCAGGCAATCCTCAGGAGGTAGAAACCACACTCAGCCAATATGACTTTGGGCTCGTCGGTCTATTTTCAATTTATGAGCAAGACCCTGCCGATTTCAAACGTGCTTTTGCCGAAATGTTTCACCTTCTTGTAGCCAAACATAAAGCCAAGGAACTTCAAGATAGAACAACACCGGCAATCTTGATTGATTATGACTTTCGGTTTGCTGGCGAGAGCCTTTCCCTTCAGTTATTAGAAGATGCCTTTGTTGAAGTCAGCGCAATCTTGGGCAAAAGCAGGAGCCTCAGTAAGGTGGACCTAGTTCCGCACCTGATTGAAGATACAATGATTTCTGCTGAGGCCAAATCATTGTTGTCGATTAGCCTTAATGATGCTCAAACCTTGCTACTAAGGTTGCGATCTGCGATGAGCCTCAATGCAAATTCAACTAGTGCTGCCTATGTGGAGTTCATAAATGCCACGCGGGTCTTGATGCAGACCAAGTTCTGGCCAAAATTGTCAGCCGCATGGGATAATTTCTTCTTCACTAAACAGGCGGATTCCACCTTAACCTCCTATGCAGGCCTGACTCCAGCCCAGATGTTGACCTACAGCCTTCTGTTTGATACTAGTCAATCGCTATTGGTTGAGACTGCTGCTTTATTGTTACCATTGGTGGTTACCCTCACTGATCCGATCCTGAATTTTAGCAAATTGCCATCTAGTTGGTCCTACCAAGATATTCAGGATATTCAGACTTGGCTCACAGAATGTTCTGGCACCCAATTCAGGACACCAATCCTGATTCAGGACCCCTTGCGCCCTGAAAATATAGCCATCCAGACATTGTTTGCGCAAGAGGCTGATCTAGGTAGTAACGATGAAAAGGCAGTCAAACTAGCAGATTGGATATATGGGCTCAGTCGTGTGAATGGCAACACCAACTACCTGCGCCAACATTTCCTCGATCTTGAGCTAGAGCAGGTCTCTGACCCATTCGCCAAACGTCTTAGCGTGTTCCAAGATCAAACCACGGGTTTAGATAACCGTTGGGTTGGATATGAATTAGAAGAAGGGGACTCAATCATTGATGGCACACGTAGTTTTGCCTTACTCAATGCAGAGGCTATCACAAATGGCGATAGCGTGTTAGGGATCATTCTTGATGATTGGACTGAGATTGTGCCTGAAGATGAGCAAGTAGCAGGCATCGCCCTGAACCACAACCAGCCTGATTCGGAGGCTCCGAATGCCTTGATCTTGGCGATTCAGCCAACATTAAAAGACAACTGGACGGAAACTAGTCTTTTGGATTTTGTGCAGGAAACCCTTAACTTAACGTCATTAAGGGCAGTCGATACAGACATGATCAAACGAGAGCCAGGCTTAAGCGTTTTGCTACCAGCCATCACCAACGATTATGCCCCTAGTGGTGTGCAACGCAACCCGGCCCACCCCCGCGAACTAGACTATACTTGGGTCAACAGAAACAGGTAACAAACCATCTCCACCATGAAACTGATCCTCCGTCTCACCTTTTTGCTTCTCTTGATGCCTATTATAACCAATGCCCAAATATTGGGTCAATGGGTTTCAAGAACATCACCGCCTAACTTAATGGACCCTATTCGCGTACATAGCCGAAGTCGAGATACTGTCGTAATGGGCGGATTTAACACCACTGTAGCATGGTCTCCCAACCGAGGGGCAAATTGGTTTACAGGGAAAGCAGGGGCATCACCTTTTTCTAGTGACACGATAACATTTGTAAAACATGTTGCAAAAGATCAGGTATTAGCCAGTTGGAATTACAGGATCAATGCAGTGCGAACAGGTTTTGAAATCTTAGAGACTAAGATTGGTCGAAATGGAAATGGGATTGGTTCGATCCAAAATGGACAAGAAAACATGGAAGACGCCTATTTTTTTCCCTACACAGGCATTGGCGTGATGGTGGGGCAAAAAACAGGAGGGGTCTACCGGACGACAGATGCTGGCTTTAATTGGACCCCTATTTTCTGTCCCAATGGCAGTTTCCTCTACCGTGTTGACTTTGCAGATAGCCAGACTGGCTATGTCATTGGGCGAAATGGCTCCATGTTCAAATCGACTGATGCTGGCCTCACTTGGGCCTCAGTTCCAACAAGCTGGATACCCATAGGGACACGTTTTTCAGCTATTGATTTTGTTACACCTTTAATTGGTTATTTAGGTACCAATACCGGGGCTTTCAAAACAACAGATGGTGGATTGAGTTTTAGTAGGATCACAAACACCTCGGTTAGGTGCCTCGCCTTCTGGACTGTAAACGATGGCTTTGTGAGTTCTTTCATAAGTGGACTGGCAAGGACAACTGATGGTGGACAAACATATCTGCAAGATCCAAATTTAGGATTCGCAGATATGAGCTGTGATAAACAAGGTTACTGTTTTGGAGTTAATAGACAGTTATATATCTACAACAATCAGCAACCAGTTGGCCTTGAGGATACTTGGACTCAAGAAGCTAGTTTTTACCCAAGTCCATTACCATCTGGGGAGGCTTTGCAGTATTACTTGCCTGCTGGTCTATCCTACCAGATTCAGGTCGTTAGCCTAGAGGGTAAAACCATCTATAAACAGGATAACCTAGAAGGTGGCAAAGGGGAGCTCTCTGTTTATTTCCCAACTGGTTTGTACATCGTCAAGCTACAAGCAGGTGGCAAACATTGGCAACAAAAAGTAATCGTTTATTAAACCTTAATACTAATGGCCACGGATTTCAGCTATACCAACCGGATTGTTCCACGTCCCTACTACAATCAGGATCTAACCTGGGCTTTGCGTAACGAAATCCATGACCCATTCTGGACCTTGTTGCGCCAGAAGGAGTTGGGCGAGTTTCAGGCATTTGATGGCGGTGCCTTGATCAAGGCAACCGTCCAATATACTTATGCTGAGCCCCATACCTTAGTTCCTAAGGTAAGGGATGAGAATATGCCAAATGGTATCCCAATCAACAATAGCCTTCCACTAGAGACCCAGATACAACACCAACCTTACTGGAAACTAGACATTTCGGCCTTGGCTGAGTTTAGTAACCGTTTATTGCTATTGTTTCCTAAGTATGGCATATCGCAGGGTAAAGATATTCTAGCAAAGCTGATTTTAAACTTTCCTATATCCTATTCCGCGCTTGATGACCGTATCGATTCTATCAACGAAGAAACAGCGTTGATCGAAACTCGGCAAAGGCTCAAGAAGAAACTTGTTAAGTGGAAAGACAAAATCTTTGATGTGCGAGCCTTGTTCAAACAATTCCCCACACCCAAAGACGATAAACTTTTTGCCGAATACCTAATGGGTATATTGGCTGGTGATGACAAAGCATACGAGGCTTTATTTGTCGAGTATCATAAGCAAGCCAAAGATGCTGGCCTTGTCGGATTCCAGAATTCATTTTGGGATGAGCAACAGCAGGCCTATAACTTCGGGCTGAACGTACAAATCGAAGAAAGCAATAAGCAGGTGAAAATGTCAGCTCCTGAGTACTCTTTTGGGGATATTGATTGGTATCACCTTGACGGATCTGACAAGGATATTGGTGGGTACAATTTTGAGCATGATGACCACTTTGGTACTGGGGAGCGAACATATATCCCGTCGGTGGTCAACTTTTTTGGTAGGCCAGCAAATCGGTGGTGGCAGTTTGAAGATCATCAGGTCAATTTTGATGGCATCAAACCCAAAAGTACAGCCGATACTTCCGTGTTGGCTATCCAGCAATTCTCCTTGTTTTACTCTAATGACTGGTTTCTCTTGCCACTGTCAATCCCATTAAACTCATTGTTTAGTGTCTCGTCAGTGGTGGTAGAAGACCATTTCGGCGTCGAGTTTGAGATCAGACCCCATGGTGCTCGTGATAGGGTAAGCAATGGATCACATGGGGGTGCCATGCCATGGTCTATTTTTGAGCCAGCCACTGACATCAAGGATTCGGAGGGCATAAATGCTATATATGCGGCAGGTAGCAAGGCATTCAAAATTGAGTCGGCCCCATTAGAGGAAGTCTTGTTTCAGAAGGATGAGGTCGGCAATTTGCTTTATGGCATCGAAACCATAGTCCCCGACGGTTTTGGTGGTAGTATCAATGGCAATGATCTTAACTTATCCATCTCAGACTTCTTCAAAAGTCATTTGCCGATTATTCCACCTCTAAATCCTACCGAATCGGACAATCCTAAATTTGACTTTAGCCTTGGGTCACAGGTACCTGAGAACTGGATCCCATTTTTAGCCCAGTCAAAAAACGGTAAGGGCTATTTCCAAAGAGGCAAATTCCCCCGGAATTTAGAAGGTCACTATATGCCTGATCGGCAATTTGTACGGCCTAAAACTTCGGTGTTGAATCCATCGTCTGCCATTGTGCCCCAAGAGGCTATGCTTATTGATATGGGTCGTATAAACTCTGGCATTAAGATTGGCCTAAAGTGGCAACGTTTGCGCTGGAAAAACGGTAAGATTGTTTATTGGCTATCTAAGTATAACAAGTTCGGCAGCGGCCAGGATGTGTCTAATGCCCAAGCCTTTGATTTGCTAACCAGAACCACTGAAGCACCTAGTATTGAGGCTTCTGAGGGTCCTAAATTTGCACTTGAGTGGGTGCCGTCACGAGTTGCTCATTTTAGTGCCGACAAAATTGTGCCTCCTCAGGATGGCGCCTCTGTTACTTATTGGATGTCCAACTTGCAAGGCAACCCTGATTTTAACGCCTCTGGTAGCTCTGCTGCTACCTTTAGAGCCTCAGGAATAGGACAACATCCCACTGTGGAGGTTACCAATCAAATGCAGTTTGGTATCGGCGGCAACTTTAATTCCTCAGACTGGACTTTTGTTATAGTATTTCGGGGTAGCTACTCGGCAGGACCTAGTAGATTACTTTCATTACGAGCTGGTACAGCATCACAAACTTCAGATTTGGTAATAGGATACGGACTGAACACGGCTATACCAAATAGCAAATTGGCAGTCCAATTACCGAGTGGTATCCTTTACGAATCCTTCTATTCTGCACCCACTTCGCCAGCCTTGCTAACCCTTCGTGTCAAGAACTTTAGAGCTGGGGAAAGTACCGAACAAATGCTTGACCTTAACCTCAATGGTTTCAATGCAGGTGCCATGATGCACATAGGGTCTGGTCCCGAAGTTTTGCCTAGTTTGCCTAGTTTTGAGCACTTAGTCCTTGGTGATCAGAGCCAGGGGGTTAACGGATTAGTTTCGGAGATATTGGTTTTTAATCGTTCACTTTCTAACAGGGAGTTACTCAATACCGAGCGATTCCTGAAGTCAAAATACGGTTTGTAGGATTGTAAATACCAAATTGCTTTGGGCTATTAATCTTACACTCTAAAATATTATCTACATTCTCAGTAGGTAAATTTCGTTAGCCTATAATTAGGTCTTGGTTACAAGATCCAAGTCATCACTGTGCCTGTATAGGGCCTTTTAATTACCAAGGTACCCCAACATCTCAACCCCATCCTCACCTATGGAAACGACAACTCATAGGACTATTAGCAAGGAATTCCAAGAGCCGATTAGCTTCTTCTTAGGGGCTGAAATTGGTCCTGAGACCATCATTACCAAACTTTTTTACAAAACCGAACAGTTTGTTATCTATGAGGTCAATCATTCGAAGCAGGTAGATTACCTCACAAAGGATGATAATCGGTACAATACCAAGGCAATCAGTACGCAGTTGGCCAGGATTTCCTTTTGGCTCTACGATAGCAATGCTAGGATTGATCCTTTTCTGGAAACGATTGCAGATGCCATGGCCCTGTGTTTCAGGAATGAAGCCTCCGAAGCCTTAGTTCTTGTTTCGCAGCTAGAAAAAGAAGTCAAAACCGAAGTTTATAAGTGGAGCAAACTAATCTACCTGTTCCCTTGCGTTTTGTTTACCTTAGCCATAGGTCTGTTTGTTTTTGTGCTTGATACCAGGTGTAATTGGTTTTTTTGCGGTTGCGCCATCCGTCCAGAACTTCTGACTGTTATTCATATGATGGCTTTAGGATCTGCTGGTGGCTTGCTTTCGATAGCTCGCAACCTTGACTCCTATAATGTTGAGGTCAAGCGGTATAAATCTAAGTTGCGGACATTGGCTGGACCTTATCTGGTCGGTGTTATGGTGCGCATGGTGGTGGCTGTTCTTGGCTCTATTTTCCTGCTGGTACTTTACAGAAGCCAGTTAATTTCGATTAAGGGTTTTGAGGCCGCCAATCCTTATGGTCTTTATGTTTTAGGAATTTTGGGCGGCTTCAGCCAAAACCTTGTTCCTGGCCTGCTCACTCGATTTGAGACCAATTTAGGTTCTGACCAACCAGTACGCATTGATTCCCGTGGCAACATGGTGGGTCAGAACCAGATGTCCGGTCCGACCACGCCTACCAAGTCCACCAAGCCAGCTAATGAGACTAATCCTGATCGGGCAGACAACGTCGAAAATCCATAATCCAATCTAATTCAATTCATTATTATGCCCACAACCCCCTACCGTTTAGGCCTAACTATGGCCGGCGCAGTTTCCGCTGGTGCCTACACCTCTGGTGTCCTCACCCAACTGCTTGAAGCCCTTGACCTCTGGTATAACCTCCGACAAGGACTGATTCCAGAGGCAGAACAACAGGTGCAACTCTTTGCCCCTGATGAGAAGGAAGTGATCACCTTATCCATTGCTGATTTACCTCAACACGACATCCTGATCACAGCAATCTCGGGTACCTCAGCTGGGGGAATGTGTTCGGCTTTGCTGCCAATTGCCTTTGCCGAGAACAACCTCGATCGACTTCGCAAGACGTGGGTGGATGATGTTGACCTAACGCAAATGCTTGAAAGCTCCGACCTAGAAGGGCATAACCGTAATCTACTTTCGCTGTTGAATGTAGCAGGGATTGATGCGATCCGGGATGCAGCAAAAACCTTTGTTGCCGACCAAGAAGTCGCCCAAGGCAAAAAGTGGAGGCCTTACCTGAGCGAAGCCATTGACATCTATCTCAACTTCACAAACCTAGAGGGTGTTCCCTACCAGCTAAAGTATAATGAGGACCGCAATGCCAAGTCACAGATAATCCGGACTTATGCGGATTACAAGCGCTACACCTTCCTAAAGCCAGGGGCTGATCCTAAAAAGGTTCCGCAAGATTCTACTGTGCTGAATCCTGCTGACAAAACACGGCAAGGAATCAACTATGAATGGGATGGGTTAATGGAAGCTGCTGTTGCTACAGGGGCATTCCCTTTTGGGCTCAGACCGCGGACTCTTACTAGGGAAAAGCGTGAGTACGAGCATCGTGAATTCTTCTTGAGGCAAGAAAAACCAGCGGATGGATCCTTTCCTCAACCGATCCAGATGGCGCCAAGTTGGCCGGCTGGCAGCCCACCTACATTCTTGATGGAGTATGTGGATGGTGGACTCACAAACAATGAACCATTTGAGCAGGCAAGAAGGGCAGTGGCACGTGAGATCAACAAATACAGAAATCCGCGTGAGGGTGAACTGGCAACCGCTGGTGTTTTGTTGGTCGATCCATTCCCTTCTGATCCTATTGGCATTCCAGGAGAGGCAATCTCGGAGATCCCAAACATCATGTCGCTATTGCCGCTGATCATCGGCGTCCTGAAAGATAACGCTCAGTTTGATCTTGACCTTTTGGACTCCATTCAAAATCCTGAGATCTACTCGCGCTTCATGGTTGCACCCGTTCGTAATGATGAATCAACAGGCCAGCCATACGAAACTGCACTTGCAAGCAGTAAGTTAGGTGCCTTTGCAGGCTTCTTCTCGGTTAAGTTTCGAGACCATGATTATCGGTTAGCTCGCTATAACACAAGCCGTTTCCTAGAGTACCATTTTGCCCTTCCTGTGGACAACGAATCCATCTTCGGAGACTTGGCAAATGATGCTCGTAAACTGGACCTTTATCGTAAAATGGGTTGGGTCTTCAACAGAGATGAAAATGGAAATGTTGTTGCGGCTGGGACACCGGGTTCTGTGGTACACATGAGCTTAGTACCCCAGTTCCGGTTTGCAAATCGTACGTTCAATAGCTATTACAATGTCGCACCTGTTTGGCCTAAGTTGCCAAAGGACGAACTTGATGCTCTCCGTGTACAAGCCTTTGATCGATTCAAGAAGATCCGCTACACTATCGTGGACCACCTGACAGGGGATGGTTTCCTAGACAACGCAAAAGACAGCATCATTGATGCTGCCATGGGAGCCTTCATGGGGGAAAAGAAATTCAATAAGCTCTGGCAATCGCTTGTGGAAGGCCCTTTCAGAGCTGCGGGCTTAGTCAAGTAACCAAAACACCTAACCAATCAAATCCATGAAGTACAAGATAAAAAGCGGAGATACTCTCTCCAAGATTGCCAAAGCACACGGCCTAGACCTTGATGTGCTACTGTCTCAAAACCCCGCCATCAAGGATCCAAACAATATCTTTGTAGGACAAGAGGTCAACATCTTCTCGGCCGCAGATCAGCCGGAAGATGGTAGAAATCAAATAGTGCCCTCACTACCTGGTGCCGCCGCCATCATTGCCCGGGCTAAATCAGCCATTGGCAAAGGTATTAGGTACAAACTCGGGGGTGGTGGTATGAAACCTGATGCAGCCTTGCCTGATGCAGGATCAGGTATTTGTGACTGCAGTGGTTTCGTTTGTTGGGTACTCGAGCTCCCACGTCTGAACAACCAAGCCTTTTACAAACGCTATGGTGGCTGGATCAACACCGACTCAATGGAGGATGATATTTTGTCCACCTCGGGGATCTTCAACCAGTTAAGTCAACCCACTGTAGGTTGTATTGTAGTCTACGGTGCAGGAAGCAAAATTGGCCACGTAGGCATCGTCTCCGAGGTAAAGGACGGCCAAATGACCAAAGTCATCCATTGCAGCAGCGGGAATGACCGTACATTCGCTGACTCTATCCAAGAAACCAAACCCACCGTGTTCAACAGGTCAGATGTTAAGTTTGGCTGGTATGTGGGTGTGGAGAGTGTCTAGGTATAACGCTCCAGATACAGACCTTACCCTTAAACAGGGAAAGGACCTACTAGCTATGGACAGGGGGTTAAGGCATATCCTGAATCTTTCTCCCCTGTCCTCATACTGGTAATTTCAGATGATCAACGCTTTCCAACCCCTCTAACAGGTTCGATAACGTGAAGCTCCCCTCCACGAAGTCAAAAACCAGTCAGCAATGGCTGGTTTTTTGCGTTTAGCCAATTGGTAGCTCGTTGGGCTCTTATCCGCCTAGGCGGACGCAGGTTCGAGTCCTGTCCTGGGCCCTTGGT
>JAIXYV010000088.1 GCA_027490055.1 Bacteroidota bacterium | reverse complement strand
TTCCGAGGTACGACAAGTCACCGGTCTTCGAAAACAAACCAGCTACTTTTATAGTCGTGTAAACACCTCCTATTGGTTCATCTTTTTTGCAACTCGTTAAGAGCAAAACTGTCATAAAAATAATGACAGGTATTTTTCTAATTGTATGTATGTTTCTCATTTAACTAACCCGTTCTAAAAATTACTAAGTTTTCCTATTTGATATTTTGTATGTTTTTATCTGCTATTCAACTGTATTTAAAGCAACTATTTTGAATACAATGTTGACTGAATGAACATGCAAAAATCAGCATAGTCAATAAGCATCAAAGGTAATTATTTAGCGGTATTTAAACAAGCTAAGGACCAGGCCAGGCCTCGTTAAAACATCTATGAAGATGCTATTTTTCTATATCAAAATATGAAGAATACGGATACTAAATCAAACCCTATTTTGAAACCACCAGCTGATATTGGGCGTCCAAACTTTTGGCTGATTGTGCAAACAGTTCTTTTTCAAAATCGCTGACTTCAACCTCTACTATCTTACCGAACACCCCTGCGTTTAACTCGACAGGAACGCCCATTGATAAGTTACGCTGACCTAAATAGTCTTTATCCAAATAGCAACTTAAAGTTACTTGCCTTGTCTCTTTGTTGATGATTGCCATAATCAATTCGGTAAGCGCCAACAATGGTCCGTAAAAAGGAATGTAGGCCTGATGAATGATCTGATGAATTCTGTCAAATACAGCAGAGTTGACTCTGTCATACAGCGCATGATCAAGCTCTTTGTCATTAAATACCTGCGACAATACCGGCACCATACCTGCTCCATGCTCACCAAGACATATACACTCTTTGCCATTGTGTGGCAGTTGCATTTGTATAAGGGTGTTCCTGACACGCAACTCGTCGAGACTGTTGCCAAATCCAAAAACATTATCAGCTCCATATTTCTCATAACAGTACCTGCTAAGAATATCGGGAGGATTGCTTAAAATAATAATAGTACCCAAAGTCTTTAAAGATACCTGAGCAGCGATTGAATCGATGATTGTAATATTGGTTCTTGCATCTATAATGCGACCGTTAACCAGTAGTTCAGAATGCCATACCAGTTGCGAAAAAGAGAATACCGTTAAATCAATCGGCGGTAGTTCTCTCAAATGCTCTAATACCAACACCTCCACTGATGGATTGAGCTCTCTGAGATCTGCAGCCATCCCTGAAGTTCTGCTAAAATCTCTGCCATAAAGCAAGATGGTACAATTCCCATGCTTCATTAATTCATATACCAAACCACCGCCTATCCGACCCACACCAATCACTAAAATACGCATACTTATCCTATCTCTAAAAATAAATAGTTAGACAACTTAATTGACCAATATCAAAAAATATAAGGCTAAAACATACCACCATCAACATCCTTGATAAACTTCACAACGCCCTGCATGAATACTTTCTGGTCGTCCCACATAGACAGATGACTGCCATTCGGACAATAAAGATACCTACCCTTTTGCACCAGTTTACTTTGCTCTTCCATGGCTTTTGGATCCATGGTGTCGTGCTTAGCACCTATCATCAGTGCTGGCACCCCTATCTCTTTCAATCGTGGTTTAACACTCCATTGGGCTAGACGACCTCTAATGCCGAATTCGCTGGGACCCTGCATCATAGTGTACACATCATTATTGGCATGCTTCATCGCTCTGTTTAATCCGTCAGGCCATTCAGTCAAACGACAAATATGCTGCTGATAGTAATGCGGTAGCAATAAGTCAAAGTAACGCGGATTAGAGAAGTCCTTTTTAGCCTCTATGGCTTTAATTTCGGCTAATACTTCTGCTGGCATTTGCTTGGCCAGAACATTGTCAGCATACTGTCCATACTCTATAGCACTGGCCATCATATTTGCCACTAACAAGGCCTTCATATTCTTCTGGTACTTTAAGGCGTATTCCATGGCCAGAATACCGCCCCACGAATTGCCTAACACGTAAA
Source organism: Bacteroidota bacterium (assembly GCA_027490055.1). Lineage (GTDB taxonomy): Bacteria > Bacteroidota > Bacteroidia > NS11-12g > UBA955 > JABMMZ01. The sequence goes on along the minus strand of JAIXYV010000088.1, from coordinate 4,671 downwards.
AATTGGAGGCATCAGCACCAATCGCTTGCCTTACCTGCTCAACTTCTTCAACAAATCTTTCAGTGGTCCACAAACTACTGTCCTTTGGTTGATCGCTGTAGTAAGACCCTAACTGATCGTACTCGTAAAACTCGAAACCTTCTTTGAGAAATGGGGTTTCAAAACACTCCATATACTCGTGTGTCATGGCCGGACCGCCATGCAACAATAAAATTTTAATTTTGGGATTGCTGCCGAAACGCTTGGTCCAAACCTTGAAATTCCCAATGGGTGTTTTAATAGAAATCATCTTAACACCGCCTGATTCAATAGAATCCGGATAGGAAAAATACGTTTGTAATTCGCTCTTCTTATCTGCAGTCTGACAGCCGCTGATAAGGGCAAGAACTGCAACAAATAAAAAGATATAAGTGACTTTCAATTTCACTTGAATAAATGCCAAAGTGCTTGAATGGGTGTTCTTAAATAAATTTGCCATAATTAATTTACAAAGGCAAATATATAGTCTGCTTATACCAGTGCCTTAATTCATGCCCATTTGTTTATTCACATTAAAGTTCATTAATGTTCGACAAATAGTATTCGGCTTGCTCCAGTAAAGCCGTTCGCTCTTCAGGCGCCATGCGGTTAAGAACGTGATACATCATCCCGATTCTTGGATTGCCTGATAAAAGCTTGCTGTGCCTGTCGTAAAAATTCCAGTACAAACTGTTAAAGGGACAGGCTTTATGACCGACCTTTTTGCTTTTATCGTAGTAACAACCTGTGCAATACGAACTCATTTTATGAATGTAAGAAGCAGAACTGATATAAGGCTTAGTGCCAACAATACCACCATCTGCAAACTGACTCATGCCTCTTGTATTGGTGATCTCTACCCACTCGATGGCATCGATATAAATCCCAAGATACCAGGCATCCACTTCGTCGGGGTGCACACCTGCCAACAAAGCAAAATTACCTGTAATCATTAAACGTTGAATATGGTGGGCGTAGGCATAATCGAGACTCTGCGAAATGGCCTGTTTCATGCAATGCATTTTCGTTTTACCCGTCCAGTACCACTCCGGCAATTTATCGGTATGCCCGAAATAATTCATGCCAGCATATTCCGGCATTTTCATCCAATAGATCCCTCTCATATATTCGCGCCAGCCTATGATTTGTCTGACAAACCCTTCTAACTGATGAAAAGCTATTTGATCCTGATGCTTGTTGTAATACTGTATGGCTAACTGCACAACTTCATCCGGCGAAATCATTTTAACATTCATCGCAAAGGATATACGCGAATGGTATAACGACCATTCACTCGGCGCCATGGCGTCCTGAAAGGTGCCGAAAAATTTCAGACAGTTTTTAACAAAAAAATCCATCAATGTTAAAGCCTGCAAACGGTTCACCGGCCATACGAAATTCTTACTGTCAACTGAGCCTATAGTTGTAATGCCTGCTTGTTGTATGTCATGTTCTATATCACTTAAATCATTACTAAAGAGAAGCGGCTTTATGGGCACATGAAACTTCGGCAATTTCTCGCGGTTATCGCCATCAAAATTCCACTTCCCATTTAATGGTTGCATCTGACCATCCATTAACACAAAATGCTTTTTACGCATGTGCCTGTAGAATGTTTCCATCAGATACATTTTTTTGCCTTTGAAAAGTTCGCCTAATTCCGAACGGGTGCTATAAAAATGCTCGGTATCGGCAATAGCAGTTTCGATATTTAATTCGGCTGCAAACTCTTTCAAATGCTGATCAACACGCCATTCATCAGGCAACTGATATTCGAACTTTGTATAATGATGTTCTTCTATTAACTTCTTACAATTGGCCGAAAAACTTTGTACGTTTTCAATGTCATTTAATCTGATATAAATTACCTGGTGATTCTGCGCTTGCAGCCATTGAGCAAAATGCCTCATAGCAGCAAAGAATCCCAGCACCTTCTGAATATGATGAGTGGCATAATCGGTTTCAGAGCGTATCTCCATCATCACATATGTAATGTTGGAATCGACTTCTTTAAACCAAGAATGATTAGAGTTGAGTTGATCACCGAGCAGTAATCTAAGCGTTTTTGTTGTCATGATTTTTGGTTGCGGCATTTGTCACTGCAGTACTTAACATTGTCCCAGTTCTTCTCCCATTTCTTTCGCCACGTAAATGGTCGCTTACAAACCGGGCAAACTTTCGATGGTATATTTTCCTTTTTAACGCCTTTCATTATTTGTATTAAAACTTAGTTCTCTTCCAATCCACACTGATATCAGACCCTTCAGCTAAAAAGACCGCTTGCGGTTTTACATGGTTTAAACAATCAAACGCTTCACCATAAAAAGCTTTAAAATCACAATCGATATGATAGTCGCTTACTGTGCTAATTTTCCAACGTGGATGAACAATTCGGTATTCGCTGCTTTTGCTTTCACTTAATTTGGTATAGCCATAATAATGCTCAAAAATAAATTCTTCAAAACTACCTGTAGGCATTTCCTTCATCTGCTGAGAGGCTGTAACACGCATCGAGTTCCACACAGAATTTACTTCCCATTCATATACAATTTGCTTGTCAGTTACTGAATCTATTAACTGTCTTCTGGTAGGCACTACCGAATAATGTTCTTTATATAGCGTATTGGCCACCAAAGCAACTACTTTAGAAGGCACTGTTTCATTAATAAAAACAACGCCCCGCTTGCTCACATTCCCTACTTTTCTTATCACGTAAAACCTTAGATTTATCTCTTCAAAAGTGCCCATTTTAGGGATTGGGACTTTAAAAATGCGGGTATCTTTAAATAAAAATCCGACAAGACTGACATACGTTTTACCTTGGAAATAATCCAGTTCAAGGCCTTTAGGCAAATAAGGCTCGAGAATACTGGGATCAATCTCGTAATTGGCCATGATTAAATTTTGCCACTTAGCGCGTAGAAATGTTTTCATTCTTTGGTTTTACCACTTTTTTTCGTGTATTCGGGTGACTGACATGTTTGTTTAAAATGCGTTCGCCTTCTACCTTTACCTCTTTATTCTTTCTGAACGCCCAAACAATATCACTCGCCTTTTTCCGGGTCTCTTCAACATTAACAATGGGGTACGGATAATGTTTCCCAATTTCGCAATTGTACAAACTTTGTTCTATCAAGGTTAGTTTATGCGGCTCGTGAATTAAATTACCCGGCACATCCTTTAATTCAGGCACCCAGCGTTTAATAAAAACACCTTCCGGATCGTGCTCTTCTGAATTTTTAATTGGATTATATATGCGAATGGTGTTAACGCCCGTGGTGCCACTTTGCATTTGTAGCTGAGGATAATGTATGCCTGGTTCATAATCGAGAAACACCTTGGCCAGAAAATGCAATTCACGCCAGTCTTGCCACAGATTAAATACAAAAAAAGACACTAACATTGCGCGCATTCTGAAGTTAACATAACCGGTAGCAATCAAACACCGTATGCAGGCATCAACAATTGGCACACCAGTCTGGCCCGTTTGCCAGGCTTTGATATACACCTCATTTTTAGGTTTCACAATTTGGTCAAATGCCCTGTTAATATTTTCGAATTCATACCGGCATTCGTCCTCAAACTTTTGAATAAAATGGCAATGCCAGTGCAAACGTGAAACAAAGTTTAACAATGCCCTTTTATTACTCGAGTCAGCAAGGTGTTGCATGCTGTATTGATATACCATCCGCAGACTAATGTTACCATAGCTCAGATAAGGCGATAAGCGACTGCAAGACCGCCTGCTCAGCTCTGGCTTACTGATATGCTTACTGTAATTAAAATAGCGTTCTTTAATAAAGTTTTGTAAATATTTCCATGCCCAGGTTTCGCCACCCTCCTGGAAGTTTTTATTTCTTGTTTGAATCTCCTCTGCCAAAGGCAAGCCTTTGTTTGGATCGTAAAACTCAGGATCCAGATGAACCGTTTGCAACTTTTCTAACTCCACTTTTTTAGGTGCCTCATTCATATAAGCATCCCAAAGCATAGGCCATTGTTTGCGCGACTTCAATCTTCGGACAACGCCATTGCTCTGCGATTCCATCCATTCGATACCATTTTGTTTAAAATAGTGCTGCATGACTTTATCACGCTCATAGCTGAGACCGTTCCCACTTTCCTGACTTGAAAACACCTTTTCAATTTTATAGCGAGTTCCAATCAGCGAGAAAACGTCCAGTACTTCGGCGTGAAAAATATGAATCTTGGAATGGTAAGGCGCTAATCTCGTATTTAATTCTGCGAGCGACTCGTACACAAAGCGCCAATGGCGCACATCGCTGTCGTGGTGGTTCATGAGCGAAGGCTCGAAAACATAAAGCAGCAAGACAGGGGTATCAGACTGCACAGCCCGCCACAAGGGTTCATGATCTGCGAGTCGCAGATCACGTTTCAGCCATACGATATTTATAGTTTGCTTATCCAATACGCTCGTTAGTAGAAAACAAGCGTTGTGTAAAAAGGTTTCGAATGGGGAAAGTAATTATTCTTAGGAAACAATATTATTTCCCAATACAAAAAGTGATATATCCTTCACTTATATAGAAATTTCAATATCTAAGACACAAATAGGGCACAAAAAAATGTAAAATTGCAACAAAAAATGAAAGTATTGGATTATTAAAAATTAATTTGATATATGAATATGTTGCA
>JAIXYV010000098.1 GCA_027490055.1 Bacteroidota bacterium | reverse complement strand
TTACGTCGTAGAAAAATACGGCAGAAATCAGGTTGCCCAAATTGTTACTTACGGTAAAATGGCGGCCAAGATGAGTTTAAAAGACGTTGCCAGGGTAATGGACTTAAGCATGGATGAATCTAATAGCATTACCAGACTCGTACCTGCCCGTCCACTTGGCTTAACTTTAAAACAGGTAATTAATGCCAAGATTGAAGGTGTCAAAGAAGACTTATTGGATGTAGATGATGATGGAGAAGCGGATGATGACAGAGATACCATTCTGTTGAGACAGGAAGACATTCCTGGTGTCATGCAGTTGAGAGAATGGCATCACGATAAAAAGAATCAGAGGGAAGGTGAAGTGCTCAGACAGGCCATGTTGCTTGAGGGATCGGTAAGAAACACTGGTGTTCACGCCGCAGGTATCATCATTGCTCCAAAGGATTTATCGGAGATTGTTCCGGTAGCGGTGGCTAAAGATTCCAATTTATTACTGACACAGTTTGAGGGAAAAGTAATTGAAGATGCCGGTGTAATTAAAATGGACTTTTTGGGTTTAAAGACCTTATCCATTATAAAAACAGCTATGGATTTAATTAAAAAGAACCATGGTGTTGACATCGATATCGACAATCTGCCTTTAGACGATCTTAAGACATTTGAACTGTATCAGAGAGCTGATACAACCGGCACCTTCCAGTTTGAAAGTCCGGGTATGCAGAAATACCTCAAAGAACTAAAGCCCGATAAATTCGAGGACTTGATTGCAATGAATGCACTCTATCGTCCGGGACCGATGGAGTATATTCCAACATACATCAAAAGAAAGCACGGCATTGAACAGGTTGAATATGACATAGCGGAGTTAGAGGAATACTTAAGTGATACTTATGGTATCACGGTGTATCAGGAGCAGGTAATGTTATTGAGCCAGTCTCTGGCCGGATTTAGTAAAGGTAAAGCAGATTCACTAAGGAAAGCGATGGGTAAAAAGAACCTCGCAGATTTGATGAAACTGAAAGACGACTTCATGAAAGGTATTGGAGAGAAAGGACTAGATCCGGTAAAATGCGATAAGATTTGGAAAGACTGGGAAGCATTTGCCTCTTATGCGTTTAACAAATCACACTCTACCTGTTATGCATTTGTGGCCTATCAGACAGGTTATTTAAAGGCGCACTACCCTGCTGAATATATGGCAGCGGTATTAAGTAATAACAGTAGCAACATTGATAAGATCAGTCAGATGATGCAGGAATGCAAGCGTATCAATGTACCAGTTTTAGGTCCGGATGTAAACGAAAGTGAATTACAGTTTTCGGTTAACTCGAAGGGAGAAATTCGTTTTGGGTTATGTGCTGTAAAGGGCGTTGGAGAAGCGCCAGCCCTCAATATAATTGAAGAGCGCACCTTAAAAGGTCCGTTTAAGAACATCTTTGATTTGTGTTCGAGATGTAATTTAAGAAGTGTTAACAAGCGCACATTAGAGGCCTTGGCAAAAGGCGGAGGATTTGATTTCGACCCTTCTTACCACAAAGCACAGTATTTATCAGAAACAGAGAATGGTTCAGGTATAGATATGGCATTAAGGTTTGGAGCCAGAACCCAGGAGAACAATGCCAGCAATCAGGGGTCGTTATTTGGAGAAGCGAGTCAAGAAAATCTGGCTCCACCACAGTTACCTAAAGTTGAAGCCTTCTCGATTTTTGAGGAATGTAATATCGAGAAAGAGATGGTTGGTATATTTATTAACCGACATCCGATGGACACCTTTAAAGTCGAATTTCATGCGATTACCAACACCGTTTTAACTGAATTGGAAAACATCGATGAAATGGCACGAACTAAGCCAAACATAGTGGTTGCGGGTATCATTGTAAAGGTTGATAATTTGATGACCAAAACCGGAAAGAACTATTCGAAGTTTGTGTTGCAGGACTATTCAGGACAGCACACCTTCTTTGCTTTTGGAAAAGTATTTGATGCATTGCGACTGATTTTATACCCTAATCATTTCGTGGTATTGAGGTGTAAGATAGAGCCACCAAAATGGCAGAAAGAAGGCGGCAGAGCATTTGAGCTGAACATACTTTCAGGAGAAAAAATGGAGGAAGTAAAAGATCGTTACATCAGAGGCATCAATATGAACTTTGAAATCAAGGATATTGGCAAAGGTATAATAGAAGAATTAGAACATTTGTTTGAGCAATTTGAAGGCGATATGCCAGTCAATTTTACGATTAGCGACAGAGAAAAGCGCCACCAATTTGAGTTGTACAGTTCTGAAAAGAAAATCAATATTTGTTCTGAGCTATTAGACGAGCTAAAGCGATACAATATCGACTATCAATTGGTATTACGAAATTAATCGTATAAGTTCAATTATTTTTTTGGCTTTACAAAAGCCGCCGTGTAGCAATTGATCCAGTCGTTAACAGACATTTTTGTCACGAGTTTACCGATCAATTCAAACGGAATATCTTCAGCTTTTTTGTAGCGGATACAGCTTTTACCCATATCCAGTTTTTTAGCAGAGGCTTTGGCGTGTTCGGCAATAAACCAGTCGTGCAGTTCGGGCTTGGCATAAATACCCATATGGTAGATCGCTATGAAGTTTTTCTGAGCGGCGATACTAATGAATGGCAGCGGTGTTTTTGGGTCGCAGTGGTAGCCGGCTGGGTATAGAGAATGTGGCACGACGAAGCCAATCATGCCGTAACTCATACATTCTTCAAAGCCATCGGGCATATTTTTTCTTATGGTATTGATGAGTTTGACAATGCCTTCTTTTTTATCTTCAGCGACAAGATTGATATATTCTTCTGTGTTCAGTGCTTTAATCTGCATAATAGAATTGGAATACAAACATATTAAAATGTTCAAATAAAATTAGTTTATACGCATAAAAATAATGGAAAATTAGATAAAAAAGGGTTTGATTTGCAGTACAAGAACCATGTTAACAAAAGAACAAATTGCAAAGCGCATTGCGCAGGAATTACAGGATGGCTTTTATGTCAATTTAGGCATTGGCATTCCTACCCTGGTGGCCAATTACATACCAGAAGGTGTAGAGGTGGTATTGCAATCAGAGAACGGCTTGTTAGGTATGGGGCCATTTCCTTTTGAGGGAGAAGAAGATGCAGATTTGATCAACGCCGGCAAGCAGACGATTACAACTGTTCCGGGTTCAGCCTTTTTTGATTCAGCCATGAGTTTTGGTATGATCAGAGCTGGCAAAGTTGATTTAACGGTACTTGGCGCTATGGAGGTAAATGACAGAGGTGATATCGCCAACTGGAAGATACCGGGCAAAATGGTAAAAGGCATGGGCGGCGCCATGGATTTGGTAGCTAGCGCAAAGAATATCATTGTTGCAATGCAGCACGTAAATAAAGCAGGAGAATCTAAATTACTAAAAGAATGTTCTTTGCCAATCACAGGCATTGGATGTGTTAAAAAGGTAGTAACAGAGTTAGGCGTTTTCAATATCAATGAGCATGGTTTTGAGTTAATAGAACTTGCCCCTGGTGTTAGTGTTGAGGATGTGAAAGCTAAAACTGAAGGCAGATTAGTCGTTAGCGAAAATCTGAAGACCATGTCAGTGGATTAAATTCCTAAAAATAGTTTCTGTAGTTCATTATAACTTGTAATTTTGCCGTATATGAAATTCGGCACCAAAGCATTACATGCAGGAATAGAGCCTGATCCAACCACAGGCGCTATCATGACTCCTATTTTCCAGACCAGTACTTTTGTTCAGGAATACCCTGGACAGCACAAAGGTTACGCCTATGCCAGAGGAAAAAATCCAACAAGAACACAATTAGAAAACAATTTAGCCGCATTAGAAAACGGCAAGCATGCAATTTGTTTTGCCAGTGGAATGGGCGCAATTGATGCGGTTATAAAATTATTAAAACCAGGTGATGAAGTTATCACTGGCGACGATATTTACGGTGGTTCATACAGGATGTTCTCTAAAATTTACGAGCCATTTGGTATTAAATTTCATTATATCAATTTGTATGACGCAGACAATATTAAGAACTACATTAATACTAATACAAAATTGATCTGGGCAGAGACGCCTACCAATCCAACATTAAAAATAGTTGATATCAGAGCGGTATCAGAGATTGCAAAAGCCAACAATCTGTTATTAGCGATAGACAATACTTTCGCCTCACCTTATTTACAGAACCCATTGGATCTGGGTGCTGATATTGTTATGCATAGCGCTACTAAATATTTAGGCGGGCATAGTGATGTTGTAATGGGTGCTTTAATAACAAACGAAACCAGCTTGCACGAGCGACTGGCGTTTATATTAAACAGCTGTGGAGCTAATCCCGGCCCAATGGATTGCTTCCTGGTAATCAGAGGTATAAAAACCTTGCATTTGAGAGTAAAAGCACATTGTGAAAACGGCAGAGCGATTGCACACTATTTAAGAAATCATCCTAAAGTGGGTAAGGTATACTGGCCTGGATTTGAAGATGCCGCTGGTCATGACATTGCCAAAAAGCAAATGCGTGATTTCGGAGGCATGGTGTCTTTCACTTTGAAGGGCGACGACTTTGATGCTGCAATGAGATTTGCCACCAATGTCAATATTTTCACATTAGCAGAATCATTAGGTGGTGTAGAAAGTTTAGTGAACCATCCTGCGAGTATGACTCATGCCAGCATACCGAAACCAGAGAGAGAAAAAGCTGGAGTTGTCGATGGTTTATTGCGACTAAGTGTAGGCGTTGAAGATGTTGAAGACTTGCTGGAAGATGTCGAGCAAGCTTTGGCTAAAGTCTAACGGGAAACGACTTTCTTTTTCATTGTTTTTTCTATTTTCTGAGACGCTAACCAGTCTATTCCATCATCGAAATTAGATACGATGAGGTAAGGTTGTTTTGGTCGATTAACTCTATAGAAAAACGCGGCTATCATTTTATAAACCTGATTCTGAACGTACACCACTGAAGCTTTGATGGGTGTGAACTCTTCTATGACAATAGCATTATCACGAGCTTGTTTGGTGATACTGCATTTATGACCAGCTTCGAAGATAAAAACACCTGGAACACCCTCGGTGATTTTATCATAGTAATACACCATTTCACTCTGAAGTTTCAGGTCGAGCACCGCCCCATCTTTCAGATAGACATGATAGATACCATCCTGACGTTTACCAACAATAAAATTTTCATGTTCCAGTTTTTGGATGAGTTGATCTTCTTGTTTCATGTTGATTTTCTTATCACAAAGAATGTGTTTTCATTTCACTTTATTATCAATTGAGGGTTAAAAGTGATACCACGGTGATTGATTAAATAGACACTGTTTTTAGATTTTAAAATTCAATTCACTAAAAAACAATAATTTATAGTGTTGGAAATGACAAAAATTAAATTAAGAAAGAGAGCAAACCTTTTGACTTTGAATGAGTCCAACCAATAAAGATTTATTTATGAAACACTTAATCAAGCTCCTATGTTTGGTGCTTTTATTTGCTGGCACCAGCGAAACTTTACAAGCTCAAAGAGGCAGAGGCAGAAAAACGGTTGTAGTAAAAAAGACACCACACAAAAAAGTCGTAGTTGTTAAGTCGCACCCACATGCCTACAAAAGAAACAAAGTGGTGATTGTCAAAAAACGACCTGTTAAACAAGTAGCAGTTTTACCGGCTGGCTACAGTACTATCATCTATAAAAACGGCACCTACCATTACCACAGCGGCAGATATTACAAGACCAGTGGCACATCATATGTTATAGTTAACGCTCCCAGAGGCGTTAGAATTAAAACTATACCACCGGCACATAAAGTAATAATAGTCAACAAAGTTAACTATTATTACTATCAAGGAACTTACTACACAAAAGACAGCAGCGATTATGAGGTTGTCAATCCACCAGTTGGAGCTGTTATTTCAGAATTGCCTGAAGACAATGTAGAAGAGATTACGATAGATGGGAATACTTACTATGAGCACAACGACTATTTGTATAAAAAGACAGAGGCAGGTTATGAAGTAACCGGTAAGTTAGAAGATTAATAAATAGAGAAGTTCTCGTTGATACTTTCGCTGCCTTCACCCAGGGTAAAAGTATATCTGCCAGCCTTCAGCTGATTGACCGATATTGTAAAACTTTCGGATGGAGCATGAGCGGTAAGATTTCCGGTTACTACTTCCCTACCATTGGCATTGGTAATGGTCCATGGCAAGTTAGACTCTCTATTAGTTATAACATCAAATACAATATCACAAGCTCGAGTTTTACAATGTTTTGGGACAAATGGTGCACACTGAGAGAATCGGTAAAGAAGGTCAACTTGATTTAACAGAAAAACTTGCAGCAGGCATTTACATAGTTAAGCTAAAAGGCAAAACCGAATCAGAAGGGAATTTGATAATACAAGATTGATTCAGTTTTATTTGTGCGTTATCTGACGAATATCTTTCTCCTTAAAGATATTCCCACAATCGATGCAATGGTATTTTTTAACGAATATAGGAAGCGGAATTAGTGCCAGAAAAATGCCAATGATGTATCCTAATCGAAAGTCTTTTTCTTTTGCCACTTCTTCGGATCCGCAGGCCGGGCAGATAATAGTTGTTTGTGTTTTAGTCGTCATAGTTACTACAAAATAACTACTTTACTCAGACAATTTCAACCTAAAAACTAAACTTAATTAAAAAGTAAAAAGAGGCAGCTGGCCACAATTGATATTAAAACAAACACAATCGTTATGAATCTTAACTGAGGGTTAAGCAATTTAAGAAATGGGATTTTGGCCGTTAATTTTTCCAGGGGAAATTCCACTTTTTTATTAAAAGGTTCTTTCATCAGACCATGCCGAACAAGGATATCAAGTGCTTCCTGATATTGATCTTCGGGTACCATGAGTTTAACTCCACCGAGCGCGTTGCTGTAAAAAGAAATCGTCTGCACAGCGTGTTCATTTACCAGACTGGTTGGAATACCTTCAGATTCGAGCAATGAGGCTGCTACACCAGTTTCGTGAGCAAAAGTATAGGTCTTGAGTACCGTCCATGTATTAGGCATACGTTTAGTGATTTTTTTGAATAGTGCTTATAAAATCTCTGAAGAGTAGAAATGCTTCTGAAAAATTAGTTAATGGGACATTCGCCGCTTTATCATTTACATCGTGGTAGTAGGGATACGGACCTAATAAGTAGAAAAAGAAAGAAGGCACACCAGCTTCAGAGAACCAGTAATGATCGCTGTTTCTGGCTTTTCCTCTGGCTTTAACCGCCGGCAGGTAAAGCTTGCTATCGTTGACAGATTTAAGCAGGAGATAATCTTGGGTATAAACCATGCCGTTGACTGCCATAACACCTTCAGCGCCATTGCCCATCAGATCGATATTGATTAGAAATTTAATATTGTCGAGCGGAAAAAGCGGATGATCAACAAAGTACTTAGAACCTATCAAACCAGTTTCCTCACCAGAGAAAGCTATAAAGACGACAGAATATGGTTGAGGATTTTCTTTGTAATATTTAGCCAGGTTTAGCATCATTGCGATACCACTGGCATTATCATTTGCTCCGGGGAAAATGGCTTTACCCATCATCCCTAAATGATCGTAGTGGGCGGTTACCACCACAAAACTATCTTTGTATTTAGTACCTTCAAGATAGCCAACGACGTTTTGGGAAGTGTAAGGTGCATAGAACTTATTCTTAACCGTAATTTCAAAAACTGCAGGTTTTGAGCGGTCGAATACTTTAGACAGCAAAGTAATAACTGGCACTTTAGACACTTTGGGACTGCTACTCCAGGTTAGTTTATCATTCGTTAGTTTTATGATGAGTTGTTTTTTAAAATCAGAGCCGTACTTTTTTAGAGTAATGGCAGCTTCTTCAAAATAAGCAGGAGTAAAAGTATCCAGCACAACAGATTTAAGGAGATAGCCTTTAGAATCGTAGTGAGATTCGGTATTAAGTTCGGCAAGAGGAACGAATTGGATCTCTCCTTTAAAGTTGCATGAAGGCGAAGAAGGATCTACCAGAAAGTCGACCCCAGGCACAAGTTTAACCCCATTTAGCGTCACTTCAACTGTTTTAGGGAAAGTATTAACAGAGAAATCGAAATTTTGGAGGTATTGATTATTAAAACTTTTCAGGCCATTGCTTTTAAATTGGGACACGATATAGGCGGCTGCTTTTTTATCGCCCTTTTTAACATAGCCTCTGCCATAGAACGAAGGAGAGCAGAGATCATTAAGTATTTTGCGGGCGTACAGAGTATCCTGAGCCATTGAAGTCAATGCGATTACAGAAAAAACAAAGGTAAAAGTGGATCTTAAAATCATTGCAGCAAATATAGGTTGTAGGACAATATAACGCAGAGAATCTGGAAGTATTACATCAAGAGCAAATAGGATATCTGGCAGGGTGAAGATCAAATAGAATTAGGATGCGCCTGGCAGAGACATAAATTTCTAAAAAAAAATTGTGATTTTATTTTAAAAATATAGTTATTTGCACCAACCAAAAAAATTACATCATGTCAGAAGTAGCAGAAAAAGTAAAGTCAATTATCGTTGACAAATTAGGAGTAGAAGAAAGCGAAGTAACTCCAGAGGCAAGTTTCACCAACGATTTAGGTGCAGACTCATTAGACACTGTGGAATTGATCATGGAATTTGAAAAAGAATTCAATATTGCAATTCCAGATGAGCAAGCAGAGAAAATCGTTTCTGTAGGCGATGCCATTTCATACATCGAAAACAACTCTAAGTAGTATTTACCCTTTAACATATACATGCAATTCAAACGTGTAGTAGTTACAGGATTAGGCGCTCTTACACCACTAGGGAACAATCTCCAAGCGTATTGGGAAGGTCTCTCTAATGGTGTAAGCGGAGCCGACATGATTACACTATTTGACACCACCAAATTCAAAACGAAATTCGCCTGTGAGGTTAAAAACTTCAATCCGGAGGATTTCATGGACCGCAAAGAAGCCAGAAAACTGGACCGCTTTGCGCAATTTGCGTTGGTAACAACCGAGGAAGCCATTAAGGATTCCGGTTTAGATCTGGAAAAAATTGAAAAATCCAGAGTAGGTGTGATTTGGGGATCCGGTATTGGTGGCTTAACTTCATTCTTTAGCGAGAGTATTGATTTTGCCAAAGGTGACGGAACACCTAGATTTTCACCATTTTTCATAACAAAAATGATTTCTGACATAGCCGGTGGCTTAGTTAGTATCAAATACGGCTTTGGTGGTCCGAATTACACCACAGTTTCTGCTTGTGCCTCCAGTAACAATGCGTTAATTGACGCGTTCAACATGATCAGACTTGGCAAAAGTCCAGTGATTGTTACAGGTGGATCAGAAGCTTGTGTAAACGAGCCAGCAGTCGGGGGCTTCAATAGTATGAAAGCTCTAAGTGAAAGAAATGACAGTCCGAAGACTGCATCTCGTCCGTTCGATAAAGACAGAGATGGCTTTGTTTTAGGCGAAGGATCAGCAGCTTTGGTACTTGAAGAATACGAGCATGCAAAAGCAAGAGGTGCTAAAATTTATTGCGAAGTAGTAGGTACAGGTTTAAGTGCGGATGCTTATCACATGACAGCACCACATCCTGAAGGTTTGGGGGTAATCAACGTGCTCAACTGGGCGCTTGAAGAAGCCAACATGAAGGTAACTGACATCGACTACATCAATGTACACGGTACCTCAACGCCACTTGGCGATATTGCTGAGTTAAAAGCCATTCAATCTGTATTTGGCGAGCATGCATACAAAGTCAATATTAGTTCTACAAAATCTATGACTGGTCACCTACTTGGTGGTGCCGGTGCAATCGAATCTGTAGCATCTATTATGGCTATGAAACATGGCATCATTCCTCCTACCATCAACCACTTTACTGATGATGAGAACATTGATCCGAAACTGAACCTGACATTTAACGTGGCTCAGAAACGTGATATCAACGTTGCTATCAGCAACACATTTGGTTTTGGCGGACATAATGCTACTGTTATCTTCAAAAAGATTTAACACCTTTTAATTCGATGAGCTTTGATTAGAAGTTTTTTAATTGCGAAATTTTCAAAAGACAAAAAACTTTATCAAAAGCTTCACAATATTCTTGGTTTTTATCCTAGTAAAATCAGTCTTTATAAGATTGCTATTACCCACAATTCCTATCGCAATAATACGAACAACGAAGTAAAGAAGGGCAACAACGAGCGCCTTGAATTTCTCGGTGACGCTGTATTGGGCATGGTAGTGGCGGAAAAATTGTATTTAAAATTCCCCTATCAAAACGAAGGATTTCTCACAGAGATGCGATCAAAAATTGTTGGTCGTTCTAAATTAAACAGCATCGGCAAGAAGATGGGCATTCACCAGCTTTTGCAATATGATCAGAAGTTAAGAAACAATCCGGTTTTTATCGATTCAATTACGGGTAATGCTTTTGAATCTATCATTGGGGCGATTTATTTGGATAAAGGATTTGGGTTCACTAAAAGCTTTATTGTCAATAATATTATTGAGACCTATATAGATTTCGAAGAATTGCTCATTCAGGAATTAAGTTACAAAGCCAAATTGGTTAAGTGGGCACAGAAGGAAAAGAAGAAGGTTGATTTCAGTTTAAAAAGTGTAGAGATAGAGAATAAACGTAAAATCTACGAAGTGGCTATCTTGTTAGAAGGCGAAGAAATCATCGTTGGTCGCAACCATTCCAAAAAAATTGCAGAGGAATTGGCGAGTGAAAAATTCTGCATTCAGCTCTCTATTTAAACCTGGAAACATCCACTTCCGGCGGCAATTCAACTCCATCGTAAATATACTTACAAAGCTTTTCGCTGTAAAGCGGAGCTAAAGCTGCACCCTTAGATCCCAGACCATTAAAGATATAGGCTGAAGGGTGAGCAGACAGTCGACCGAGGATGGGGCGTCTATCGTGACTTGAGGGACGGATACCGGCTTGGTGATCGACGATTTCGAAAGGCGCTTTGAACCATTTTGTCAGTTTAGCGAGAATTTCATTTTTTGCTGATTCGGTGGCTTGAAAGTCGAGCGTTTTCCATTCAAAATTGGACCCTACTTTATAAAGATTATTCCCGAGAGGGAGTAAGAAAACCCCACTTTGTGGAATAATTCCCTCCACATTTTCTTCCGATCTAATGATTAAGACCTCTCCTTTTGCTGGCTTTAATTTAATATTTGCGGTTAAAGGATTCTGATCGTTGGCCGTACCTTGGCAGAAAATAATATTTTTAGCTTCAAAGTTTTTGTAGGTCAGACCATCATCTGAAAATTCGAGGGCATTGTAATCGAAGTTTTCATTGATAAAATGATTGGGTTCAACTAATTTTTTTCTAAAACTTGTTAGAAATAAAGGAATATCTATCCAGCCAGAATCCTGGATTTCGAGTGCGCCAAAATCGGAGATAATCTGATCGCCAATTCTTTCGTTGGTCATGATCACAAAATCCTTGAACAGGTGAGATTCTGAGAGAGCTGCCCAATCGTTGAGTTCACGTAGAGAATCGAGAATATACGATACTGGGTGATGGTGATAGAATTTTTCGTGCAAGTAATGTTCGACTTCATGGTACTTTTTACCCAAATTTGGGTAGATTTCATCGGCATTATACGAAATTTTTTGTCTGTTGGCCAAAATGGGATTGAAGATCCCGGCAGCTACAAATGAGCTTTTGGAATGCCCCATTTCGTCTATTAAAACAAATGATTTTGAGGACTTTATGAATTGGTAACACAACCATGTTCCGGCTAATCCGGCCCCTACTACGATATTGTCAATTTTGTGCTTCACTACGTGATGAGTATTTTTACTTACTTTTTTCTTGGTAATTTAACTGAGTATTTATACCTTTGCAATACACAAATATACAAAGAAATGCAGTCAAGAAGATCCTTCATCAAAAACATAGCTTTAGCCATACCGGCGATGTCTATGGCCAGCGTGATGCTAAGCTCATGCAGCAAGAAAGATGAGTTACCTAGAAAAACCAGAAAGCGCATCGGAATCATCGGCGCTGGCGTATCAGGTTTACACGCAGCAATGCTTTTACACGAAAACCCTCAGTTTGACATTGAAATTTTAGAAGCCGGCGACAGAATCGGTGGAAGAATTCACTCAATGGACAACGCTTTCGGCATGGGCAATGTTGAGTTAGGTGCTTCTGAAATTTATGGCAGCAACAATACCTGGTTTGGTATTGTGAATCGCTCTCAGTCTGCTGTTGTTGCTTCACAGGGAGCCGCAACGTATGTTATCGGAGAAACCATCTACAGTCAGTCTCAAATCGAGAAAGATACTGATTTCATTCAGATGGAAAGACAGTTGACAGAATTGAAACAATTCCAGTCAGGTGCCGACATGTCGATTGATCAGTTCATGACCAACGCACAGGTTCCGGAAAGAGTTAAATGTATTTTCGAAGGTAAGACTGAGCAGTTCATTGGTACAACTGTCGACAGAGCTTCTGCCGTTTATAACCGTTCTGAAGGCATTGAAAAAATGTCTGAAGAAAAATACCGTTCAGGTGCAAAATCTTTCTCTAACATTTTGCTAGACAACTATGCACCGGTTCTTCCTTTTGTTTTAAACAACACTGCTGTTCAATCTATCGATTACACAGGCAGCAAAATCAAAGTAACAGATAGCTTACAAGTTGAAAGAGTTTATGATCAGTTAATCATTACTGTTCCTCTGTCAATTTTAAAATTAAGCGCTAACAAGCCAAATGGTATCAGTTTCAAACCAGAACTTCCATCATCAAAACGCGAAGCAATGGATAAACTGGGTATGGATGCTGGTGTTAGAGTGTTATTGAAAGTTAATAAAAAATTCTGGAACAATGGCTCTAGCACAATCTACACAGATGGCACTATTGGTCGTTTTGAGGTAATCAAATCTGACGATAGCAAATCTCAGTATGTTTTATCAGCCAGTGTTCACGGAGCAAAAGCGGAAGAGACTTTAAACAACATGAGTGAAGCTGAAATCGTTCGTATGATTAAAAACGAATGGAAAGCTTCTATGAGCAGCGATGTTGCCAATTCTATTGTTGATTCTAAAGTTATATTCTGGAGCAAAGAAGCTCACATACAAGGTAGCTTCTCTTACCACAAAGTTGGTGGAAGTACTGAAAGCAGAGCAGAGTTAGCCAGACCAGTTGAAAACAGATTGTATTTCGCTGGTGAAGCTTGTAATACTGGCAACAACAGTGGTACAGTTCACGGCGCAATAGACACTGCTGAAACAGCTGTAAAAGCTATTTTGAAGCAGTTGGCATGAGATTATTGATTGTTGTTTCAGCCTTCCTTGTGGCATGCGCGCCATCTTCCCCTAAAACTGAATCAGCAAGCAATTACAAAATTGAAGACATCGTTGCCATTGGCAATGTTTTGGATACCCAGGTAAGTTCCTGGAACCTAGGAAATGTAAGAGAGTTTATGAAAGGCTACTGGCGTTCAGACTCTCTGAGGTTCATCAACAAAAAAGGGATTAACTACGGATACGACTCCGTAGAAGGTAGATATCTACGCCATTACAACACCCCGGAAAAAATGGGCGTTTTGAGCTTCAAGAATCTGGAATATACTGCATTAGATCTTAATCAAAGCGTATACAATGTCACTGGCAATTGGAAAATCAGTGGTAAAGACAGTACAGGCGGATTCTTCTCTTTAATTTTCAGAAAAGAACAAGGCAATTGGAAAATTATAGCAGACCATACCTGGTAAGTTATAATTCACGTCTCAGAGCCTTTCTAAGCAAAAATCTTTCTTCGGCAAGGGCACATAAGCGACTTAACAAATCTGCGTAAGCTACACCCTCTGCTTCCCACAATTTTGGATACATACTGATATTGGTGAAGCCTGGCAAAGTATTCACTTCATTTAGATAGAACTCATCATCGCTGACATAAAAGAAATCCACTCTGCTTAAACCTTCCAATTGAAGGCATCGGTATGCTTTTAGTGCTGTTTGCTGTAAGATGTAAGCACTGGCTTGTTCAAAATTCTCGGCAGGTATAATCACTTTAGTTTCGTTGTTGACGTATTTGTTTTCGTACGTATAGAAACCACTATTCACAACGATTTCTCCAACACCTGAAACTTCAGTTTTTAAATTACCCATAACTGCCGTTTCTACTTCGCGACCTTTGATCCCTTTTTCTATGAGGATTTTAATATCATATGTAAAAGCCACATCGATGGCTTTTTTAAGTTCTTCCAGATTATCGGCCTTCTCCACTCCTACTCCGCTGCCCATGTTTGCAGGTTTTACAAACAAAGGGAATCCCATTAATTCGAGTTTAGCAAAATCAATGCTATCACCTTTGAAATAGGTAAACCATGGTGTTACTTTGATGCCATTCTGTTGTAGAATCGTTTTTGTTACATCTTTGTCCATACCAATTGCAGAGCCTAAAACACCCGGACCGACATATGGTCTGTCCATATATTCCAGTACACCCTGCAAGACACCATCCTCACCAAACACACCGTGTGCTATCGGAAAAAACAAGTCCACTTCAAGGGATTTCTCAATACTATCCTGATAACGGATTGGTTTAGCATCAAAAGGCAATAAGCAAAGTTTTTTATGTGAACTCTGTCCAATAAACATCCCTTCCTCAAACAGCGTTTCCTCTGGAAGGTGAAACCACTCGCCAGATTTAGAAATACCAATGACAGATACTATAAATTTAGATTTGTCTAGAGCTTTGAAAATATTTCTTGCAGATACTACTGATACCTCGTGTTCTGGGGATTTTCCACCCGCGATAATGGCGACATGTTTCATGTAGTACAAAAATAGAGCATATAATATTATGCGCTATCAATAAATATCCACCTGACTAAGCAGATGGTTTCAGAATAAAGGACAGTGTATTGGTTGAACTCAACTGGTTTTAACCGCCGAGTATGCCAGGTAGGCCATTAAACCACATCCGGTTTCTATAGCATCCTCATCGATGTCAAATGTATTCGTATGAACGGCACTAACTTTACCTTTTGCTTCATTTCTGGTACCCAGTCGGTAGAAACAGGCTGGCACGGTCTGACTATAGAAAGCGAAATCTTCAGCTGCCATCCAGATATCCAGATCCTCCACTTGTTCGTCACCCATGTAGTGTTTAGCAAAGTTAATAATATCACTTGTCAGAGTTTCATCATTCTTAAGGAAAGGATAGCCCTTTTCGATTCGAACATCTACGGTTGCGCCATACATCTCAGCGGTATTGACGGCGATTTTTTCAATTAACCCTTTACACTCTTCTCTCCATTTCTCGTCTAAGGTTCTCAGAGTACCATCAAATGAAACACTATTGGGAATTACATTGGTAGCACCACCATCAGAATTGATTTTTCCAAAGCTTAATACCGTTGGCAAAATCGGTTTTGCTTTTCTGCTAACCACTTGTTGTAAGGCGATAATGATTTGTGCAGAAATAACCACTGGATCTACGCATAAATGCGGCATGGCACCGTGACCGCCTTTACCGTGAACTGTTATATAAATCTCATCCGTACTGGCCATATACAGACCTTTTCTGAAACCAACCTTACCGGTATTTATAAATGGCATCACATGCTGACCGATGATAGCATCCACTTTAGGATTTTCTAGAACACCTTCTTTAATTAATATGCTGGCACCACCAGGCAATTTTTCTTCACCTGGCTGAAAAATCAGTTTAATATTACCATCGAGTTCATCTTTGATCTCATTCAATATCATAGCGGCTCCCATTAAAGAAGAAGCATGTACATCATGACCACAAGCATGCATTACACCAGGCACTGTTGAGGCGTAATCAACCTGATTGATTTCCTGGATAGGCAGAGCATCCAGATCAGCTCTCAGCGCTACTGTTCTATCAGTCTTTCCATTGCCATAAATCATCGCACAAACACCTGTCTTACCAATTCTGGAAGGCTTTAATCCCAGTCCAGATAAATAGTTTTCCACTAAGCTGGCGGTATTTTCTTCCTGAAACGACAACTCAGGATGCTTATGAATAGTGTGTCTTATAGCTATTATCTCTTCTTTTATTGAATTTGCAATTGATTTTATCCGGTTTTCCATAGATGAACTTATGAGTATATTTGAATCAGTCGTAAAAATTCCTCAAATTTGCACTTTTAAATGAAAGCAGCCAAGAACTTTATTGTATATATCGCAGCGAGTGCCTTTTTAGTGGCATGTGGATCGGATAAACAAACCGCACAAAAATTAGATCCAACAACAAAAGACTATTTTGAAGTAAAAAATGGATCAATATATGTATTTTCTGAAGTTGGTGATACCAGCATAAGCTCAGTATACACCAGTGAGGGTTATATTAACACACAAGCTAATACCGATATTGAAAACAATGAAATATTGACTTATAGTTTGGTCTCTGCCGGAAAAGCCACCTACTCTATCAGATGCGAATCTGGAGGTGCACAGTTTAAAGATCGTATTGCTTTAATCACAATGCAAAATGACAGCACCATTATCGGTCCTGTTGTTTTTAACAGCGGCGGCAACTTTAGTACTGGTGTCAATAACATAGTAGACAGCGCAGTTTACTACCCAACTTACACGATAAATGGTCGTGTTTTCAACGATGTTGTTCGCGTTAAGCCTAAAAACAACATAAAGTACATCGAAGTATTTTACGCAAAAAACATTGGTTTGATTGGGCGCAAAGAAAAGAACAACAAGTTCTATTATCTGAAACGCGAGCGAATCATCAAGTAATTCGCTTACCCTATTTTATTAAGTGCTAATTCGAGAGCCTGATGAAACTGTTCATCACGGGTCATGAAAGAATTATCTATTAGGATAGCATCTGTGGCTGGTTTAAGCGGACTGTTTTCGCGACCAGAGTCGATACGATCTCGTTCATTTAAATTATTCAGAACCTCTTCGAATGTAGTTAATGTGTCACCTTTGTAGCGCAATTCATCGAGGCGACGTTGTGCCCTGATTTCAGGTTTTGCGGTCATGAATAACTTTAATTCAGCATCCGGAAAAACAACAGTTCCAATATCTCTTCCATCCATCACAACGGCTTTATTAGCGCCAATTTGTCTTTGTTGATCAACCAGAAATGTGCGTACGGCATCAATTTTACTAACGGGACTGACCAGATTGCTTACTTCCATGCCACGAATTTCAGATTCAATATCTACACCGTTGAGAACAGTATGATAGAAATTTTTATCAGGTTGGTAATTAAAAGAAATCTGTAAAGAAGGTAAATGTTTAATGACCGCTTCTGTGTTATTGATATCAATAAAATTTTCAAGTAAACTATAGGTTACAGCTCTATACATGGCTCCGGTATCAATAAAGGTATAATGAAGTGCTTTAGCCAGGGCTTTGGCCAGAGTGCCCTTTCCACAGCTGGAATATCCATCAATTGCGATATTGATTTTACGGGACACTATTTAATTAGAGCTTGCGGTTTGAAATAAAGTATCGATATAATTCAGCACAAAATCAGCTTCTTCAAACGTATTGTATTTCCCGAATGAAAGACGCACAGGCGCATGATCAAGATATTTGCCAATTCCTCGTATGACATGCGAACCGGTATTACTTCCAGAGGTACAGGCGCTGCCACCGGATATGGCTATACCATTTAAATCAAAATTAAACAGCAGCATTTCGGTAGCAAGTTCTGGAGGAAAAGCCAGGCTAAGAACTGTATATAGACTATTGCCATCAGAATCGCCGTTAAACTTAATTGAAGGGAATCTGGTTTTAACCTGATCAATGATATACGATTTAAGTTTTTGAATGTGTGCCGACTTACTGCTCATGTCTCTGTAGGCAATTTCCATTGCTTTAGCCATGCCAACTATCCCATAAATATTCTCTGTTCCAGCTCTTAGTTCTCGTTCCTGAGAACCACCAGTAATCATAGGGTGTATTTTGTTTCGCTTGTTGTGATACAGGAAACCCACTCCTTTTGGTCCGTTAAATTTATGTGCAGCACCAACGGCAAAATCCAGATCTAATTGTTGGAAATCAAAAGCATAATGGGCCATTGTCTGCACCGTGTCAGAATGAAACAGCGCATTATATTGTCTACAAAGTTGACTAACTTTTTCGATGTTGAGGAGGTTTCCAACTTCGTTATTGCCATGCATAAGGGATACAAGCACATTGGTATTCTGAGTCAGTAATTCTTCGAGATGATTGAGGTCGATATGACCATCAGGAAGCAGATTAACATTAATTAATTTCACTGAACCTGTTTGATCGAGATCTTCAACTGTATGCGAAACAGCATGGTGTTCGATTACTGAAGATATAATAGTTGTGACGCCAAGATATTTGACACTGCCGCGAATGGCCATATTATCGGCTTCAGTACCACCAGATGTAAAGGTGATTTCGGCCGGACTCACATTGAGTAATTTTGCGATCGTTCGGCGACTATTTTCGAGATGTGCTTTAACCTTTCTACCAAAAGCATGTGTAGAAGAAGGATTTCCAAAGTCCTCTCTCATCACCGGGATCATAGCCTCGAGAACTTCTGGATCTATGGGAGTAGTTGCAGCATTATCGAAATATATTTTCATCTTACAGTTTGTTGTAGTGGGTGCAATAGCCCAGGATTTTGTATAATAGTTTTGCCAGGTTAAACTGGGTTAATATTTCTGATTCTTTAGGAGCGCACTCGACGATATCAAAACCAATGACTTGTTTCTTTTCCGCCACTTTACGCATTAATTTCAGTCCCTGATGCCACATTAAACCACCTGGTTCGGCGGTACCAACAGCTGGCATAACGGAAGGATCAAAACCATCGGCATCGATGGTGATGTATACTTTATCGTTTAGTTTAGCGATTACATCATCCATCCAGGCATCATTCTCCTGAATCATATGAGCATACCAGGTATTGATTAAAGGCGATGATTTAATTAAATCTGCTTCTTGCTTGCATTGCGCTCTGATACCAACCTGACAGATTGGAACACCAAGGTCATGGATTCGCGCTAATACGCTGGCATGTGAATAGGGATTATCGTGATACTCCAAACGAAGATCAGAGTGGGCATCGATTTGAAGTACAGAAAAATCATTGTACTTATGAAGATGGGCTTTAACAAACCCGAGAGAAACGGTATGTTCAGCACCCAGAGACACAACAAATTTGTTGTTATTGATGTGTTTTAGGGTTTCGGCTTCGATCAGGTCGACAGCATCTTTATCTACCTTACCTTCAAAATCCATTTCTTCAACCGTTGCAATACCTATTTTTTTATAGGCTTCTTGATCGGTTTCTTCATCGTAGAACTCTACAAAGTGGGATGCATCAATTATGGCAGATGGTCCGAGCTTACTTCCCTGCAAATAGGAAGATGTATGTTCGTATGGGGCAGATTGAATAACGACTTTAGAAGTGTCGTACTGATAAAGTTCAGGTTCGGTTATACCAAGAAAGTTGTTGTCAGATGATAATGCTTGAGACACGGTTTTTAAATATTGGATTAGTAATTAAATATTAAATCGCAACCCAAAAATTAATTCAAGTTGCGATTTAAGGTTAACATTGGATTAAGAATTATTTTACTCTTTCTACGTATTCGATGGTTCTTAAATCGATTTTAATTTTATCGTTAATATTAACGAATAGAGGCACCATGATATTGGCACCAGTAGAAACTGTAGCTGGTTTAAGTGTGTTTGTTGCTGTATCACCTTTAATACCAGGTTCTGTATAGGTAACTTCCAGTTCAACGTGTGTAGGTGGTTGAGCACCGATTGGGTTATCGCCTTCTTCAAAAGAAACCAGAACAGTCATACCCTCAATCATAAACGGAGCGGCATCACCGAAGAAATTTTCAGAGATATTGTATTGCTCGAATGACTCATTATCCATACAAACGAATGCATCCCCTTCTTTGTAAAGGTAAGCAAGTTCGCGAACTTCCACTCTAACGATTTCCACTTTCTCACCAGGATTGAAGCGATTTTCAACCGATTTACCGGTTTTAACATTCTTCATTTTACCTTGATAAAAGGCTCTTAAGTTACCTGGGGTTCTGTGTATATACTCAATAATTTGAACTAACTCGCCGTTGTGGCGGATAAACTGTCCTACTGATAAATCTGATGCTGTTGCCATAATAAATAATGATGCGAAAATAATCTGAATAGACTACTTAAACAAGGACAAAGACAGCATAATTATTAACGCTTTGGGTCTGTATTTTTTTAACTAATAGAAAAAGCTGTTTTAAGTGCTTTATAATTTCGTGAATTCTGTCCGAAAGAGACTGTTGCTGGTCGGTTATAAAGATCGCATATAGAATTAAAAATAACAGAATCGCCAGTATTGATAATGGTTACAAGTGTTCCCCAGTTATACCATTTAAAGGGTGTTGTACAGACTACGTAGTTCTCCCCTTTTGCTTCGACGATCCAATTCATTACAAGCGCCAGATCTTTACAGGTGGCCTGAAATTCATCATTTGTAAGTTCGCAATACACTTCAGTCATTTGCAATCTGGTGTATTGGGCTATGCCATATGCCAGCGAAAAAAAAGATGCAAATTTTAGTGTGGCATTTTTAAGCGGTAGAATCTGATTGTGCGGAATTTTACTCCAGTGAGCAAATAATTGAACTGAAAGTATCAGTAAGGCTGGAAAGACAACGACGAAAAAGAAATGAAAAACGAATTGTTTTTTGGTAAGCTGCAGTCGTTTGTTGGTAATTGTTTTAGAAATCCAGTCAGTCATGTGGCGCACAAAGATGGATTAATTTAACAAGAAAGTCAAAAGAAATAATAAATTGTAAATTTATTTATTTTATCGTATATTTTAGTTTTATGATTAAGCTAATATTTTTAAGTGTAAGATGCTCAATAGCACGAATTATTTAATATAATACTAGATATTTATCTTAATCAAAAAATAAACATCTAATAATTAAGCACTTAATAATTAGCTAACCATTCTTTTGCTTTATCAACATCCGTAAAAAAACGGGTTGGGTATTTAGAATCAATGAACCTTCTGTAGAAGTTAATGACCATTTTTTGGTAGAGAGAGTGCACGACGATCGCTTCGGCTTTGACGTATTCACCAATTCTTTTGGCTTCTTCCATTCCGAACAACCTGGCATCTTTGGTGATTTCGGTTCTTCTACCGGTAATGATTAATTTTTTATGCGGTTTATCGCCGGTTAACTGGTGCAACTGATTAAAGGTGTGTTTAATTTGGTCGAGACCAATAACAGCATCCGATTTGAAGATGACTTCGACCGTTGAATTTTCGATCATCTGCATAGAATCCACTATATCATTTTGTATATTCATTTTGTGTAATTATTCAATTTTAGTTATTTAATTTTTGTTGAGCAAATGCCATTCCAAAAATAGAATTATTTTTTCTTGAAATAGCATTAAATTATATTACAGACGAATAAATTTTAACAAATAAAAAAACCTCCACTTATTAGGTGGAGGTTTTTATCAAAATGTTACGATTATTAGTTAGAAGCGGCTGTTTCGCCTTCTTCTTTAGAAGCCATTAACTTCTCGAATTCTTCTTTAGAACCAACAACGATATTATCGTACATTCTCATACCGGTACCGGCAGGAATCAGGTGACCAACAATAACGTTTTCTTTCAGTCCGCGCATAAAGTCGACTTTACCTGCGATAGCAGCTTCGTTCAATACTTTAGTAGTTTCCTGGAACGATGCAGCACTCATGAAGCTTCTGGTTGCCAGGGATGCTCTTGTGATACCTTGCAGAACTGCATCGGCAGTAGCTGTAACGGCGTCTCTAACAAGCACCTGTTGTTTATCCTGACGTTTCAATGAACTGTTTTCTTCTCTTAATTCACGAAGAGAAACGATCTGACCAACTTTTAATTTTTCAGAATCACCTGCTTCAAGAACCACTTTGCGATCATAGATCCAGTCATTTTCCTGGAACAATTCCCATTTCTCAACGATTTCGTTTTCCAGGAACTGAGTATCACCAGGTTGTTCAACGATCATCTTTTGCATCATTTGTCTCACGATGATTTCGATGTGTTTATCGTTGATTTTTACACCTTGCAGACGGTATACTTCCTGAATACCATTCAGGATATAACGTTGTACGGCGGTTGGACCTTGAATTCTAAGGATATCCTGAGGTGTGATAGCACCATCAGAAAGCGGAGCACCAGCTTTGATATAGTCATTATCCTGAACAAAGATATGTTTAGACAATGGAATCATGTAGTGTTTCAATTCACCGTCTTTACTTGTTACAGTAATTTCTCTGTTACCACGTTTGATACCACCATAAGTTACTACACCATCAATTTCAGATACAGTAGCAGGGTTAGATGGATTTCTTGCTTCGAATAACTCAGTTACACGAGGAAGACCACCTGTGATATCTCGGGTACCACGAGCAGAACGTGGAATTTTCGCAATAATTTCACCGGCAACGATAGCTTTTCCGTCATCAACAGAGATGTGTGCACCTACTGGTAAACTGATCTCTTTGATAATGGTTTTATCTTTACCCATGATTTTGATTGAAGGTGTTTTGGTTTTATCTTTAGTTTCGATAATTACCTTTTCACCATAACCAGTTACTTCGTCATTTTCTTCTCTGAAAGTGATACCATCGATGATGTTTTCATAAACGATTTTACCAGCTGTATCAGATAAGATTACGGCGTTGTATGGATCCCAAGAACAAATCACATCACCTTTTTTCACAGCAGCACCTTCTTTAAGGAACACGAATGAACCGTAAGGAACTACGAAAGTAATCAGGATATTTTTTGTTTTAGGTTCGAGGATACGTACTTCAGCGCTACGACTTAAGTTCAGGTCAACTTTAACTTTTTCACCTGTTCCTTCGTCCATTTTTTCGGTACCTACTGTTTTAAGTTCATCGAAGCTTACGATACCATCAAATTTAGAAACGATTTGAGATTCAGCTGCGATACTTGATGCAGTACCACCCACGTGGAAGGTACGAAGTGTCAACTGAGTTCCAGGTTCACCGATTGACTGAGCAGCGATAACACCTACAGCCTCTCCTATTTGAACCATTCTGCCATTTGTCAGGTTTCTACCATAACATTTAGCACAAACACCGCTTCTGGTTTCGCAAGTTAATACTGAACGAATTTCCATTTCTTCGATTCCTGAAGACTCGATAATTCTCGCTACTTCTTCAGTGATTTCAGAACCCGCCTGAACAATCAGTTCGCCGGTTTCAGGATGGTAAGTATCGTATAAACCTGTTCTACCAAGTATTCTTTCGTATAAGCTTTCTACAACATCATCATTATCTTTAAGTGCGGTTAGAGAAAGACCTCTTAGGGTACCACAATCTTTATCCGTAATGATTACGTCTTGAGCAACGTCATGCAATCTTCTGGTTAAGTAACCAGCGTCAGCCGTTTTTAACGCAGTATCCGCCAAACCTTTACGAGCACCGTGAGTAGAGATAAAGTATTCTAATACTGACAGACCTTCTTTAAAGTTTGAAAGAATCGGGTTTTCAATGATCTCACCGACACCACCACCAATATTTTTTTGTGGTTTTGCCATCAGCCCTCTCATACCACCAAGCTGACGAATTTGCTCTTTAGAACCCCTTGCTCCAGAATCAAGCATCATATAGATTGGGTTGAAGCCCTGATCGTTTTCAGCTAATTCTTTCAATAGGATTTCACCTACCTGAGAGTTGATTCTTGTCCAGATATCGATAACCTGGTTATAACGTTCGTTGTTAGTGATGAAACCATTTTCGTAGTTGAATTTGATTTCGTCAACTTCACTTTTTGCTTTTTCTATTAATTTCTCTTTAGCATCTGGAATCTGTACGTAGTTTAAGTTAAACGACAGACCACCTTTAAATGCGAAGTGGAAACCTAAGTCTTTGATATCGTCCAGGAACTTAGAGGTACGAGCCACACCAACTTCTTTTACGAAGTTGCTGATGATATCACGCAGCGACTTTTTAGTCAGCAACTGGTTGATATAACCCATCATTTCTGGTACTACCTGATTGAAGATAACACGACCAACAGTAGTTTCGATGAGTTTAACAACGATATTACCATTTTCGTCTCTGTCTTTCAGACGGCATTTGATCCAAGCATGCAAATCGGCTTTACCTTCATTATAGGCGATGATAACTTCTTCTGGAGAGTAGAAAGTGATACCTTCACCTTTTACAATTTTTTCAGGAGTTGATTTTCTACCTTTAGTGATATAGTATAAACCAAGCACCATGTCCTGAGAAGGAACGGTGATTGGAGAACCGTTAGCAGGGTTTAAGATATTGTGAGGCGCCAGCATTAACAACTGAGCTTCAAGGATAGCAGCATTACCTAGTGGCACGTGCACAGCCATCTGGTCACCGTCAAAGTCGGCGTTGAAACCAGTACAGGTTAGTGGGTGCAACTGAATTGCTTTTCCTTCGATCAATTTAGGTTGGAAAGCCTGAATACCTAATCTGTGGAGTGTTGGAGCTCTGTTTAGAAGCACTGGATGACCTTTCAGGATATTTTCAAGAATTTCCCAAATGATTGGTTCTTTTTTGTCAACGATTTTCTTCGCTGATTTAACCGTTTTAACAACACCTCTTTCGATTAATTTACGAATGATGAATGGTTTGAACAGCTCAGCAGCCATTGCTTTTGGCAGACCGCATTCGCTTAATTTCAGTTTAGGACCTACGACGATAACAGAACGACCAGAATAGTCAACACGTTTACCTAATAAGTTCAAACGGAAACGACCTTGTTTACCTTTCAACATATCACTCAAAGATTTGAGTGGTCTGTTACCATCAGATTTAACAGCAGAAGATCTTCTGGTATTATCTAACAATGAGTCTACAGACTCTTGTAACATCCTTTTTTCGTTACGCAGAATTACTTCTGGCGCTTTAATTTCCATTAAACGTTTCAGACGGTTATTACGGATAATTACCCTTCTGTATAAATCGTTTAAATCCGATGTAGCAAATCTACCACCTTCTAGAGGCACAAGCGGACGAAGTTCTGGTGGAATAACAGGTAACATTTTCATCACCATCCATTCAGGACGGTTGATGTTATTATCTCTGTTAGCAGAACGGAAGCTTTCTATAACTTTCAAACGCTTTAAAGCTTCAGCTTTACGTTGTTGAGAAGTTTCGGTAGCTGCCTGGTTTCTTAAGCTATAGCTCAATCCATCAAGATCGATATTGCTCAATAGTTCCCAAAGTGCTTCAGCACCCATTTTAGCAACGAATTTCTTAGGATCGCTATCATCTAGGTATTGATTTTCTTTTGGTAATTTATCCAGAATATCAAGGTATTCTTCTTCAGACAGGAGGTCGAGACGGCTTACACCTTCGTATTCTCCGGTTTGAATAACGATATATCTTTCATAATAGATAACCAGGTCGAGTTTCTTACTGCTTAAGCCTAGTAAGTAACCAATTTTATTTGGCAAAGAGCGGAAGTACCAGATGTGAGCAACAGGCACAACAAGGTTGATGTGACCCATTCTTTCTCTTCTTACTTTCTTTTCAGTTACCTCAACACCACAACGGTCGCAAACGATGCCTTTGTAACGGATACGTTTGTATTTGCCGCAATGGCATTCATAATCCTTAATAGGACCGAATATTCTTTCACAAAAAAGTCCGCCCATCTCCGGCTTGTAGCTACGGTAGTTGATGGTTTCGGGCTTGATTACTTCACCGAAAGATCTTTGCAGGATACTTTCAGGAGAAGCAAGACCGATACGGATCTTGGTGAAATTACTTTTTATTTTCTGACTCTTTTTAATCGTTGACATTTTTTAAATTTTACTGTTTAAGAATTGAAATTTAGCTTATTCCTCGAAGGTCATTTCGATACCAAGACCTCTTAATTCGTGGATCAATACGTTGAATGATTCAGGAATACCGACTTGAGTAATGTTATCACCTTTAACGATGGCCTCATAAGTTTTCGCACGACCCATGATATCGTCAGATTTGATTGTCAGGATTTCTCTCAGGATATTGGCAGCACCGAATGCTTCCAGAGCCCAAACCTCCATCTCACCAAAACGCTGACCACCGAACTGAGCTTTACCACCAAGTGGCTGCTGAGTAATCATTGAGTACGGTCCGATAGAACGAGCGTGCATCTTATCGTCAACCATGTGACCAAGTTTAAGCATGTAGATGATACCCACTGTAGTTGGCTGATGGAATCTTTCGCCGGTTAAACCGTCGTAAAGGTACACCTGACCATTAGTTGGGATACCAGCTTTGGCAGTATATTCGTTGATTTCGTATGGTTTAGCACCATCAAAAATCGGTGTAGCGAATTTCAGACCAAGCTCCTGACCAGCCCATCCAAGAACAGTTTCATAAATCTGTCCAAGGTTCATCCTTGAAGGTACACCCAGTGGATTCAATACGATATCTACCGGCGTTCCGTCTTCCAGGAATGGCATGTCTTCAGCACGTGTGATACGGGCAACAATACCTTTGTTACCGTGTCTACCTGCCATCTTATCACCTACTTTCAACTTACGTTTCTGAGCTACGTATACTTTAGCCATTTTCAGGATACCAGTTGGTAATTCATCACCAACAGTGATAGCGTAGTACTCTCTTCTGTAAGCTGCGTAAATTTCAGTTACCTGAGATTTGAAGTTTTTCAGGATTGTATTTACAACAACGTTTTTGTCTGCATCTGAAGTCCAGCTAGCAAAACTCACATTATCGTAATCTACAGATGAAAGGTTTTTCAGAGTGAATTTAGTACCTTTTGGAATCATGTCATCACCATATACAGCTTTAACACCTGCAGAGGTTTTGCCATTAAGGACTTTAAACAATTTCTGAACTAAAATTTCAGTAACTTTTTCTTTATTTTTCTTGTACTCGACTTCGTTTTTAGCCAATTTAGCTTTTTCGTCTGTTTTAGCACCTTTTTCCTTTTTGGTTTTGGTGAACAGTTTTTTGTCGATTACAACACCTTCAGTTGATGGCGGCGCTTTAAGCGAAGCATCTTTCACATCACCTGCTTTATCACCGAAGATTGCTCTCAAGAGTTTCTCTTCTGGAGAAGGTTCAGTTTCACCTTTAGGTGTGATTTTACCTATGATGATATCACCTTCTTTCAGTTCGGCACCGATACGAATCAGACCATTTTCATCAAGATTTTTGGTAGCTTCTTCGCTAACGTTAGGGATATCATTGGTTAATTCTTCTTCACCACGTTTAGTATCTCTCACTTCCAGTTCGAACTCGTCGATATGGATAGAAGTATACCAGTCGTCGCTTACTACTTTTTCAGAGATAACGATCGCATCCTCGAAGTTATAACCTTGCCAAGGCATGAATGCCACTTTAAGGTTTCTTCCGATTGCCAGTTCGCCATCTTGAGTAGCGTATCCTTCGCAAAGCACTTCACCTTTAGCAACACGTTGACCTTTCTTAACGATTGGTTTCAGGTTGATACAGGTACTTTGGTTGGTTCTTAAGAATTTCGTTAATCTGTAGGCTTTGATATTGTTGGCGAAGCTTACTAGTTCGTCGTCGGCAGTGAAATCATAACGAACTTTAATTTCGTTAGCGTCCACATAATCTACGACACCATCACCTTCAGCCATAATTAAAGCTCTGGAATCTCTAGCTACACGTTCTTCAAGACCAGTTCCAACGATTGGAGCTTCTGGTCTTAATAAAGGTACAGCCTGACGTTGCATGTTCGATCCCATCAGCGCTCTGTTCGCGTCATCATGTTCTAAGAACGGAATCAGGGAAGCGGCGATAGATACGATTTGGTTTGGAGCAACGTCCATATAGTCCAGCTTTTCAGCTTCTACCAGAGGGAAGTCGCCTTCAAATCTGGCTTTAATTTCATTAGACTTAAATTCACCTTTTTCTGTAATATCTACATTACACTGAGCGATGATTTTACCATCTTCTTCTTCAGCGCTAAGATAAACAACAGGTTTACTAAAGTTTACTTTACCATCCTCTACCGGTCTGTAAGGCGTTTCGATGAAGCCCATGCCATTAATTTTAGCGTGAACACAAAGAGACGAGATCAAACCGATATTCGGACCTTCCG
>JAIXYV010000023.1 GCA_027490055.1 Bacteroidota bacterium | reverse complement strand
TTGAGCAGAACGAACGCGAGGACGTGTTAAGACAATTCAGAAGCAAGCAAGTGCAAATTTTGGTTGCTACAGATATCCTATCGAGAGGTATCGATATTGAAGACATAGGACTGGTGATTAACTACGAAGTACCTCAAGATGCCGAGGATTATGTGCACCGTGTTGGTCGTACCGCCAGAGCCGAATCTAAAGGCGTTGCTATTACCTTCATTAACGAACTAAATCAACACCGATTCAAAAAGATTGAAGATTTGATAGGGTATGAAATTAAAAAATACCCATTGCCTGAATTCTTAGGCGCGGGACCGGCCTACGAGCCCAACAAAAGACATACACGACCAGAAGGCGATAAAAAATCGTTTAAAAAACCTTATAATAAATTCAAACCTAAAGGCAACAGACCACCGCATGGCGGGGGGAATGGTGGCGGACCCAAGCCAGAGCAATCTTAACTGTTTCTTGCTTTCAGAAAATCAAACAAGAGCATAAATTGCTGCTTGTAGACGGCATCGGTACAAACTTCATTCAGAATCTGAAGGGCATTATGCTCGTAGCCAGCTTTCATCTCCGCCAGATACGAGTCGCTTCCAGCTTGCTTAAAGAGTTGTCTTACTCTTTCTATTTTCTCCTGAGGCTGCTCAGGTGAATAGCTCATCCATTCTTTTAATTCAGCACATTCACTGGCAGGCAGAGTAGATTCGGCGTGCAGGTACAGAATGGTTCGTTTATTTTCGATAATATCTCCAGCTTCCTGTTTGCCTATTTCAGCTTCAGCGCCAAAGGCATCCAGAAAATCATCCTGAAGTTGAAACGCCATACCGATGTTTAGACCGAAGTTGTAGTACTGTTGCGCCACTTTTTCGGAGGCTCCAGCAGCCATAGCACCCATTTTAAGTGCGCAGGCAGGCAGTACCGCTGTTTTCAGTTCTATCATTTTTAGATAATCGGCTTCAGAAATCGTTTCGTAATTCGGCAGATTCATATCCATTTGCTGACCATCACAAACCAGCGCCGACATAGCAGTAAACTCTTTTAAGAGCTCGACACTGCATGGGAGTTCGGTTTCCAGTATTAATCTGTAGCATTGTAGTAAGAGGTTATCACCAGCCAGAATAGCGGTAGGCATATTCCATTCTTCGTGTACGGTTTTCTTACCGCGTCTGATGGGCGCATTGTCCATGATATCGTCGTGTACCAGACTAAAATTATGGAAGGTTTCTATAGACAGAGCAAGCTTCATAGCTTGTTCGTCGCTATTACCACCATTAGCTTTATAGGCCAGCAGTAAAAATTTAGGACGCATACGTTTGCCACCGAGCTGCATGATATAGTTCATGGCATTATAAAGATTCTCTGGCTTGCCTATAAAAGGATGCGACACCAGGTAGTGTTCAAAATTATCTGAAGTTACGACGTTTTCTGTCATGTGGTTTTTTAGTGGTTGTTGAATCTAATATCAGTTCGAGATCTATCATACGGCTAATTTTATTGGCATTGGCTACCAGCACCTGAACCTCGTCGCCCATTTTAAATTGTCGGTAAAACTTACTACCGATAACTGCCATGAGATACGAATCGTATTCGTAATGGTCGCCTTCAATTCTATTTAGTCGTATCATTCCCTCACACTTGTACTCTTTAATTTCTACAAACATACCGAAATCTGTCAAACCGCTGATAACGCCTGGGAATACCTTCCCTATCTGCGATTCCATCCATTCTGCCTGTTTGTATTTTATGGAAGCTCTCTCAGCCTCTGATGCTATAACCTCCATTTTCGAAGATTGTTTGCAGGCAGCGTCTAATTTTTCCATATTCCACTGACAAATTTGCTCCATAGACTGCCCATCCTGATAGCCAAACAGCAATCTGTGAGCGATAATATCCGGGTATCTTCTGATAGGCGAAGTGAAGTGGGAATAGTGTTGGAACGCTAAACCAAAGTGACTGGGCTTATTGGGTGTGTAAACAGCCTTAGCCATACTTCTGATGGACATGTTGCGCACCAGATCCTGCTCGGGTTTACCCTCTACCTTTTTAGAGATCTCGTTAATCGAAGTTCTGAACACATTTTCATTATCGATTTCCAGATGGTATCCAAACTTACCGAGGAAGCGTTTGAGTTCCTGCAACCTTAAATCACTTGGCTCGTCGTGCGTACGGTAGATAAACGGCTTTCTGGGTTTGCCCAGATAGATATGTTCGGCCACTGTTCTGTTAGCCAGGAGCATTAATTCTTCTATCAGTTTATTGGTATCCTGACGGAGTTTCACTTTCATAGAAATGGGCCTGAACTGCTCGTCGAGTACAAACTTATATTCTGTAGACTCGAAACTCATGGCCCCTTTCTCATAACGCTTAGCGCTTAAATATTTGGCAAATGTATTCAGATGTTTGAGTTCATCATGGAAAATACCTTTCCCTTCGTTGAGGATGTCCTGAGCTTCTTCGTATGAGAAACGTTTATCAGAATGAATAACCGATTTAATAAAACGCTTATTAACAATTTTAAAATCGCTACTTATTTCAAAGATGACGGCGCAAGTCAGGCGATCCTTATGAGGCACCAACGAACAAACGACATCAGACAATTTAAATGGCAGCATCGGCACTACTCTATCTACCAGGTAAACAGAGGTTGCACGTTTATAGGCCTCGTTATCGAGTACCGAACCAGGTTTTACATAGTGACTGACATCTGCAATATGCACACCTACCTCAAAATTGCCATTAGGCAAGTGCTGATATGAAATGGCATCATCAAAATCTTTCGCCGTGTCTGGGTCGATCGTAAAGGTTAGAATTTTTCTGTAATCTTCCCTTCCCTTCAGATCCGAATTACTAATAATTTCAGAGATGCTATCAGAGGCTTCCTGCACTTCGGCATCAAAGGCTTCAGGCAAACCGAATTCAGCGAGGATGGCATGCATTTCTGTATGGTGATCGCCAGGTTTACCTAAAACTTCTACAAGAGTAGCGGCAGGCAGACGACTGTCTTTTCTGAATTCCTTAATTTTAAACACAACCTTTTTACCATGTTTAAACGCATCATCGTGTTGAATTGTAAACAATTCCTGAAAGCGTTGATTATCTGGCTGGATAAACCAATGGTGACCGCGCATTTCGAGTACACCCGTAAATTGTCTGTCTGAATGGGCTATTAACTGAACAATATCCGCTTTAGGCGTTTTCTTATCTTGTCTGAAAAGCGTTGCTTCGACAACATCGTATGGCAAGAGACGAATGGCAGTAAATCCAACCATCAGATCATCTTCAAACTCCTCAGTTTTTAAAAAGACTCTGCCATTGCGGGTAATGTCAATGACGCCTTGAACGGTCTTTTTAGGCATTAGACGGTAGAACTTGTACGTTTCCTTTTTGCCAAGGGCGCCTGTTTCGCAAAGGTGATTAAGGATAGGTAGAATATCCTCTGCACGTTTTGGCAAATCTTCCAATTCGAGCTTGGAAAAAATTTGTTTGTGGTTGAGGATTTTACCCTGCTGCTCGGTGAGAACCCTAAGGATCTCTTGCTCTAACAGCTGAGTACTGTTCTTTTTCTTAGTCATGCTCTGCAAAGTTAAGGGTAGATAGCGGATAATCCCCACCATAGAGATGAATTTATCCTTAACTTCTCCAATTTGATAAAAAACTAAATAGCCCTACATTTGCCAGAGTTAAACCCATTCAGCAGGCGTGAAAAAAAATACGGTACTTTTTATTCTCCTTTATGCGGCAGGCATGTTCCTGTCGCTGAACATGAATTCGAAGTATAAGATATTCACCTACAAAAGCACTATGTGGGCAGATGCTTCAGGGTACTATGTGTATTTACCTGCTACCTTCATTTACCACTGGGACTCAGAAAAGCTACCTTCCGGAATGGATACACTAACCGGAAGAGGCTTCAGCATCGACACAAGTAAAGACATCATCTTTACCAAGTATACCAGCGGCATTAGCTATCTGCAATTGCCATTTTTTGGCGCAGCCCATTTGTATGCCAAAATTAGTGGCG